>JBJMIH010000162.1:0-6169 GCA_045806985.1 Mycobacteriales bacterium | reverse complement strand
GTGCAGCAGTACGACCTGCGCCGCAACGTCGCGCAGATGTTCGTCAACCTGGCCCGCCGCTCGCAGACCCTGGTGGACCGCCAGATCCAGCTCATCGACCAGCTCGAACAGTCCGAGCGCGACCCGGACCGGCTGGAGGACCTGTTCAAGCTCGACCACCTGGCCACCCGCATGCGCCGCAACGACGAGAACCTGCTGGTCCTGGCCGGCGAGGAGTCGGCGAGGCGGTGGAGCCGGCCGGTGCCGCTGGTCAACGTGCTGCGGGCGGCCGCCTCCGAGGTGGAGCAGTACGCCCGGATCGAGCTGACCGGCATCGAGACCGACCTGGCCGTGTCCGGCCACGCCGTCAACGACCTGGTGCACCTGGTCGCCGAGCTGCTGGAGAACGCGACCTCGTTCTCCTCGCCGCGCACCAAGGTCATCGTGGCCAGCCGGATGGTCGGCCCGAACTGCATGGTCGAGATCGAGGACCAGGGCATCGGCATGTCGCCGGCCCAGCTCGCCGAGATCAACGAGCGGCTGTCCCGACCGCCGGTCATCGACGTGACGCTGTCCAAGACGATGGGCCTGTTCGTGGTCGGCCGGCTGTCCGCGCGGCACCGGGTGAAGGTGCAGCTGCGGTCCTCGCCGCTGGGCGGCGTGATCGCGATGGTGCTGCTGCCGCTGGAGGCGATCGTGCGGCCGCCGGCGGCGCCGACACCGGCCGCGCTGGGCGGCGGCACCGCCCGGCAGTTCCAGCAGCCCGACGCCACCGGCCGGCCCGCGCTGCCCGCCGGCGCGCCGGGTAGCCCGAGCGGCCCCGGCAACCCGTTCGGCACGCCGGCCCCCACCGGCGCGTACGGCGGCTCCTACGACAACCCGTACGAGAGCTCCTACGGCCCGGGCAGCCCCCCGGCCGCCCTGCCGAGCAGCCCGTACGTCAGCGGCTCCGACCTGCCGTACCGCACCCCCGGCGCGTCCGGCGGCGAGCCGCCGGCCACCGGCAGCAGCCACTCCGGCCCGCTGTTCACCACCGGCGACGTCCGGCCGTGGCGGCCGGAGAGCGGCCCGCCGGACGCCCGGCCGGAACCGCGCCGCAGCCCGCCGCCCGCCGAGCCGGCCGCGGCCGGGGCGCCGGGTGACGCCGGCCAGATCGACCAGGGTGACCAGGTCGACCAGGTCGATGAGGGCTTCGCCGAGCGGGCCGAGCCGGTCGACGGCGGCGGGCCGCGGCCCACGCCGGGGTTCCGGCTGGACGGGCCCGGCGCGGCCTTCCTGGACGCCGACACGCACGCGCTGCCGCGCATCGGCGGTCCGGACGCCCCGCTGGAGCCGCGGCGGCAGGACGCTCCCGAGCCGGTCGCCGGCGAGGTCGTTCCGGCCGTACCGGAGCCGCCGGCAGACCAGGACCAACCGGGCATGGAGTCTCAGATCATGCCGGCGGTATCCTCTACACCGCCGCCACCCCCCACGACGGCGCCACCGACCCGCACCGTCATCCCGCGGGTCGCCGACGTGGACCCGCCGCGCCCGCCTGCCCGGGCGCCCGAGACGGCGGCCGCGCGCGCCGCTGCGACGCCGCAGCCCGCGGACGATGACGGTCTGCTGATCTTCTCGGCCGTCGAATCGGAGTGGTTCAGGAGCCGTACCCCGGGAGGACAGGTCATGGGACAGCCCGGATCCGGCGATTCGCCGGAGCCGGCACCGGAGGAGCGGGCATGGGACACGCCCGCCGACGAGGGCTGGCGGGCGGCCGAGGTCGCCGCGCGGCCCCCGACCGGCGGGTTCACCAGGTCCGGCCTGCCCATCCGGGTACCCCAGGCGCAGCTCGTCCCCGGGTCGGCGGCTCCCGCCGCCGGGCGGTCGGCGGCGCCCGTCCCAGCCGCCTCTCCGGTTCCTGTACCACCGCCGGACGCCGGACCGATGGAACCAATGGGACCGCCAGGGAAACACCGGACACCCGAGTCGGTACGGGGGCTGCTGTCCAGTTACCGGCAGGGCATCGAGCGTGGTCGGGAGGCGGGCCGCCGTGGTCTCGCCGGGACCGACGAACGGGAGAACGTGTGACAGCCCAGCGAGGAGCAAGCGTGACCGAGGAGAAGGCGTGAGTGTGACCCAACTAAGCCCAGAAGCCCAGAACCTGAACTGGCTGGTCAACAACTTCGCCACCAGGGTGCCGGGCGTGGCCCACACCGTCGCTGTCTCTTCCGACGGGCTGCTCATGGCCGTGTCGGACGGATTGCCACGCGATCGGGCCGACCAGCTGGCGGCGGTGGCGTCCGGGCTGACCAGCCTCGCACAGGGCGCTGCCAGGTGTTTTCAGGGTGGGGAGGTGCGCCAGACCATCGTGGAGATGGAGACCGGTTTCCTCTTTGTGATGTCCATTTCGGATGGTTCCTGTCTGGCAGTGCTAGCCTCTCACGCGTGTGACATTGGCCTTGTTGGTTACGAGATGGCCCTGCTAGTTTCGCGGGTCGGTGCGGTGCTGACGCCAGCGCTGCGTGCCGAGCTGCAGGGGGCCCTCCCTCGGTGAGTGCCTCGGTGAGTGGGATCGGTGAGCGCTGAGGAGCGGGAATGACTTCGCCGGACAACTCCAGCTCGCTGGTGCGGCCGTATGCGATGACAGGCGGCCGCACCAGGCCGCGTGTCCAGCTTGCCCTGGAATCGTTGGTCACGACGACGTTGCAGGGCACCCGGGACACGTTCGGTCTCAGCCCGGAACGTCGGGCCATCGCCGAACTGTGCCAGGAGGTGCAGTCGGTGGCTGAGATCGCGGCACGGCTTCGGGTTCCACTCGGGGTCGCCAGGGTGCTGGTCGGCGACATGGCAGAGGAGGGGCTGGTACACGTGCACCAGCCTGGGAGCCTGGAGGACCATCTGGGCCTCGAGCTGCTCGAAAGGGTGTTGAGTGGACTTCGCAAGCTCTAGGTCGGCACCGACGCCCACCACGTCGGTGAAAATCGTGGTCGCCGGCGGCTTCGGCGCCGGCAAGACCACGTTCGTCGGCGCCGTGTCGGAGATCATGCCGCTCACCACGGAAGCGGTCATGACCGCCGCGGGCGCCCACGTCGACGACATCACGAAGGTGCCGGACAAGACCACCACGACGGTGGCGATGGACTTCGGCCGGATCACGCTCGACGAGGACCTGGTGCTCTACCTCTTCGGGACGCCCGGCCAGACCCGGTTCTGGTTCATGTGGGACGAGCTGGTGCGTGGCGCGATCGGCGCGATCGTGCTGGTCGACACCCGTCGCCTCGCGGACTGCTTCGCGGCGATCGACTTCTTCGAGCAGCGCGGCCTGCCCTACGTGGTGGCCCTGAACTGCTTCGACGGAGTGCTGCACCACCGGGTCGAGGACGTCAGGGAGGCCCTGCAGATCGGGCCGGACGTCCCCATCGTCACCCTGGACGCGAGATCCCGGGAGTCGGTCAAGCAGGGGCTGATCAACGTGGTCGAGCACGCCATGAAGCGTGCCCACGCCGCACTGGCCACCCGCAGCGGCTGACTCGACGCCGGTGTGACAAGCGAGCTGACGCGGCCGACGCGCCGGCTCGCTTGTCACACTGACGTCACGCCTCGTTACTCTTCGTCATCTTCTTCGCCGTAGTCGTCGAAGTCCTCGCCGCCGGCCTCGCCCGCGTACCGCGCCTGCCGCCACCGGCGCAGCCCCCAGTACGCCGGGAACAGCACCACCATCAGCGCGAGCAGCGACAGCAGGTGCCACGGCACCCGCCACCAGAACGGCACCAGCCGCGGGAAGTGACCCGGGTGGTCCGGCCGCCGGTCCGGCAGCGGCAGCGCGGTCTTCCCCCACACCAGCCAGGCGTCCGCGAGCGGCCGCAGACCGAGCGCGTACCGCTTGCTGTCGCCGAAGGTCAGCGGCATCGCCGCCCCCTCCACCGCGGCCAGGGTGGCGTCGGCGAGGTCGCGGTCGCGGTGTTCCAGCGCCGGTCCGATCGCCGCCATCGTGCCGGTCAGCGTCGCGCCGAACAGCATCGGCCCGGAGTCCGCGTCGCCGTGCCCCCTGGTGCCCTTCGGGTACTCCCGTACCGCCGGCACCCCGGCCACCAGCCGCACGAACGTGTCCCGGAAGCGGGAGTACTGCCGGCGCGCGAACACCGGGTCGATCTCCGGCAGGAACCGCTGCACCACCACCTGCGAGGACCCGCGCGGCGGCTCCAGCGCGGCGCCGGCGGTGTCGGTCCGGTGCGGCAGCAGGCCGGTGGCCACGTCCAGGTGCCGCTCCACCGAGGTCACCCAGCGGCGGGCCAGGCCGGCATACCGGGACTGGCCGCGGACCCGGTCGTGCAGGCGCAGCGCGGCCATCGCCACCACCGAGTCGGCCGGCCACACCTGGTCGGGCAGGCTCGGCAGGTAGGGGCTGGGGGAGCGGGCGAACGCCGCCGCCAGCGTCGCGCAGTCGGCGTCGAACCGGCGCGCCTCCGCCGGGTCCGGGGCGGGCCGCAACCGCAGCAGGCCACCCCGCAGCCAGGCGCTCCAGCCCAGGTAGAACACGCCGAGGGTGGGATCCATCCGGCCCTCGAACGGGGCCCTCCCGAGCGGGGAGTCCAGCTGGGCCAGCGCCCACCCCACCTCGCGGGCCGCCCTGGCGCGCAGCCGGCCGGTCTCCCGCTCGCCGACCTGCACCCAGCTGGCCCCGTACAGCGCGTACAGCAGGACGTACCCCGCCGGCGTCGCCCGCACGGCCTCGGTGGCGGCGCCGCCGTCCAGCCGGCTCCGCAGCCAGTCCAGCTGGCTGACCGCGTCGGGCGGCACCCGGCGCGGGTCGCCGTACGCGCTTGTGTCGACCGTGTACAGCCGGATGTTGGAGAGCACCAGCGTGACGGTGGCGAGGACCGCCACCACCGCGTACCCGATCCGGAGCAGCCGCCCCCAGCGGATCGCCCTCCACCAGGGCGGCGTGGGCGGAGACGGCGGCGGCGGTTCCGGCACACCGGCCGGGGCGGTAACCGGTGGAGGCCCACCGACGTGCGACACACTCACTGACCCACCCCACGCCCGACTCGAACGTCCTCTGACGGCCCGGGGCGGCCGGGGGTGAGCTTAGCGTGACGAGCCGATTACTTGCTGGTTAGGCATGTCTCTCAGTGGCCGCCGGGTCCGAAATCCGCCATCCCGCCGCCCTTCTCGTCACGATCAAGGACTTGTGGCCGCGTTGTCACATGAAAATGCGGGCACAAGTCCTTGATCGTGGCCGCAGGGGTCCGAAAATCCGCCACGAGCACAGGCGGAAGCCGACTTGAGACACGGCTTAGTACTGGGCCAGCCACAGGGCGCCGAGCGGCGGCAGCCGGAGCGCGACCGAGGCGGGCTGGCTGTGGTACGGCTCCGGGATGGCCCGCACCTCGCCCAGGTTGCCCACGCCGGAGCCGCCGTAGATGCCGGCGTCGGTGTTGAGGACCTCCCGCCAGCGGCCGTGCCGCGGCAGGCCGAGCCGGTAGCCCTCGTGCGGCACCCCGGCGAAGTTCACCACGCACGCCAGCTCGCGGCCGTCGTCGTCCATCCGCAGGAACGACAGCACGTTGCCCTCGGCGTCGTTGGCGTCGATCCACTGGAACCCGCGCGGGTCGTGGTCCAGCCGCCACAGCGCCGGCGTCGCCCGGTACAGCCGGTTCAGGTCGCCGACCAGCCGCTGCACGCCGGCGTGGTCGGAGTGCTCCAGCAGCCACCAGTCCAGCTCGCGGCCCTCCGCCCACTCCGACTCCTGGCCCAGCTCGCCGCCCATGAACAGCAGCTGCTTGCCGGGGTGTGCCCACTGGTAGGCCAGCAGCGCGCGCAGTCCGGCCAGCTCGTTCCAGCGGTCGCCGGGCATCTTGCGCAGCAGCGAGCCCTTGCCGTGCACCACCTCGTCGTGCGACAGCGGCAGCACGAAGTTCTCGGCGTAGGCGTACATCATCGAGAACGTGACCTGCTGGTGGTGGTACTGCCGGTAGATCGCCTCGTGCCGCAGGTAGTCGAGCGTGTCGTGCATCCAGCCCATGTTCCACTTGAACCAGAAGCCGAGCCCGCCCAGGTGCACCGGCCGGGTCACGCCGGGCCAGGAGGTGGACTCCTCGGCGATCGTCACCGCGCCCGGCACCAGCGCCCCGACCGCCGAGTTGAGCTGGCGCAGGAACGCGATCGCGGACAGGTTCTCCTTGCCGCCGTACTCGTTCGGCAGCCACTG
>JBJMIH010000161.1:0-36754 GCA_045806985.1 Mycobacteriales bacterium | reverse complement strand
ATACCGCTCCAGCCCACACCGGGCCACCGCCCTCACCCAAGCCATCCTCACCCTCGAAACCCGCCCATAACCCAGGATGGAAAAGGCTCAAGGAATTGTGGCCGCATTTTCGTGTGACAACGCGGACACAAGTCCTTGATCGTGGCGAGACGGGCGGCGGGCTGGCGGATTTCGGACCTGGCAGCCACTTCGAGACACGGGCTAGTCCGGGGCGACCTCCTTGGTGGGGAGGGCGGCGCAGCGGGCGTTGAGGCACTCGCCGGTGCGCAGGTCGAAGACGAAGTTGTGGCCGAGGCAGTGCAGCCTGCCGTCCTCGACGATGGCGCCGACGGCCAGGTCCTCCCCGGCGTGCGGGCAGTACCGGCCGACCTCGTAGGCGGTGTCGCCGGCGCGGACCACGATCCGCTCGGTCTCCCTCGTCGTGTCGTCGCGGGCGGTCTCGTAGTCCTCGACGGCCTTCAGGGCCGGCTCGTTGGCGTGCTTGAGCAGGCCGATCAGGTAGTCGTTGTACTGGTCGGGGTCGCGCCGGGCGGTCAGCCGCAGCGACAGCAGCAGGTCCTCCCAGGCGATCCGGCCGGCCAGCACGGCAGCCAGCCAGCGGCCCTCGACGGTGAAGAGGTACTGGGGCGCGGCGGCCGACCCGGTCAGGTCCACCCGCAGCCCGCTGGAGTCCATCCGCACGTCCCAGTTCCCGCCGTGCGGGCCGGTCACCTCGAACCGCACGGTCATCCCGATCCGGGTGAGGAAGTACGGCGACAGCGTGCCGAGCCGGGAGAAGTGCGCGCGGAACCGTTCGGCCAGCTCCGGTCCGGGCTCCGGGTGGGCGGCCTGCACCTCGGCCAGCGCGGCCGCCCGGTCGGTGGCGTACCGCCGCAGGTACTCCCCGATGCCGTCGGTGTAGCTGAACCCCACCGACACCGGGTCCGGGGTGACCGTGCCGGTCTCCAGGTCCAGCTCGTCACCGGGCCGGTAGCACGCCCACCGCTGCGCCGGCAGGTGCTCGGCCAGCCAGTCCGCGGCCTGCTCGGCGTCCGGGAAGACCGGGCTGCCGTTGAAGCGCGCCAGATCGCTGTCCAGGAAGCAGGGCGGCCCGGCGAACGGCACCGCCAGCTCCGGTCCGGTGGCCCTGACCAGCCGCATCACCGCGCGGAACTTGGCGATCCGCTTCTCCGTCTCGATCCGCGCCACCACCTCGGGCGGGTACGCGTAGCAGATCGGGTGCCAGGACGCCCCGGACGTCTGCACGGCCATCACGTCGAGCCGGCCGCCCGCCAGATGCTTGGCGCGCCTGGCCTGCGCGGCGGTCAGCCGGGCGTCGTTGCAGTCCAGTACCGCGTGGCCGTCGGCCACCACCAGGAAGGCGGCGTCGTTGCACATCGGCGACTGCTCCGGGATCGCGGTGATCCAGGACCCGGCCGTGTCCAGCGGGAACGGCTCCCACGGCGCCAGCTCGATCACCCGCCGCACGCCACCTTCGCGTAGCCTGTCCCGGAATGCCGGCGACGGGTACCGGGGGACGAGTACCCTGGTCCGCTCCGGCAGGCGGGTGAGGACCGACAGGTCCATGTGGTCCAGGTGCTCGTGCGACACCGCGACCCAGTCGACGTCCAGCAGCTCAGGGGTGTCGAGGTGGTCGTTGCGGGGGAACTGGTGCCAGGAGCCGAGGAAGGCTCCGGTCGGCGCCAGCCAGGGGTCGGCGAGCAGCCGGAACCCGTGCGCCTGTACGGATAGTCCCGCGTGCCCGAGAAAGGTGACTTTCGGCATGAGGAAAGCCTGCCGTTCACTCCCCTTCGGCGCATCCAGTGTGGTACGCAAAAAGTCTACGTTCGGTGCATGACGTGCGGTGACGTGAAACTCTTCGGTAAATCTGTCGCTTAGGTGACTGTCACGTTTTGGCCCGTGCAATAGATATTGAAGTTGGGGCCGGGGATTCCCTCGCACGCGGGGGTTTCTGCCCAACCTGGGGGGTTTCTACGTGGATGTCCAAATGTTACCGACGGCTCGGCCGCCGGGCGAAGCGACGCGCGCTCGCAAGCGCGCACTGCGCGCGGTGCCCGAGCTGCCTTCGCCAGCTCCGAGCACCGAAGACGTCGGTCTCCGACGTCGCCAGATCCGGCACGACATCAACCACCAGCTCGGCACCGTCATGATGCTGGCCTCGGTGGTGGCGGGTGCCGACGACATCGGACCGGCGAGCCGGGCCAGGATCGAGCAGATCCTCGGCGAGGCACGCTGGCTCGACCAGCTCCTGCGGGCCTTCGAGGGGCTCGACGAGCGGACCGACGACGAACTGTACGCACCGGAGCGGATCTCGGTGGACACCGTGGTGGGGGAGGTGGTGGCGGCCCTGCGGCTGGCCACCATGACCGCGGTGACCTTCGTGCCGTCGGCCGCGTGGTCCTACGTCGACCGGCTCGCCCTGTGGCGATCGGTCCGCAACGTGATGGACAACGCCTTCCGCGCGGCCGGCACCAGCGGCCACGTGAAGGTCCGGGTCACCGCCGAGACCGGTTGGACGACCGTGCAGGTCGACGACGACGGTCCCGGCTTCGGCTCCGGTCCGTCCGGGCTCGCCTCGCTCGGCCTGGGCATCGTGCAGGACTTCGTCGCCCAGTACGGTGGCCGCCTCGAGATCTCGCAGGGCGAACTGGGCGGGGGCTGCGTCCGCATCCAACTTCCCGCCGCGCCACCGCCGCTCACGTTGGACGGGGCGTCCTGGGAGGCAGGTAACGATGCGGGTCCTGGTCTGTGATGACCATGCGGTCTTCGCGGAGTCGCTCGCGCTGGTCCTGAACGAACACGGGTGCGAGGTCGTCGGCGTCACCCACACGCCGGAACAGGCTCTCTCCGTCCTGGAGCGGGCCAAGGTCGACGTGTGCGTGCTCGACGTGAGCTACCCGTCCGGCAGCGTCCTGGATCACCTGGGACGGCTGCGGGCGGCGGCTCCGGACGCCGGTCTCGTGCTGCTGTCGGGACTGGTCGACGCGCAACTCGTGGGGGCCGCGGTCGCTGAGGGGGTCCGCGGCTTCGCGCACAAGGGCCAGCACGTCGCGGAGATCGTGGACACGGTGCGGCGGGTGCACGCTGGCGAGATGGTGGTGGAGCCGCGGTTGCTGGTGAGCGCCGCGATACGGCCACCGCCCCGTTCGGAGGCGCACCGGCTGGCACGCTTCCTGACCCCACGGGAGCAGGAGGTGCTGTGCCGGCTGGTGCGGGGAGAGGACACCGGCGGCCTCGCCAAGGCGATGGGGGTGACGCGGGCGACCGCCCGCAGCCACATCCAGAGCGTCCTCACCAAGCTGGGCGTGCACTCCCGGCTGGAGGCCGCGACGATCGCGGTCCGGTACGGCCTGGTGGACGCCGAGACAGGAGAGTGGCGGCTCGCCTGAGGCTGGGGTTCGGCAGGCGGCGCGGGTCCAGTCGCGCCGCCTGCCAACCTCACGGTCAGGCCTGGGGGGCCCGTAGGAAATTCACCCATAAAAGCCCTCGTGCGCCATCCATCAACGGGCGCAGGCGCGGGTACGGCGGTCGCCCTACCTGTTGTACCGGCCGCTGATCTCCGCCCAGGTCGGCGGCGGCCCGGGCAGCGGCTCGCCGGCCGCGGGCGCGCGCAGCGCGGCCAGCACCAGCGCCAGGTACCGGCGGCGGAGCTGCTGGCGGCGCTCGGCTCCTTCGCCCGCGTTGACGGCCTGGAGCTGCTCGAACAGCAGTGACAGGTCGCCGACCTCGATCTCCGGGCGCAGCGCGCCGGCCGCCTTGGTACGGTCCAGCAGCCGCTGGGTCAGCTCGAACGAGCGCCGGCCGTCCCGGTTCATCTCCTCGGTCGCGGTGAAGCTGCCGGCCAGCCGCGCGGTCAGCGAGCTGGTGCCGGCGTCCAGGCAGCGGCGCATGAACGTCGCGAACGCCGCCCACGGTTCGCCCTCGTCGGCCAGCGCCGCCTCCACGGCGGCCAGGT
This sequence comes from Mycobacteriales bacterium, assembly GCA_045806985.1. GTDB lineage: Bacteria > Actinomycetota > Actinomycetes > Mycobacteriales > JBJMIH01 > JBJMIH01. The sequence continues at coordinate 32,799 of JBJMIH010000161.1, read as the reverse complement.
AGTCCCGCAGCCCGTCGCCGGCCAGCCGCTGCAGCAGCTCCTCCTTGCTCCGGTACCGCCGGTACAGCGCACTGATGCCCACCCCGGCGTGCTCGGCCACGGCGGCGATGGGCGCCTCCGGATCGGCCAGGAACACCGCCCGCGCCGAGTCCAGGATCCGCTGGTCGTTGCGGGCTGCCTGGGCCTTCCGCCCGCTGAGCGGAGCCGTCGTCGTGTCGTCCATGCTTCCGAGTCTACTACTGGAACGAAGTATTCCGTTCTGCTAGTCTGGGAACAGAACATTCCGTTCCGCCCCGTTGACCGGAAGGACCCCTCCCATGACCACCACCCTCGACGCGACCGGCAGCGAGCAGGCGATCGCCACCGGCACCGGCACCGGTACGGCCGCCGGCCAGCCGCCCGATCCCGGTGCCCCGTACCGGTGGCGCTGGCTGGCGTACACCGCCGTCCTCGCCGCCAGCGTGATGGACCTGCTCGACGCGACGATCTCCAGCGTCGCGGCCCCGTCGATCCGGCACAGCCTCGGCGGCTCGTACGCCGACCTCCAGTGGATCGCCGCCGGCTACACGCTGGCGATGGCGGTCACGCTGCTCACCGGCGGCCGGCTGGGTGACATGTTCGGCCGCAGGAGGATGCTGCTGGTCGGGATGGCCGGCTTCACGCTCGCCTCACTGGCCTGCGCCGCCGCCGTGTCACCGGAGACGTTGACCCTGGCCAGGGTGCTCCAGGGCGGGTTCGGCGCGGTCATGCTGCCGCAGGGCTTCGGGCTGATCCGCGAGCTGTTCCCGCCGTACGAGATGGGCAAGGTGTGGGGCGTGTTCGGGCCGGTCATGGGCCTGTCCGCCATCCTCGGCCCGATCGTGGCCGGCGGGCTGATCGGCGCCGACCTGTTCGGCACCGGCTGGCGGATGATCTTCCTGATCAACGTGCCGGTCGGCGTGGCGGCGCTGGCCGTCGCGGTGCGGTTCCTGCCGGCGAGCGCGCCGGAGCTGCGGTCCACCCGGCTCGACCTGCCCGGCGTGGGGCTGGCGGCGACAGGCACGTTCCTGCTGGTGTTCCCGCTGGTGCAGGGCCGCGAGCTGGGCTGGCCGGGCTGGGTGAAGGCGATGCTGGTCGCGTCCGCGCCGGTGCTCGTCGCCTTCGGCTGGTACCAGGTGCGCCGTAAGCGGTCCGGCCGCACCCCGCTGATCGAGCCGAGCGTGTTCGCCAGGCGGTCCTACGTCTCCGGTGTCCTGTTCGCGCTGGCCTTCCTCGGCGGGCTGGGCGGAATGATGCTCACCGTCGGCGTGCTGCTCCAGGTCGGCCTCGGGTACACCCCCATGCACGCCAGCCTGACGATGTCGCCGTGGGGTGTGGGCGCGCTGGTCGGCTCCGGGTTCGGCGGCGCGATGATGCACAGGCTGGGCAGGCGCATCCTGCACCTCGGGCTGGCCGTGATGGCGGCCGGCATCCTCGGCCTGTACGCGGTGCTCGGCCACGACGGCGTCCACCTCAGCGCGTGGCACCTGGTCGTGCCGAACCTGGCCGGCGGCATCGGGATGGGCATGATCTTCGTGCCGCTGTTCGACATCGTGATGGGCGGGCTGGCCCCGCGCGAGCTGGGCTCCGGCTCCGGCATCCTGCAGGCGGTCAACCAGCTCGGCACCGCGCTGGGCGTGGCCGTGCTCGGCACGCTGTTCTTCTCGGTGGCCGGCGGGCAGGCGCACCACCAGTTCAACACCGCCGCCGCGCCCGGCCTGCACGCCACGCTGGCCGCGCACGGCGTGACCGGTCACGAGCGGGACGCCCTCGTCGCCCGGGTACGGGCCTGCGTCGCGGAGCGGGAGAACGAGACCGACCCGGACGTCGTGCCGGCCAGCTGCCGCACCACCGCCGGCCAGCCCACCGACCCGGCCGTGACCAGGGCCATCGCCACCGCGGCCACCATCACCCACCGGCGAGACGCGGTCACCGCGGCGGAGCGGACCCTGCTGGCCACCACCGGACTGGTCGGGCTGGCGTTCCTGCTCGGCTTCCTGCTCCCGCGCAAGGCCCGCCAGCAGGGGTGGTGAACGCTGCGTTAGTGTTGGTTCGCAAGAGCCCCGGTCGCACTTGCGGCCGGGGCGCACTGCTGTGAAGGGGACAGCATGCCGGGGATCGTGCTCGTCGGGGCCCAGTGGGGGGACGAGGGCAAGGGGAAAGTCACCGACCTGCTGGGCGGTCGGGTCGACTACGTCGTCCGGTACCAGGGGGGCAACAACGCCGGGCACACGGTGGTGACGCCGGACGGCGAGCACTACGCGCTGCACCTCATCCCGTCCGGCATCCTGACCTCCGGGGTCACACCGGTGATCGGGAACGGGGTGGTGGTCGACCCCGGGGTCCTGATCCAGGAGATGGACGGCCTCAACGCCCGCGGCGTCGCCACCGAACACCTGCTGATCTCGGCCGACGCGCACCTGATCATGCCGCACCACCGGGCGCTGGACCGGGTGACCGAGCGGTTCCTCGGCCGCAACCGGATCGGCACCACCGGGCGGGGCATCGGGCCGGCGTACGGCGACAAGGTCGCCCGGCTCGGCATCCGGGTCCAGGACCTGTTCGACCCCGGCATCCTGCGGGCCAAGCTCGACGTGGTGCTCAAGGAGAAGAACCAGGTGCTGGTCAAGCTGTACAACCGCAAGGCCATCGACGCCGACGCGGTGACCGAGGAGTACCTGGGCTACGCGGATCGGCTGCGCCCGCACGTCGCCGACACCCGGCTGCTGCTCAACAGGGCCCTCGAGGAGGGCAAGGTGGTGCTGCTGGAGGGCTCGCAGGGCACCCTGCTGGACGTGGACCACGGCACGTACCCGTTCGTGACCTCGTCCAACCCGACGGCCGGCGGCGCGTGCGCCGGCTCCGGCATCGGGCCGACCCGGATCACCAAGTCGATCGGCATCCTGAAGGCGTACACCACCCGGGTCGGGTCGGGGCCGTTCCCGACCGAGCTGCACGACCAGTACGGCGAGTACCTGCGCAAGGCCGGCGGCGAGATCGGCGTCACCACCGGGCGGCAGCGCCGCTGCGGCTGGTTCGACGCGGTGATCGCCCGCTACGCGACCAGGGTCAACGGCTTCACCGACTACTTCCTCACCAAGCTCGACGTGCTGTCGAGCCTGGAGAAGGTCCCGGTGTGCGTGGCCTACGAGGTGGACGGCGAGCGGGTCGAGGACCTGCCCACCACCCAGACCGGCTTCCACCACGCGGTACCGGTGTACGAGTACCTCCCCGGCTGGTGGGAGGACATCTCCGAGTGCCGCACCTTCGCCGAGCTGCCCACCAACGCCCAGGCCTACGTCCACCGCCTCGAAGAACTCGCCGGCGCCCAGATCTCGGTCATCGGCGTAGGCCCCGGCCGCGACCAGAACGTGGTAATCCGAGACCTCCTCTAGTCCCGCCCGCCCGTTCCCTGCCACACTGTCCGATGTGAGCGAGCTGCGCAGGTCGGTCACGCCCGACGACCCCACGCCCGACACGCCCCCCGACACCCCACCCGTCCAGGCCGCCGACCGCCGCCCGGCCATCCCGCCCGACAAGCCCCGCTACTACTTCGAGCAGCTCGACACGCCACCCGCCGCCGACCGCCCCAGCCCGCGGGAACTCCTGCTCGCCTTCGACCCGGCCCGCGCCCACCTTCCCGACATCCCCGCCGAGCAGGTACCGCGGTACCTCGACGACCGCGCCGATGAACGCCTGTGGCTACGCAGCTGCTGGGGCCAGCCGCCGGAAGTACGCCGCGTCATCGCCATCCTGGACGCCGGCGACGGCCACGCCCTGGAACGCCACGAGGGCTACCCCGGCGACCCCGAACTCCGGCTACGCGTCCAGCAACTCCAGGACCCCGCCCAACTCGACCCCACCAAACGCGCCGCCGCCCTCGACGCCTACACCAACAGGCTCCACTTCTGTGCCGCCGAAGCCACCCGCATCAAAGACCCCGCCGCCTTCGCCACCGCCTTCGTCACCGGCCTCGAACACCCCCAGGTGAAAGCCCTCCTCGACGCGCCGTACACCAGGCAGCCCGAGCCGATCCAGATTCCGATCGAGGAGCTCCTCGGGCCGGAAGGTCACCGGTTCTGCGCGGGATACCGGTTGGAGGAGGTGGACGGCAGCATCGAGGCCGCACGTGCCCAACGGAAAGTGTGGGTGAAGGAGTCGGTCGCCGGTGGGCACCCCGACCCATCTGACCTGCCAGGTGTCCGGCCAATCGAGTCGTTCGAGGGTGGCAAGCTCGAGTTCCGGCTCAAGCCCACGGCGGCACAGGACGGTCACTATGTGGCCACGATGTTCCCCATTCCACCTGAGCACGAGGGAGAGGTCTGATGGGCGGCAGGTTCTGGCGCGAGGACAAGACGGCGCCGTTCGCCACGCTGCTGAGCGTGGTGGACACGTACTGCCATCCGGAGGCGAGCGACTGGGGGTACGAGGAGCTGCAGCGCATCGCTCGCGAGAACACCTTCGAGGTCATGCCGACGTTCAAGGCGGAATTGCGGGAGGCGTTGGCGGATCCGTCGCGGTTGCCGAAGGGAGCGCTGGGGTTGGCGGCCGAGTACGACGACGGGAGTGATGAGGCGTTTCTTCGGCGGTTGTGGCGGGATCTGTACGGGGACGAGGGGTTTTAGCGGCGGAGGCGCAGGCGGGAACGGACGGGGCGGGATTCGGTGGCGCCGGGGGTGTCGCGGTGCCGGTCGCAGGCGTAGTACCAGCGGTCGGAGCCGTCGAGGCGGACCTGCCACGTGGCGGGTTCCGTGCAGGGCTCGACAGGGCCGAGCTGGCAGAGCCGGCGCATGAGACGCCTCCCCCATGTTCTGGTGACGTTACGCTCCGTAAATCTACCGTACGGACGATCGGTACCGTTGCGTGGACAAACCAGGCCAGTGAGGCCATGCGCGCCGGTCAGCGAGGGGGCTGGCGGTCGGCCAGCACCGGGAACTCCGCCCGGGTAGCCGCCACCACGGCCGGGTCCACGTCCGCGACCAGCACCGACTCGACGTGGCTGGCCTCGGCCAGCACCCGGCCGGTCGGATCCACGATCCGGCTGTCGCCGGCGTGCCCGCGCCCCAGCGGGTCCGCGCCCACCCTGTTCACCCCGACCACGTACGCCTGGTTCTCGATCGCCCTGGCCGCGAGCAGCGTGCGCCAGTGCTCCCGCCGCGCGTCCGGCCAGTTCGCCACCACCAGGTAGCAGTCCGTGTCCGCGGCCAGCGCCCAGAACGTGTCGGCGAACCGCAGGTCGTAGCAGACCAGCAGGCTGACCCGTACCCCGTCCACCTCGACGGTGAGGGTGTCCCGGCCAGGCGCGTAGTGCTCGTGCTCGCCCGCGTACGAGAACGGGTGGATCTTCGCGTACCGGTGCACGGTCCCGTCCGGCGCCACCAGCAGCCCGACGTTCTGCGGCCGGTCCACGCCGGGCACCCGCTGCGGCATCGACGCCGCCATCCACACCCCGTCCGCCTCGGCCCGCTCGACCAGGAACGCCTCGCCCGGCCCGCCCGGCTCCTCGGCGATCCGCTCCGCGTCCATCGAGAACCCGGTCGCGTACATCTCGGTCAACGCCACCAGCCGGGCCCCGCCCGCGACCGCGGCCGCGACCAGCGGCGCCACCCGCGCCTGGGTGGCGGCCGGGTCCTCCCACACGATGTCGTGCTGGATGGCGGCGACCCTCACGACAGCGCCCCCTCCAGCCGCTTCACCGCGTCCGCCAGCACCTCCGGCCGCTTGCAGAAGGCGAACCGCACCAGGCTCCGCCCCGCGTCGGTGTCGTAGAAGACCGTGCTCGGGATCGCCACCACACCGGCCCGTTCCGGCAGCTCCCGGCAGAACCGCACGCCGTCGTCGTACCCGACGCCGCGCACGTCCACGGTGGCGAAGTACGTGCCGGCCGGCCGGAACACCGTGAAGCCGAGCTTGTCCAGCCCGTCGCAGAGCAGGTCGCGCCGCTCCCGCAGGCCGTCGCGGAAACCGGTGTAGTACCCGTCGTCCAGGTCCAGCGCCCGCGCCACCGCCGGCTGGAACGGCGCGCCGGACACGTAGGTGAGGAACTGCTTGGCCGTCCGCACCGCCGCCACCAGTTCCGGCACCGCGCACACCCAGCCGATCTTCCAGCCGGTCGCGCTGAACGTCTTCCCCGCGCTGGAGATCGTCACCGTCCGTTCCCGCATCCCGGGCAGCGTCGCCATCGGCACGTGCTCGCCGTCGAACACCAGGTGCTCGTACACCTCGTCGGTGACCACCAGCAGGTCGTGCTCCCGCGCCAGCCCGGCGACCAGCTCCAGCTCCGCGCGCGAGAACACCTTGCCGGTGGGGTTGTGCGGCGAGTTGAGCAGGATCAGCCGGGTGCGGTCGGTGATGGCCGCGCGCAGCTCGTCCGGGTCGAAGGCGTAGTCGGGAGTACGCAGCGTGACCACCTTCCGGGTGGCGCCCGCCATCGCGATCGTCGCCGCGTAACTGTCGTACAGCGGCTCGAACACCACGACCTCGTCGCCGGGCCCGGCCAGCGCCAGCATCGCGGCGGCGATCCCCTCGGTCGCGCCGGTGGTGACCAGCACCTCCGCGTCCCGGTCGAACGTCAGCCCCCAGAACCGCTCCTGGTGGCGCGCGACGGCGGCGCGCAGCTCGGGGATGCCGGGGCCGGGCGGGTACTGGTTCTGGCCGCCCCTGATCGCCGCGATCGCGGTCTCCAGCAGTTCGGGCGGGCCGTCGGTGTCCGGGAAGCCCTGCCCCAGGTTCACGCTGCCGGTGGCGACGGCCAGCGCCGACATCTCCGCGAAGATCGTCGTCCCGAAGCCCCGCAACCGCTCCACCAGGTACTCACTGTCCACTCACCCAGCCTAGAGCCGTCCCCGCCACGAGCGAGGCGGCGTTCGCCAGCAGCGCGGTCACCAACAGCAGCGCGTACCGCCGCCGCGCCAGCGCCGCGAGCAGGGCGAACTCCGCCAGCCAGGCGCCGAGCTCGACCACCGGGAGTAGCGTCCAGTAGGCCCGCCCGCCGGACGGCAGGATCAGCCAGACCAGCGGGTGGGTGACGAGGTTGATCCCGACAGCCGCGCCGACCGCCGCCCACGGGTCCCAACCCAGGCCCCGGACCAGCGCCGGCACGTACACCGGGGCCTCGACGGTGAGTGTCAGCAGCAGCGCCAGCGGGTAGTTCACCGGCAGCCGAGCCGGGGGAGGAGTGGCATGGCCGCGGCCACCGTCGCCGTACCGCGACCGGCAGTGGCGCGGGCGCCGAGCGTGCCCGCGATGCTGGCCGGCTTCGGGCTGGCCACCGCGGTCGCGCTGGTCGCGGCCCTGCGGCTGCCGGCCGAGACCACCGTGCTCGGGCTGGCCGCCTTCGGGATCCTGCACAACCTGCTGGAGCTGCGGTACGTGGCCGGCCGCTTCGATCGCATCCTCACCGGGCCGTTCGTGGCCCTGCTGGTCGCGCTCATCACCGGCATCATGCTCTGCCGCCTAGCACCCGCCGCCGGCTGGTCGCGGCCGGCCGAGATCCTGCTGGCGTACGGGCTGCTCGCGGTGGCCTGCGCGCACGGCATGCGCCGCCGGCCGGCCTGGCTGGCGGGGGCCGCGGTGGTGCTGGTGGTGGCGGCCGCCACCTCGCTGTCCTACCCCGCGTACCACTTCGTGATGCTCGCTCACCTGCACAACGTGGTGCCGCTGCTGTTCCTCTGGGAGTGGGCGCGGGACCTGCCGCGGGGCCGGCTGGCCTTCCGGGCCGCGCAGATCGGCTGGGTGCTGGTGGTGCCGGCACTGCTGCTGGCCGGCGCGTTCGACGGCTGGATGGCGGGCGGCGCCGGCACGGTCGCCAGGTTCGTGGGTGGCACCGGCAAGCTCACCTCGGCCTACACGCCGCCGCACTGGCTGGACACCACCGCGGCGCTGCGCTTCCTGGCGGTGTTCGCGTTCCTCCAGACGATGCACTACGTGGTGTGGGTCGGGTTCCTGCCCCGGTACGCCCTGGCGGCCACGGCGCGGTTCGAGTCGCGGGTGCGGGTGCTGCGCGGCTGGCGGGCCTGGGCGCTCGGCGCAGCCGGCGCCGCCGCGCTCGCGGTGCTGTTCGCCTCCGACTACACGACCGGCAGGACGCTGTACTCGGCGGTCGCCAGTTACCACGCCTACCTGGAGTTCCCGGTCCTGCTCGCGCTCGTCCTCGGCCTCGAAGGAGCCACCCTATGACCCGCCTCAACGACGTCCCCCGGAGCAACGACGGGGGCGGCGGCTCGCTGCCGATCATCCTGGTCACCGTGGCCGTGCTGGTCATCGTCGGCGCCCTGGTCTGGTACATCAGGACCCAGCGCCGCCGGTAAGGTTTCCGAGGTGCGAGTACTGGTCGTGGGGTCGGGCGGGCGCGAGCACGCACTGTGCGTGGCGCTGGCCAACGACCCCCAGGTCACCGAGCTGATCGCCGCCCCGGGCAACGCCGGCATCGGCGAGGTCGCCACGCTGCGCCCGCTGGACGTCGCCGACCCGGCGGCGGTGGCGGCGCTGGCCGTGGAGACCCGCGTCGACCTGGTCGTCATCGGGCCGGAGGTGCCGCTGGTGGCCGGGGCCGCCGACGCGGTGCGGGCCAAGGGCGTGGCCTGCTTCGGCCCGTCGGCGGCCGCCGCCCGGATCGAGGGGTCGAAGGCGTTCGCCAAGGACGTGATGGCCGCCGCCGGCGTGCCGACCGCGCGGGCGTACGCGGGGGCCGACGAGGCCGGGGTCGCCGCCGCGCTGGACGAGTTCGGCCCGCCGTACGTGGTGAAGGCCGACGGCCTGGCCGCCGGCAAGGGCGTCGTGGTCACCGAGGACCGGGACGCCGCCCTCGCGCACGCCCGCGCCAGCGGCCCGGTGGTGGTGGAGGAGTACCTGGCCGGCCCGGAGGTCTCGCTGTTCTGCCTCATCGACAGCACCGTCGACGGCGAGACCGTGGTGCCGCTGCTGCCGGCGCAGGACTTCAAGCGGATCGGCGACGGCGACACCGGCCCGAACACCGGCGGGATGGGCGCGTACGCGCCGCTGCCGTGGGCGCCGCCCGACCTGGTGGACGCGGTGGTCGGCACGATCGTCCGGCCGGCAGTGGCCGAGCTGGCCCGCCGCGGCGCGCCGTACTCCGGGGTGCTGTACACCGGCCTGGCGCTGACCGCCGCCGGCCCGAAGGTGATCGAGTTCAACGCCCGGTTCGGTGATCCGGAGACGCAGGTGGTGCTGCCGCTGCTGGAGACCCCGCTGGCCGGCCTGCTGGCCGCGACGGCGACCGGCCGGCTCGCCGCGCACCAGCCGCTGACCTGGCGGGAGGGCGCGGCGGTGACGGTCGTGCTGGCCGCCCCCGGCTACCCGGCGGCGCCGCGGACCGGCGATCCGATCTCCGGCGCGGACCAGCCCGGCGTGCTGCACGCCGGCACCCGGCGCGGCGCCGACGGTACCGTGCTCACCGCGGGCGGCCGGGTACTCAACGTCACCGCGACCGGCGCCGACCTGGCCGCCGCCCGCGACGCCGCGTACGCGGCCGTGGCCCGGATCCGCTTCGACGGCGCCCAGCACCGCACCGACATCGCCCTCCGCGCGGTACGCGGCGAGATTTCTGTACCGTCCTGATGCAACGCCGCGCGTACCCCGCCCCGTCTGGGGGATGACGGCAGGAGGGGTGGATGCGGGCGACCCAGCGGGACGAGTTCACGACGTACGTGCGCGAGCGGTCGACCGCCCTGCGCCGCACCGCCTTCCTGCTCTGTGGTGACTGGCACCGGGCGGAGGACATCGTGCAGACCGCGCTGGTCAAGCTCTACACCGCGTGGAACCGCATCCGCCGTGCCGAGGCCGTGGACGCCTACGCCCGCCAGATCATCGTGCGCACCTTCCTGGATGAGCGCCGCCGCCGCTCCGCCAGCCAGGAGATCCCGACCGGCGAGCTGCCCGAGGTACCCGACCGGCACCCGGGCAGCGACGAGAAGCTGCTGGTCCTGGCCGCGCTGGCGGAGGTGCCGCCACGCCAGCGGGCGGTGCTGGTGCTGCGGTTCTGGGAGGACATGTCGATCGAGCAGACCGCGCACCTACTCGGCTGCCGCGAGGGCACGGTCAAGAGCCAGACCGCGCACGGCCTCACCGCGCTCAAGGCGGCCCTGGCCAGGGCCGGGTACGAGCGCGCCGCGGTGGGGGCGTGACCGTGAGCGACTTCCGTGACGACTTCCCGCCGCCGAACGAGGCGAAGGTCACCCGCGAGCTGCGCGACATCCTCGACTCGGCGGTCCGCGACGAGCCGCCGCTGTTCCTCGACCCGGCCCAGATCGTCGCCGCCGGGGAGATCCGCTGCTGGCGGCGCCGGCTCGGTGCCAGCGTGGTGCTGACCGTGCTGGCGGCGGTGGCGCTCGTCGCCACGGCGGTGCCGCTGGCGGCCCGGCACGGGTCCCGGTCGCACGCGGTGGGCGCCACCGACCGGGCCACCTCGACGCCGGTACCGGCGACCCCGGCACCGTCCTTGTCGGAGCCGGACCCCGGTATGAAGATCCCGGCCACCGCCTCGCCGCTGCCGGCCGACCCGCAGGTGGCCACCCACCTCACCTCCGTGCTGTACCGGATCATGCCGCTGAGGGTCGGCCACCTCCGGCCGGCGCCGCCGGGGACCAAGCCGATGGCGTTCATCATCACGGACGGCGCCTACATCGCCAGCGCCGACGTCGTCGACCAGCTGGGGTACGGCCATGTCCTCGTGAGGATCAACGCCGGCGGCTACCGTTCGATCCTGTTCGGCTGCGGCGAACAGGATCCGGAGTGCTTCACCCAGGCCGGCCCGAACGGCGCTGAGGTCACCATCCGCGCCTCGGTGCAGCCCGCGGGCGGCCACGACTGGATGGTCACCGCCGACCGGGTGGACGGCGTCGAGGTGACCGTCGAGGTCTACGACTACACCATGGCGGCCGCGGAGAAGGGATCGGCGCCGTCGCAGCGCGACGCGCCGCCGCTCACCGTGACGCAGATGGTGGCCCTCGCGACCGATCCCGCCCTGGCGCCGTAGGCACCCGGGGGCCGCGACCACGTCGTCAACGCCCAGGCGGCCAGCCGGTGCCGACAGAGGATCTTGTCACCTTGGCCGAACGACCCGACCTCCACCTGTGATGATGGTGGGGTGATCGAGCGCTACACCCTGCCCGAGATGGGCCGCATCTGGTCTGACCAGCACCGGTACGAGGTCTGGTGCCGCGTCGAGACGCTGGCGCTGGAGGCGCACGCGCTGGCGGGCGCGGTACCGGACTGGGTGGTCGAGCCGGTCCGGAAGGCCAAGCCGCCCACAGCGGCGGCGGTGGCGAAGGTGGAGGAGGTCACCCAGCACGACGTGATCGCCTTCCTCACCGCGTGGGCCGACAACACCCAGCCCCGGGAGGCCGCCGCGTACGTGCACTTCGGCATGACCTCCCAGGACCTCAACGACACGGCGCTGGCGATCCTGCTCACCGAGGCCAGCGACCAGCTGCTGGACCGGGCCGACATGCTGGTCGCCACCCTCCGCGACCACGCGCTGCGGCACCGGGAGACGCTGCGGGTGGGCCGTACCCACGGCATCCACGGCGAACCGGACACGTGGGGGCACCGGGTGGCGGACTTCGCGTTCGCGGTGGCCCGGTCCCGGGACCGGCTGCGGCGGGCCAGGGCCGCGGTCGGCGTGGTCAAGATGTCCGGCGCGGTGGGCACGTACTCCAACATCGACCCGGCCGTGGAGCGCTACGTCGCCGGCAAGCTCGGCCTCAAGCCCGCCGACGTGGCCACCCAGGTGGTGTTCCGGGACGGGGTCGCGGAGTGGGTGAACGCGCTCGCGGTGCTCGCCACCGCCTGCGAGGCGATCGCGGTGGAGGTGCGGCACGGGCAGCGCACCGAGGTCAGGGAGCTGTGGGAGCCGTTCCGGGAGGGGCAGAAGGGCTCCTCGGCGATGCCGCACAAGAAGAACCCGATCGTGTCGGAGCGGATCAGCGGCCTGGCCAGGATCGTGCGCGGGTACACCACGCCGGTGATGGAGGGCATGGTGCTCTGGCATGAACGGGACATCTCGCACTCCTCCGCCGAGCGGATCGCGCTGCCGGACGCCGCCATCGCCGTCGACTACCTGCTCGAACGCACCAACTGGCTGATGGCCGGGCTGGTCGTCGACGAGGGGCGGATGCTGGAGAACCTGCAGGCCACCGGCGGGCTCATCTTCACCTCGGTGGTACTGCTGGAGCTGGTCGAGGCGGGGATGAGCCGGGAGGACGCGTACGCCCTGGTGCAGGGCGCGGCGATGGAGACGTGGCGGAGCGGGACAGCGTTCCGGCAGGCGCTGCGGGAGGCGGCCGAGCGGGTCGGCCAGAAGCTGGACGAGCAGCGGCTGGACGAGGTGTGCCGGCCGGAGCGGTTCGTGTCCAGGTTGGGCCCGGTGTTCGACCGGGTCGCCAAGCTCGCCTGACCGCCCGCTCGCCCGACCGTATTTCGCAGACCGGCACGGCAGGGGACACTTGTCCGGTGACACCCGCTGAGTACGTGACCGCCGTGACCCGCCGGCTGGAGGACCGCCGGTACCACCTGGGCGACGAGATCGTGGGGGCGGTCCCGGCGCGGGTCGCGAGCCGGAGCCGGATGCTGCGGCCGCGGTTCGTGCTGATCGCGGTCGCCCCGTCAATCAGCCGCCGCGACCTGTCCGACTACACCCGGGACGCGCTCCACCTGGCCCGGTCCCGGTCGTTCCCGACCGTGCCGCTGTTCCGGCACCCGGCGATCGTGGCCGCGATGGTGTCCGACACGGTGATGCCGCAGGTCTTCACCGAGCTGGAGAGCGAGCGGCACATGATGGGCTGCGTGGTACCCGTGGTGGTGGACACCCGCCGCAAGCTCACCCTGGTCGGCCTCGGCGGCCTCGACCTGCTCTGCGACAAGCTGCCGGTGACCGGGGCGCGGCTGCTGCCGCACCCGTTCATGCTGTCCGGCGAGGAGCTGTCCGACGCCGGCGACCGGCAGTGGCAGCCGGGGTCGGGCTGGGGGCCGGAGGACCTTCCGCGACAATCGCGTCCATGAGGCTTCTGCACAGCGGCAAGGTCCGGGACGTCTACGCGGACGGCGACGACCTGATCCTGGTCGCCTCCGACCGGGTCTCCGTGTACGACGTGGTGCTGCCCACGCCCATCCCGGACAAGGGCGCGATCCTCACCCGGCTGTCGCTGTGGTGGTTCGAGCGGCTCGCCGACGTGGTGCCCCACCACGTGCTGTCCACCGCCGTGCCGGCCGGGTTCGCCGGCCGGGCCATCCGCTGCCGCCGGCTGGAGATGGCCCCGGTGGAGTGCGTGGCCCGCGGCTACCTGACCGGCTCCGGGCTGGCCGAGTACCGGCGTACCGGCGCGGTGTGCGGGGTGCCGCTGCCGCCTGGCCTGGAGGACGGGTCGCGGCTGCCGGAACCGATCTTCACCCCGACGACGAAGGCGCCGGTCGGCGAGCACGACCTGCCGATGACGTACGCCGAGGTCGAGGCGAAGGTGGGCGCCGAGGTCGCCGCCGAGCTGCGGCGGATCACCGTGGAGCTGTACCGGCGCGGCGCCGCGCTGGCCGCCGAGCGCGGCATCCTCGTCGCCGACACCAAGGTCGAGCTGGGCTGGGACGCGGACGGCACGCTGACCCTCGGCGACGAGCTGCTGACGCCGGACTCGTCCCGGTTCTGGCCGGCCGACCAGTGGCGACCGGGCCGCCCGCAGCCGAGCTTCGACAAGCAGTACGTCCGGGACTGGGCGGCCGGCACCGGCTGGGACCGCACCGGCCCGCCGCCGGAGATCCCGGCCGACGTGGTCGCCGCCACCCGGGCCCGGTACGTGGAGGCGTACGAACGCCTCACCGGAAACCGCTGGGAACGTCCGCGTGACAACATGACCTGACGGACTCATCCTGGGCAGTGTGGTGATGCCGCCGACCCGGAGCCGCGCCGCCGCGCGTCGCTCGCCCCCCGACTCCTTCCTGGGATCGCTGTTCACCATCGGCGTGCTCACCGGCGTGCTGTGGCTGGTGCAGTACGTCAACGCCGACGACGACCAGCGGCTGGACCGGTACGGCATCGTGCCGCACGACACGGTCGGCCTGCGCGGCATCCTGTTCGCCCCGTTCCTGCACGCCGGCTGGGACCACCTGTACGCCAACACCCTGCCGTTCCTGGTGCTGGGCTGGCTGACGCTGCTGCACAACGGCCAGCGCTTCCTTCCGGTCACCGCGCTGGTCATGGTCGGCAGCGGCTTCGGCGCGTGGCTGCTGGTGCCGCGCGGCTCGCTGATCGTCGGCGCCAGCGGCGTCATCTTCGGCTGGCTCGGGTACATCGCCGCCCGCGGTTTCTACGACCACCGGATCGGCGAGATCATCCTCGGCGCGGTGCTGGTCCTCGGCTGGGGCTTCTTCCGGCTGCTGGACAGCCTCTCCCCGCTGGCCGGCCCCGGCATCGCCTGGCAGGCCCACCTCTGCGGCTTCCTCGCCGGTGTCTTCGCCGCCTACGTCTTCCGCCACCCCGCCCCGCCCGCCACCCCCCGCTGGTGACCAGCGTGCCGGCTGGTCAGAGTGTGATCGGAACCACCCGATTCGGCCGCCGGCCGCTGGCTCGGTACGCTCGGTAGCGCCGTCCTCGCCTGCCGACAGGAGCCCGACAGTGCCCCGCGTCGTCGTTGACGTCATGCTCAAGCCGGAGATCCTCGACCCCCAGGGCCAAGCCGTGGCCCGCGTTCTGCCCAGCCTCGGGCTACATGGCGTGACCAACGTACGCATCGGCAAGCGCATCGAGCTGGAGCTCGAGGACGGCGCCGACCTCGGCAAGGTGGAGGAGATCGCCGACAGGCTGCTCGCCAACCCGGTGATCGAGGACTACACCGTGCGGGTCGTCGAATGAGGATCGGCGTCGTCACCTTCCCCGGCAGCCTGGACGACCGGGACGCTCTGCGCGCGATCCAGGTGGCCGGCGGCCGCCCGGTGCCGCTCTGGCACGCCGACGCCGACCTGCACGGCGTCGAGGCGGTGGTACTGCCGGGCGGCTTCTCCTACGGCGACTACCTGCGCTGCGGCGCGATCGCCCGGTTCTCGCCGGTGATGGGCACGGTGGTGGCGGAGGCCAGCGTCGGGCTGCCGGTCCTCGGCATCTGCAACGGCTTCCAGATCCTCTGCGAGTCCCACCTGCTGCCCGGCGCCCTGGTCCGCAACCAGCAGATGCACTTCTTCTGCCAGGACCAGCGGCTCAAGGTGGAGTCCGAGCGGACCGTGTGGACCGGCGGGTACCTGCACGGCGAGGAGATCGTCATCCCGGTCAAGAACGGCGAGGGCCGGTACGTCGCCGACCAGGCCACGCTGGAACGGCTGGAGGGCGACGGCCGGGTGGTGCTGCGGTACGCCGGCCGCAACCCGAACGGCTCGGTGAACGACATCGCCGGCATCGCCAACGCGCGCGGCAACGTGGTCGGCCTGATGCCGCACCCCGAGCACGCCGTCGAGGCGCTGACCGGGGCGGGCGAGGACGGCCTGCGGATGTTCACCTCCGTCCTGCGTCATCTGGTGGGGAGCGCATGACCGACACCGTGGAGCTCGCCGGCAAGGAGCCCGACGACTCCGCCAGCGAGCAGCCGTACGCCGAGCTGGGCCTGACCGCGGAGGAGTACGCGAAGATCCGCGGCGTGCTCGGCCGCCGGCCCACCGGCACCGAGCTGGCCATGTACTCGGTGATGTGGAGCGAGCACTGCTCCTACAAGTCCAGCCGGGTGCACCTGCGGCAGTTCGCCGAGAAGGCGCCGGCGGCGGCCGCCGGCATCCTGCTGGTCGGCATCGGCGAGAACGCCGGCGTGGTCGACATCGGCCACGGCCTCGCCGTCACCTTCAAGATCGAGTCGCACAACCACCCGAGCTTCGTGGAGCCGTACCAGGGCGCGGCCACCGGCGTCGGCGGCATCGTTCGCGACATCCTCACGATGGGCGCCCGGCCGGTCGCGGTGATGGACTCGCTGCGGTTCGGCGACCTCGACGCGCCCGACACCCGGCGGGTGCTGCCCGGCGTGGTGGCCGGCGTCGGCGGGTACGGCAACTGCCTCGGCCTGCCCAACATCGGCGGCGAGGTCGTCTTCGACCCCTCCTACGCCGGGAACCCGCTGGTCAACGCGCTGTGCCTGGGCGTGATGCGGCAGGACCGGATCCAGCTGTCCGCCGCCAGGGGCACCGGCAACGTCGTCGTGCTGCTCGGCCAGAAGACCGGCCGGGACGGCATCGGCGGGGTGTCGGTGCTGGCCAGCGCCACGTTCACCGACGAGGGCCCGACGAACCGGCCGTCCGTCCAGGTCGGCGACCCGTTCGCGGAGAAGGTGCTGACCGAGTGCTGCCTGGAGCTGTACGACGCCGGCCTGGTCGTCGGCATCCAGGACCTCGGCGGGGCCGGCCTGACCTGCGCCACCACCGAGACCGCCGCCGCCGGCAAGGTCGGCATGCGGGTGTACCTGGAGCGGGTGCCGCTGCGCGAGCCGTCGATGGAGCCGCACGAGATCCTGGTCAGCGAGTCGCAGGAGCGGATGCTCGCCATCGTCGCCCCCGCCGACCTGGACGCGGTGCTGGCCACGGCCGCCAGGTGGGGTGTTGACGCGACCGCGATCGGCGAGGTCACCGACACCGGCCGGCTGGTCATCAGCTGGCACGGCGACGTGGTGGTGGACGTGCCGCCGGGCAGCCTGGCCGACGACGGGCCGGTGTACCACCGGCCGCTCGCCCGCCCCGACGCCGAGCTGGCCGCCTTCGCCGCCGCGCCCGCCGAGGCGCTGCCCCGGCCGGCCGGTGGCGCCGCGCTCCGCGACACCCTGCTCACCCTCGCCGCCTCGCCCAACCTGTCCTCCCGGGCCTGGGTCACCGACCAGTACGACCGGTACGTCCTGCACAGCACCGTGCTCGCCCAGCCGGAGGATGCCGGCATGGTCCGGCTGGACGAGGAGACCGGGCTCGGCGTGGCGCTGGCGGTGGACGGCAACGGCCGGTACACCCGGCTCGACCCGTACGCGGGTGCCCAGCTCGCCCTCGCCGAGGCGTACCGGAACGTGGCCGCGTCCGGCGCCCGCCCGCTCGCGGTCACCGACTGCCTGAACTTCGGCAGCCCCGAGGACCCGGCCGTGATGTGGCAGTTCGCCGAGGCGGTACGCGGCCTCGCCGACGGCTGCCAGGCCCTGGGCACGCCGGTGACCGGGGGCAACGTGAGCTTCTACAACCAGACCGGCGACGCGCCGATCCACCCGACGCCGGTGGTCGGCGTGCTCGGCGTCATCGACGACGTGCGGCGGCGCACGCCCATCGGGTTCCAGGACTCCGGCGACGCGATCTACCTGCTCGGCGAGACCCGCGAGGAACTGTCCGGCTCGGAGTGGGCCTGGGTGGTGCACCGCCACCTGGGCGGTGCCCCGCCCCGGGTCGACCTGGAGGCCGAGCGCCGCCTCGCCGAGGTGCTGCTGGCCGCGTCCCGGCTCGGCCTGGCGCACGCCGCGCACGACCTGTCCGACGGCGGTCTCGCCCAGGCCCTGGTCGAGTCCTGCCTGCGGTACGGCGTCGGCGCCCGGATCACCCTGCCGGCCGGCGCCGACCCGTTCGTGCTGCTGTTCGCCGAGTCCACCGCCCGCGCGCTGGTGGCGGTGCCGCCGGCCGCCGAACTCGAGTTCGTCACCCGGTGCCTGCGGGCGGAGGTGCCGCACACCCGGATCGGCCTGGTCGACGCCGACTCGGCGGCCCTGGACGTGGCGGACCAGTTCACCATCCCGCTCACCGAACTCCGCGTCGCCCACGAGTCCACGCTCCCGCGCCACCTCGACTGAGCGGTCATCAACGGGTCAGCGGCCGGTAATCGCGGCGCGGCAGGGTGAACCGCATCACCGCCGGCCGCCGGCCCACCCTCCCCTACTCGGGCCGGTGCCGACGGTGACTCCGAGCCACGGTGGCCGGCGCCGGCACGCCGGCCACCGTGTGCCCTCAGCCGGCCTCCAGCCGGCTTTCAGCCGGCCTTCGCCCGGACGACCGTCGGCAGTCCCAGCACGGCCGCCGTCCCGAACACGGCCGCGCCCAGCCAGAACGGCGCGTGCAGCCCCCAGGCCCTGGCGACCACGCCACCGAGGCCGGCGCCGATCGGCATCGTGCCCATGCCCACGGTCCGGTACGCCGAGGTGACCCGGCCGAGCAGCTCGTCCGGCACCACCCGCTGGCGGAGCGAGATCGCGACGATGTTCCACAGCGTGGAGCCGAACCCGCCGACCACCAGCCCGATCACGGCGGCCGGCACCGCCGAGGTGACGCCGAGCACCAGCAGGCCGGTGACCATGGTGGCCATCCCCACCGCGATGACCGGGCCGGTGCCGAGCCGCCGCTGTGCCGGGGCGGCCGCCACCGCGCCGACCAGCGAGCCGACCGCGAACGTCGCCACCAGCAGGCCGTAGCCGGTCGCGGTCAGCCCGAGCACGTTCCTGGCGTACAGCACCAGCACGGCCAGCATCGCGGCGAAGCACATGTTCAGCACGGCGAGCAGCAGGCACAGCGTCCGCAGCAGCCGGTGTCCCCACAGCCAGCGCAGCCCGTCGACCAGCTCGCGGCGGATCGGCTGCCGGGTGGCCGCCCGTACCGGCCGGCCCTGCACGCCGCGCAGCGAGGCGACCAGCAGCCCGGCGGCCAGGAAGCTGGCCGCGTCCACCAGGAACGGCGACGCGTGCTGGGTGGCGAACAGCAGGCTGCCCAGCGGCGGGCCGAGCAGCGTGGAGGCGACGGTCAGGTTGCCCTGGAGCCAGGAGTTGGCCCGCTCCAGCTGCGACTTGTCCGTCACCACCGCCGGCAGCAGGGCCGAGCCGCAGTTGTCGTGCAGGATGCCGGTGGAGGTCAGCACGAACGCGGTCACCACCAGCAGCGGCACGCTCCCGCCGGCGGTGACGACGATCGCGGCGAAGCCGGCCAGCACGGCCATCCGCACCACGTCCAGCGTCCACATCGTCCGCCGCCGGTCGAGCCGGTCCGCGAGTACTCCGGTGAGCAGCCCGAACAGCGCCAGCGGCAGGTACTCCCCGACGTTGACCAGCGCGACCAGCCGCGGGTCGGTGGTGATCGTGGTCGCCAGCAGCGGGAACGCCGCGAACGACACCCCGTTGCCGACCGCCGACACGGTGTCGGCGCCGCACAGCCGCCAGAACCGCCCACCCAGCCCCGACGGCCGCCGTACCGGCTCGGGCTCCTCCGCGAGCGCCTCGGCGCTCACGAGTCGAGCGCCCTGGCCAGGAACGGGTCGAGGACCCCTGCGCCGACCACGACCGCACTCTGCTTCACCCGCGCCTGGATCGCCTGCACCTGGGCCCGTTCGGCGGCGGCCTTGGCGGTGTCGCCGGACCGCTTGGCCAGCAGCATCGCGACCGCGTGGCCGCCGGCCTGGCCGTACCCGCCCAGCTCGTCAAGCCACGGCGCGATCTCGGCGACCAGCCCGGGGTTGTCCACACCGGACCTGATCTCCGCCGGCGCGGCCGCCATCGTCGCGAAGTAACTGGACAGCGTGGCGGCGGTGTTGCCGGGATCGCCCTTCGCCCAGGCCGTCCAGAAGTCGGTGATCAGCGGCGCCAGCGTCGGCGACTCGGTCGGCTGGATGCGCGAGGAGTAGCTGTTCTCGGCGAACACGCGCAGCGCGTCGTAGGCCCTGCCGCCCACCACGTGCAGGGCGGCGGTCCAGGCGGCCTGCGGGTCGTACCCGGCCGGGTGCCAGGTGTAGGCGGCCACTCCGAACAGGGCGATCCTGCTCGCCTCCTCCTGGATCATCGGGTTGGCGGTGATGCCGGTGAGCGCGCCGGCCAGCGCCGGGTCCCGGCCGACGTACGGCCCGAGCAGCAGCCGGTTGGTCACGTAGTCGTTGACCGGATAGTTGTCCCAGACCAGCAGGTCGTGGCCGTACAGCTTGCGCGCGGCGGCGGCGTCGGCCGGCGTGATCGCGGGCGCGACCACCCGGAAGCCGGTCCACTCCACCACCACCGCCGGGTCGAGCTTGGTGCGGATCGCCGTCTTGTACGGCGAGGACGCCGAGTCGTGGTACTCGGTCGGCACGAACTCCAGCGGCCGGGCGGCCGGATGGCCGGCGATGAACTGGCGCTGCACCTGGTTGAGCAGGTCGGCCTGGGCCGCGCCGGCCGCCGCCGGGCCGCCGCCGTAGCGGCTGCGGTCGCCGGCGCAGTGCCAGGCGCCGTAGGAGATGTCGTCCAGCGGCACGGCGAACGCGCGCACGCCGATCGCCCACAGCGACTCGAACTTGGCGACCAGCGCGTGCGCGTCGGCCGGGTCGGAGTAGCAGGCCGACAGGCCGGGCGAGAGCGCGTACGTGAAGCGGACGTGGTCGCGGGCGGCGCGGTCGACCAGCGTCCTGATCTGGGCGAGCTGCGGGGTCGGGTACGGGTCCCGCCAGCGGGCCCGCAGGTACGGGTCGTCCTTGGGCGAGTACACGTAGGTGTTGAACTTCATCCGCGCGTCGAAGTCCAGCGCGGACAGCCGGTCCTGCTGCGACCACGGGGCCCCGTAGAAGCCCTCGATGACCCCGCGGATCTTCATGGCAGGCCAGTCCCGCAGCACCACGCCGGGCAGGAACCGGCCGGCGGCGAGCTGGCGCAGCGTCTGCGCCGCGTGGAACGTCCCGTCCGGGTCCACCCCGGCCAGCGCCACCGTGCCGCCGTCCCCGTCCCGGCCGCTGGCCAGCACGTATCCCTCGGCCGGCAACCCACCCGTGTCGGCGGCCTTCAGCCGGCCCAGCGCGGCGGCGGTGTGGGCGTTCTCGGCCGGGCCGCCGACGTACACGGTCAGCGCCGCCGACCGCGGCGGATCGGCCACCACGCTGACCTTCCGCGCGCCGAGCCCGCGCAGCACCTCGGTCACCGCGTCCACGGCCGGCCGGTCCGCCGCCCGCCCGGTCACCACGGTGGCGGTGGACGGCACCGGCACGTCGACGGTGTGCCGCACCACCTGCTGCGCCGCCGGCCACAGCGCCGGCAGCGGGTGCGTGGTCCCGGCCACCCGATCGCCGTGGTGGCCGCCCCCCGACCCCGTGCACGACGCTACGGCCGGTAGCAGCAGCAGTACGGCAAGCCATCGACGGCGCAAACCAGATACCTCCTGTCCCGGCTGTCACCGTAGGGTGGACGTATGAGCGAGCGCCACCTGCCGATCAGTGACGCGCTGGCCGGCTACGCCGTTGCCCACAGCGAGCAACCCGACGAGCTGCAACGCGACCTGATCGCCCGTACCCGCGCGCTGCCCCAGCACGGCATGCAGATCGGCTCCGACCAGGGTGCCCTGCTCACGCTGCTGGCCAGGGCGACCGGCGCCCGCACCGCGATCGAGATCGGCACCTTCACCGGGTACTCCTCGCTGGCCATCGCCCGCGGCCTACCCGCCGACGGCACGCTGCTGTGCTGCGACGTCAGCGACGAGTGGACGGCGATCGCCCGCGAGTTCTGGAAGCGCGCCGGTGTCGACCACAAGATCGAACTCCGCCTCGGCCCCGCTCTCGACACCCTCCGCGCCCTCCCCGCCGAGCCCGCCTACGACTTCGCGTTCCTCGACGCCGACAAACCCGGCTACCCCGCCTACTACGAGGAACTGGTCCCCCGCCTCAACCCCAACGGCCTCCTGCTGGTCGACAACACCCTCCAAGGCGGCCGGATCACCGACCCTACCGACCAGTCACCCGGCGTGGCCGCCGTACGCGCCTTCAACGACACCGCCGCCGCCGACCCCCGCGTCGACACCGTCCTCCTCGCCTACGCCGACGGCCTCACCCTCCTCCGCAAACGCTGACGCTGCCGACCACCGCCCGAAGCGTGGGAACGCGGCTCGGGTGCGGAGGCGTCGCGTGATCTATGCAGGAGCCCACCTGGACGGTACCGTCCGGATATCGTAATCAGCCCTTGTCGCCCACAGGCCAAGAGTCGACTCAATCACTTTGGCAACATCAAGCTCAAAGGTATCTCGGCGTCCACAGGATCCGTCCTGATCTTTACTGCGACCGAGTGGAGAGCATTTGTCGCGGGTGTAAAAGAGGGCGAGTTTGATCGCTTCTAGACCACTCTAGAGCGGCATGGCTGCTGGAATTCTCTGAGGGACAAGGCGATGTCCAACTATTCCGGGTCCAGGACGCAGCACCAGGTCGCACGGAGTGTAGTTGCGATCGCCGTGGCGCTGATCTTTGTCACTGTTGTGCTGTGGTCGCCCTTCATCATGGCATGGTTGGGCAGGACACGGAAAGCAGACTGGCCGCGAATTGCGGCCGTAGGACAGGTGTACGCGGGAGTCTCGGCACTCTTTGCCGTATTGGGCTTGAGCGTCGTTGCCGCCTCGCTGACGGTGCATGCGCGCGAGGGCCGAGCGCTTCGCGAGCAGATCTTTCGGGGACAGCATCACGATCTGATCAAACTCAGTATTCAGAATCACCGACTGCGGCAGAGTTGGGGCGGAGCTACCTTCGCCAGCGGTCGCCAAGCCGACGATCGTATGGAGCAACTCGGTTTTGCGAATATGATCGTCTCCTTCTGGCTTAGCAACCATAGGCTCGGCACCCTCCACGATCGCGAGATTCGCTCGAACTTTCGTAATTTCTTCGCTGGCGAAATCGGGCGACAACACTGGCATGACGCGCGAGAAGGTTACCGGCACGCGGCCACAGACAGGCGTGGTCGGCGATTCTGGACGATCGCCGACGACGAGTATCAACAAGCAACGAACGCTGGGCCACCTACTGTGCCCGCCCATGTACACACGCAGGGCCGTCGCGATCGCTTGCCGTGGCTCGTCCGATCATGATCGCGCTGCTCGGAGGCGTGATGGTGTCCGTCCTGAGTAGATTTGTGCTGCGACACGAACCCGCACAGAACCCTTGTGACGCAACGGAAACAGGGGCCGGCTAGGCTACTGCGGCGGGCAGCCAACTGCTGCCGCCGGTGAGCGGGTCCATGAGGCACGCATCATGACTTCCCCTCTGAACGGAACTCTAGCCGATGTTCCGACTCAGGAGCAGATAGAACCCGAGTTCTTGTCGAACTAATTCTCACTCTTCCCCAACCCGAGAGGCCGTCTGTGGATGTGACTCGAGCCAACTGGTTCAAAAGCCGACGCAGCGCGCACAACGGTAGCTGCGTCGAAGTCGCCTTCGTCGGCGAAGGTGCCATCGCCGTCCGTGACTCGAAGGACCCCTCAGGTCCGGTACTCCGCTTCACGGCAGCCGAGTGGGACGCGTTCATCGGCGGCGCGAAGGACGGTGAGTTCGACCGTTCGTGAGCACCGATCTGCTCTCGCGGGCAAGCCCTGACGATCGACTCGTCAGGGCTTGTCCGCGAGTTGGGCGATCAACTCGATCGACTCAGCCGGCGACAGGGCGCGTGCGATCAGTTGGTCGAAGACGAGGTTCAGCTCCTTGATCTCCGATGGCCGCTCAAACGTCCGCTCACCGAGGACCTGGATGTTGCTGAAGCCGACGCTGCGATCGCTGGGATCGGGGAAGTCCATGATCGCGAAGCTGCCCGCCATGCCAGGGTGGGCGCCGCGATCGAAGGGGAGGATCTGGATCGTCACGTTGGGCAGGGCGGCCCGCTTGACGATGTGACGAAGCTGCTCCCGCATGATGTCCCGGCCACCGACCTGACGGTGTAGCGCTGCCTCGTCCATGACGACGTGGAGCAGCAGGGGATTCCCGGGACGGTCGAGGACGGCTTGCCGGGCGATCCTCGCGTCGGCCCGCTTCGACGCGTTCGGGTCATCGACCTCCGGATCGGTGTGCTGGACGGCCTGCGCATAGTCCGTGGTCTGCACCAGGCCGTGTACAAGACTGTGCTCGAAGGCGCGGATCTCGCGCGCTTCGGACTCCATCAGGATGTAGGTCAGGTAGCGCTTGGGGAGGACGTCGTCGTAGCGCTGCCACCAGCCTTCGCGGCGGACGTCCTTGGCCATCTCGAGGAGTTCGTGGCGGTGCTCGTCCGGTACCGCGTACAGCTCGAGGAGCTCGTACACGTCGCCGGGGCGCACCTTGATCTCGCCGGACTCGATGCGGCTGATCCGCGACGCGGAGCACCTCAACAGCCCGGCCACGTGTTCGCAGGTGTGCCCGGACTCCTCGCGGAGTCGGCGCAGCTCCTTGCCGAGGCGGCGGCTGCGCACCGTCGGGCTGCCAGCCACGGAAGCCATGGTTCAAGTATTCCGCACTGTAGTGGTCCGTGCACAGGGCGAATCACATGAGTCAAGGCACGTGCGTTACCCCGGTGTGGGGTCTATCGTTACGCTTTCGTGCCTCTGAGCTGGCCTGGTCGCACAGCGTGAACTGTCGCGCACGCGTCAGTTCATGTGAGTGAAGGCACTTGCGCAGCGTCCGATGAGACCTCACGATTGATTGCAGACATTTGTGCCGGAATACGCATCGATGCGCTCCGGGCTGAAGCAGCGCGAGAGGCCGCCGCTGCGATCGCGATTGGGGGCTTGTGCCGTCAGATCGAGGAGAGCGGCACGTGGACGATTACAGCACTTTCGGCAAGCCGGCGCCGGTACCCGCGCTGGCGACTCAGGTCGGCCATCTCACGGTCCGGACCACCTGGATCGGGACCAGCGCTGTCACCGCACGACCCGGTGACCTCCCGCTGGTGTGGGTCACCGAGGTCTACCCGGGGGATCCGCAGAACCATGGTTCGACGAACGCCGGACGTTCGCACACCCAGGCCAAGGCATACGAGATGCACTGGCTGACGGTCCGGCGACTGGAGCAGTGGGGGCGGTCGCAGACCGCGGCGGCGGGATACGGCACCCGTGCCACGGCGTACGGGGTTCCCCGGCGCCGTTCCCGTAGTTGGCTACGCACCCTGCTGGGTGCCTGACCGCGGCGACCGCGACCCGTCAGGGGTTGCCGCCTGACTAGGCTGGTGGCAAATGCCACCCCGTCGGCGAGACCCCCGCGAGCTGCGCGAGACCTATCTCGCGCAGCTCGCTGTCGTGCGGGCCTGGGTCGCCGGCCTGGGCGACGAGGACTGGGCCCGCCCCGGCGTCGCCGGCAGCGTGGCGGCACTCGCCGTCGATGTGGCCGCCGTGGCCAGGACGCTCGCCGCCGACCCGCCGGCCGGGCCGGTACGCCGGCTGGCCGACGTCCTCGCCGCCCCGCGCCCCGCCGGTACGGCCGAGGCGGCCCCGGCCGCCGTCGCCGCCAGCCTGAACGGCGCCATCGACGCCGTCGAGGCCGCCGTCGCCGGGCTCGCCGGCGCGCCGCCGGACCGGCCGGTCGCCGCCCCCGCCGGCCGGTTGAGCCTGCCCGACTACCTCGCCACCCAGGTGGTGGCGCTCGTGGTCCGGCTCCGCGACCTGGCCATGGCGCTGCCGGACCGCCCGCCCGAGCTGGCCAGGCCCGCCGCCAGGGCGGCCGTGCGGCTGCTCACCACGAGGATCGCCGAGCTCGCTCCCGGCCACACCGTGGAGCTGCGCGTCCCGCCGTACGCCGCCGTCCAGTGCGTGGCCGGCCCGCGGCACACCCGCGGCACCCCGCCGAACGTGATCGAGACCGACCCGGCCACCTTCCTCGACCTCGCCGCCGGCCGGCTGACCTGGGCGGAGGCCGTCGACACCGGCGCGATCAGGGCCAGCGGCAGCCGCGCCGACCTGTCCGCCCTGCTTCCGCTGCTGAGCTAGGCCCGCTCGTCGAGCAGCGCCAGCCCCATCCGCGTCACGGCGTGGTGCACGGTGTTGCCCTCCCGGTCGGTCGCGGCCAGGCCAGCCTCCCGCAGCACCGACACGTGCTCGCTCGCCGACGCCAGCGAGATCCCGGTACGCCGGGCCAGGTCGGTGGTGGTGATCCCGGGCCGGGTGGCCAGCTCCATCAGCACGGTGGCCCGGGTACGCCCGATCAGCGCCTCCAGCGACCGCCGCCGCTCCCGGGGCGCCGGCCCCAGCCAGTCCAGCCCGCGCCCCACCGGGTACACCACCACCTGCGGCAGGTCGTGGTCGCGCAGGGTGGACGGCGTGCCCCAGCAGAAGAACGACGGCACCAGCAGCAGCCCGCGGCCCTCCAGGTGCACGTCCCGGTCGGCGGGGTGGTCCAGCAGCGTCAGCACCGGCGACTGCCACAGCGTGGTCGGGTGCAGCGTGGTCAGCGCCCGCTCCACCCCGCCGTCCAGCAGCACCCTGGCCAGCCGGGCCCGCTCGGCGTGGATGTGCGTCTCGATCTGGTTCCAGTACGGCTCCAGCCCCACCCGGTAGTAGTCCCGCACCGCGTCCCCGAGCCGGGCCATCGCGGTCGCGTCCCCCTCGGCCAGCCGCCGCGCGTTCGCGGTGAGCGCGCGCTCCTCGGCGAGCCGGCCCAGGTCGATGGCGAGCCGCCGGCGCGGCGTGGACAGCACCTCGGCCAGCCCGTCCTCCAGGCCGAGCGGCACGCCGGCCGGGGTGAGGAAGTCCGGCGAGTACCCCCACGGCGGCGCGATCCCGAGCAGCGGCTGATGATGCGGGGTGAGCCGGCCGCGTACCTGCCGCCGCCAGCCGTCGAAGACCAGCGCGGCGTCCCGCCGGCCCAGCAGGTGGACGCTGAGCAGCACCTCCCACAGCGGGTCCGGCGTCAACGCGACCGTGGTGCGCGCCAGGTCCTCCGCGGTGAAGTGAATCCGGAGTGCCACGGACATGAGCGTACTTCTGGCAGCAAAGTGGGCGCAGCACGCTAGCGGGACTCCCGAAGCTACACTGAACTGGTAGTCAACCGCCGTGGAGGAGAAACCCGTGCCTAAAGGCGACGGCAGGCTGACCCACGACCTTGATCCTCACTCGCGCGGCCCGCAGGACGCCTGCGGCGTGTTCGGCGTCTGGGCTCCCGGCGAGGAGGTGGCCAAGCTCACCTACTTCGGCCTGTACGCGCTCCAGCACCGGGGCCAGGAGTCGGCCGGCATCGCGGTCGGCGACGGCAACCGGCTGGTGGTGTACAAGGATCTCGGCCTGGTCGCCCAGGTCTTCGACGAGACCACGCTCAACGTGCTGCGCGGCTACGTGGCGGTCGGCCACGCCCGCTACTCGACCACCGGCGCCTCCACCTGGGAGAACGCGCAGCCCACGCTCAAGTCCAACCACGGCGGCGCGACGGTGGCGCTGGCCCACAACGGGAACCTGGTCAACACCGCCGAGCTGGCCGGCTCGATCGAGCGGCCGCAGGCCCAGGACAACCGCAACCGGCTGCAGCCGGCCGCGACCACCGACACGGACGTGCTGGTCAGCCTGCTGTCCGGGTACCGCGACCAGGAGCGGGACGCCACCCTGGAGCAGGCCGCGCTGCACGTGCTGCCCCATCTGCGCGGCGCGTTCTCGCTGGTCTTCTGCGACGAGCACACGCTGTACGCGGCCCGCGACCCGCAGGGCGTCCGGCCGCTGTGCCTGGGCCGGCTGGAGCGCGGCTGGGTGGTGGCCAGCGAGACGGCCGCGCTGGACATCGTCGGCGCGTCGTTCGTCCGCGAGGTGGAGCCCGGCGAGCTGGTCGCCGTCGATGAGCACGGGCTGCGGTCGAAGCGGTACGCCGAGCCGGACCCGAAGGGCTGCCTGTTCGAGTACGTCTACCTGGCCCGCCCGGACACCTCCATCGCCGGCCGGTCGGTGCAGGCCGCCCGGGTCGAGGTGGGCCGGACGCTGGCCAGGGAGGCGCCGGCAGAGGCCGACCTGGTGATCCCGGTGCCGGAGTCCGGCACGCCGGCCGCGGTCGGCTACGCGGAGGCGTCCGGCATCCCGTACGGCATCGGCCTGGTGAAGAACTCCTACGTCGGCCGCACGTTCATCCAGCCCAGCCAGACCATCCGCCAGCTCGGCATCCGGCTCAAGCTGAACCCGCTGCGCGACGTCATCCGCGGCAAGCGGCTGGTGGTCGTCGACGACACGATCGTGCGCGGCAACACCCAGCGGGCGCTGGTGCGGATGCTGCGCGAGGCCAGCGCCACCCAGGTGCACGTGCGGATCTCCTCGCCGCCGGTGCGCTGGCCGTGCTTCTACGGCATCGACTTCGCCACCAGGGCGGAGCTGATCGCCTCCGGCCTCGGCATCGACGAGGTCTGCCAGTCGATCGGCGCGGACAGCCTCGGCCACGTGTCGCTGGAGGGCCTGATCGCGGCCACCGGCCAGCCCGCCGAGCGGCTCTGCCGGGCCTGCTTCGACGGCGTGTACCCGATCGCGCTCCCACCCGAGGACGAGCTCGGCAAGCACCTGCTGGAGCCCGCCGCCTCGGGGCAGCCGGAGCCGGCCAGGGTCGAGCACGCCGCCAGCCCCGGCGCCGAGGACGCCCTGCGCCGGCCATGACCGACCGGACACCACACGGCGAGGGTTCGGCCACCTACGCCGCGGCCGGCGTGGACATCGAGGCCGGCGACCGGGCCGTCGAGCTGATGAAGGCCAAGGTCCGCACCGCCACCCGGCCGGAGGTGCTGGGCGGGCTGGGCGGTTTCGCCGGGCTGTTCGCGCTGGACCTGACCCGGTACCGCCGGCCGGTGCTGGCCACCTCCACCGACGGCGTCGGCACCAAGGTGATGATCGCCCAGGCGCTGGACAAGCACGACACGATCGGCCAGGACCTGGTTGGCATGCTCGTGGACGACCTGGTGGTGTGCGGGGCCGAGCCGCTGTTCGTGACCGACTACCTGGCCTGCGGCACGGTGGTGCCGGAGCGGGTGGCGGAGATCGTCGGCGGGGTGGCCGACGGCTGCCGGCTGGCCGGCTGCGCGCTGATCGGCGGGGAGACCGCCGAGCATCCCGGGATGCTGCGGGCCGACGAGTACGACATCGCCGGCGCCGCCACCGGGATCGTGGAGGCTGACGCGCTGCTCGGGCCGGACCGGGTACGCGTGGGCGACGCGCTGGTGGCGATGGCAGCCTCCGGCCTGCACGCGAACGGGTACTCGCTGGTCAGGCACGTCATCAAGGTGGCGGGCCTGCGGCTGGACGGGCACGTGGCCGAGCTCGGCCGGACGCTGGGCGAGGAGCTGCTGGAGCCCACCCGCATCTACGCCAAGCCGTGCCTGGCCGTCGCCGCCCTGCCGGGCACCCGGGCGTTCGCCCACGTCACCGGCGGCGGGCTGCCCGGCAACGTGAACCGGGTGCTGCCCGCCACCACCGACGCGGTGATCGACCGCGGCACCTGGACACCCCCGGCCGTCGTGGACCTCGTCGGACGTGCCGGCAACATCGCCCTGGACGAGCGGGAGCGCACGTTCAACATGGGCGTCGGCATGGTGGCCGTGGTGGCCGCCGACAGCGCCGACGAGGCGGTGACGCTTCTCGGCCAGCACGACATCCCGGCTTGGGTGGCCGGTGAGATCGTGGCGGGCTCTGGCGCGGTCCGCCTCGTCGGGAGCTATGCCCGCTGAACTTCGTCCGCCCGCTGACCCCGTGGTGGGGGTCGGTCAGCGGTGGGTCGCCCAGCGCTCTTCATCCTCGTCGGAGTCGTCGAACTCTTGCTCATCGTCGTCCGACGGCTTACCGGCGAGCTCGCGCTGGAGCTGATCAAGGTCGGTGTAATGCGAGCTGTACTTGAGCTCGCGGGCGACCTTCTGCTGCTTGGCCTTGGCTCGGCCGCGCCCCATTGGCTCGACCCCCTCGCGCATGACGACGGGGCGGCGCCACGCCTGGCGGCCCCGGAAACTGGCATCTGTTCGTGCGTACGAGGGTACACGCTCGCCCTGCCCGATGTCGCACCGAAAGATGCCCGTACGCGCCCCTGTCGTCCAGATCATACCGACGGAGCCACGTGACGCCCGTCACGTCGGTTGATCCACGCGGTACCTGCGCAGCTCGTTCCGGGCCACGACATGCAGCTGGACCTCGTCCGGACCGTCCGCGAAATGCAGCGCGCGGGCGGCCGCGTAGAGCCGCGCGAGCGGCAGGTCCTCGGACAGCCCGGCCGCGCCGTGCGCCTGGATCGCCCGGTCGATGACCCGGCTGGCGACCCGCGGCGCGGTCGCCTTGATCGCCGCCACCTCGGTGCGCGCGGCGCCGGGGCCGCCGGTGTCCAGCAGCCAGGCCGCCCGCATGATCAGGAGCCTGACCTGGTCGATCGCCAGCCGTGACCGGGCGATCCACTCCCGTACCACGCCCTGGTCGGCGAGCGGCCGGCCGAACGCCACCCGCTCCACCGCCCGCCGGCACAGCAGCTCCAACGCCCGCTCCGCCATCCCCACCAGCCGCATGCAGTGGTGCACCCGGCTGGGCCCGAGCCGGGACTGGGCGACCACGAACCCGCCACCCTCCTCGCCCAGCAGGTGGTCGGCCGGCACCCAGGCGCCGTCGAAGGAGAGCTCCGCGTGGCCGCCGTGCGGGCCGTCCCGGTACCCGAAGACCGGAGTCGACCGGTGCACCGTCACCCCGGGCGTGTCGAGCGGCACGATCACCAGGCTGTGCCGGTGGTACGGGTCCGCGTCGGGGTCGCTGACGCCGAGCACGAGCGTGAACGCGCAGCGCGGGCTCATCGCCCCGGTCGACCACCACTTGCGCCCGGTGATCCGCCAGCCGCCGGCGTCCGGCTCGATCCGGGTGCCGAGCGTGGTCGCGTCCGAGGAGGCCGCGTCCGGCTCGGTCATCGAGAACGCCGAGCGGGTCTCGGCCGTCAGCAGCGGCCGCAGCCACCGCTCCCGCTGCGCGGCGGTGCCGAACTCGGCCAGCACCGCCATGTTGCCCGCGTCCGGCGCCGCGCAGTTGACGGCCTCCGGGGCCAGCCACGGACTGCGGCCGGTCAGCTCGGCGAGCGGGGCGTACGCGAGCGTGGGGAGCTCGCTGAACAGGTTCCACAGCCCCCGGTGCCGGGCCTCGGCCTGTAGCTCGGTCATCACCCTGGGGCGGTCCCAGCCGCCCTCAGCCGCCTGTTCCGCCTCCTGGGCGGCGTACACCGGCTCGGCCGGGTACACGCAGGTCTCCAGGAAGTCCTGGAGCTCCTCCACCATGGCCGCGGTGCGGGTGTCCAGCCGGAAGTCCATGGTGCTGTCTACCGCGCCCGGCGCTCCGCTTTCCCGCGCCACTCCCAAGACCGGGAGTGGCGCGGGAAAGTCGATCAGGCCGGGAGCCAGAAGCCGCGCAGCCGGCCGATGTCGGCCATCCGGCGCTCGGCCAGGCGGTCGGCGGCGACGGCGGGCGGCACGCCCTCGTCGTCGGCGAGCGCGAAGACCTTCAGGGAGGTGTCGAAGATGCGGGCCGCCGAGTGGCGGGCGCGCTCCTCGCGGTAACCCTCGATCTCGTCGGCCACCTGGATGAGGCCGCCGGCGTTCACGACGTAGTCGGGGGCGTAGAGGATGCCGCGCTCGGCGAGCATCTTCTCGATTCCGGGGTGGGCGAGCTGGTTGTTGGCGGCGCCACAGACGATCTTGGCGCGCAGCGCCGGCACGGTGTCGTCGTTCAGCGCGCCGCCGAGCGCGCAGGGGGCGAAGATGTCCATCTCCTCGCCGGGCAGCGCGTCCACAGGCACGATCTTGACCTGCGGGTACGTCGCGCGCAGCCATTCGAGCGCCTCCGTGGAGACGTCACAGGCGAGGATCGAGGCTCCCTCGGCCGCGAGGTGCTCCAGCAGGTGCTTGCCCACCTTGCCGATGCCGGAGACGCCGACCGTCCGGCCGGCCAGGGTGGGCACTCCCCAGGTGTACTGGGCGGCGGCCCGCATGCCCTGGTAGACCCCGTAGGCGGTGAGCACGGAGGAGTCGCCGCCGCCGCCGTGCTCGACGGACCGGCCGGAGACGTGGCGGGTCTCCCTGGCGATCACGTCCATGTCCGGCACGTACGTGCCGACGTCGCAGGCGGTGATGTACCTCCCGCCGAGCGACTCGAGGAACCTGCCGTAGGCGCGCAGCAGCGGCTCGGTCTTGTCGGTCTTCGGGTCGCCCCAGATGACGGCCTTGCCGCCGCCGAGGTCGAGGCCGGCGCAGGCGGCCTTGTAGGCCATCGCCCTGCTGAGGTTCAGCACGTCGGCGAGGGCTTCCTCCTCCGTCGCGTACGGGTAGAACCGGGTTCCGCCGAGCGCGGGGCCCAGCGCGGTGGAATAGATCGCGACGATCGCCCTGAGCCCGCTGTGCGGGTCGTGGCAGAACGCGATCTGTTCGTGTGGGGAATCGAGTACTCCCACGGTTGCTCCCTGGGGTCATGGGCCGACGTCCTTGTGGGACCAGGGCCTCAGCAGGTACGGGCGGGCGGATCTGCCCTCCACGTACGAGGGTAGTGCGCGGCTGATCGCGAACTGAGTGACTTGGGATGCCAGGATGGGAACGTGTCGCCGCTCCCGTCCGCCGCGCTGAGGGTCTACCAGCCTCTCGACGCGTTTGACCAGGATGAGGAGGACCACTGGCGGCGCTACGTGATCGAGGACAGGGCGCCGTCCCGGCGCGACGGCCCCGAGCGGGAACGGCGGCTGGCGCTGGCCGCGATCGCCCGCGGGCGGCTGCCCGGCCTGGAAGGTTCGGACGGTACCGACCCCGGCGAGGCGTACGTCCGGTATGCGGGTGATATTCCTCACGTGTGCCCTTGGTACCTTCCCCTGCGCTCCGCCGAGACGGCACGGGACGTCCAGCGTGAACTGCCTACGTTGCTGGTTGAAGCACTACTGCCACGCGCCGTAACCGACATGACCGGCACGTCGTTGTCGGAGTGGCGGGTCGCCCATCCCAGGGCGCGTCCGACCATCCTGACCGCTCCCTGGGTAGTACCGGTGCACTGGTTCGTACTTTTCGAACCGACCGAGCGGCTCCTGGGGCCCGGACGTGATGTCGTGTTTCTGACTGAAATGTCCAGGGCCCGCCGCAGGGCCGAACGGGCACTCTCCGTGCT
>JBJMIH010000160.1:0-15345 GCA_045806985.1 Mycobacteriales bacterium | reverse complement strand
CGTGGTGCGCGCCCCCGACGTGCTGGGCGAGGTGGCGCTGCTGGACCGCTCGCCCCGCTCGGCCTCGATCGAGGCGCTGGAGGACATCACCGCGCTCGCCCTGTCCCGGCAGGCGTTCATCGAACTGGCGTACCGGAACCCGAAGGTGCTGGACACGGTGCTGGCCGCGCTGGGGGCGCTGGTGCGCCGGCTCACCGACCAGACCGCCGACCACGTCTTCCTGGACCTGCCGGGCCGGGTGGCCAAGGCGCTGGTGCGGCTGGCCGAGCACTCCGAGGACCACACCGTGGAGCTGACCCAGAGCCAGCTCGCCGACATGGTGGGCGGCTCGCGGCAGAGCGTGAACCAGGCGCTGTCGGCGTTCGCCGCGCGCGGCTGGCTGCGTACCCGGGGCCGGCGGATCGTCGCGCTCGACATGGCCGGGTTACGGCGTCGTGCCGGACTGTCGTCACGGGGCTGACGCGGGGCAGGACGATGAATGAGGCCGGGCCAGCGACGCGTCGCCACCAACCCGGCCGATTGCCGGAGCGATCAGGTACCGGAGCCACCGTCCCACTGCGCCCACAACGGGTCGGCGCTGTTGGTCGGGTCCACGACTCCCCGCGTGCGGAGGTCGTAGGCCACCGAGACGGCCAGCGACACCTGATCGCCGGCGTGGTAGTGGTGACCGTCGGTACCGTTCCAGTCCATCAGGAACTTCACACCAAGCACGAGCATCCCCCTTTCACTGTGCGGCGCGAGCGTACCGCCGGGCGGGTTGCGATGGTCTGTCAACTTGGCGACACGGCCGTCCCACCAGCGCGGTTGGTTCACAAAATGTTCGCAACCGGGGGCTCTTCTGCGATCATTCTGAAGTCCGCACCGGGCGCACCGGGGAGGGGATGACCCATCAACGCCTTCTGTCCACACTGCCGCTGGACGGGCCCGCCGGACGCCCGCTTCTGCGGCAGGTGCGGCAGCGCGACCCGCGTGAGCTGCCCGAGCTGCGACAGCTACACCGACCGTGAGCTGCCGTTCTGCACCCAGTGCGGGGAGCGGCTGGCGGAGTCGTCGACGGCGCTGCCGCCGGTGGAGCGGCGCCGGGTGAGCGTGCTGTTCGTGGACCTGACCGGGTTCACGGCGCTGTCCGAGACGCTCGACCCGGAGGACGTGCGGGCGTTGCAGTCGGCGTACTTCGCCAAGGTCCGCCGGGTCGCCGAGCGGTACGGCGGGGTGGTGGAGAAGTACATCGGCGACGCGGTGATGGTGGTGTTCGGCGCGCCGGTCGCGCACGACGACGACCCCACCCGCGCGGTCCGCACCGGCCTGGACGTGCGCGAGGAGCTGGACCAGCGGGAGGTCGGCGGCCAGCAGGTCCGCGTCAGGGTCGGGGTGGCCACCGGCGAGGCCGTGGTGGACAGGGCGGCGGCCCGGCCCGGCGGGCAGGGGATGCTGTCCGGCGACGTGGTCAACCTGGCCTCCCGGCTGCAGGCGGCCACCGAGCCGGGGACGGTGCTGGTGGACGCCGCGACCCGGCGGGCCACCCTCGAGCAGGTCCGGTACCTGGAGATGCCCGCGGTCGAGCTGCGCGGCAAGGCGCAGCCGGTGCCGGTGTGGCTGGCCGACGCCGCGTTCACCCAGCCGGACAGCCCCGCCCACCGGGCCATCCCGCTGATCGGCCGGGACCACGAGATCGAGGCGCTGTGGTC
Source organism: Mycobacteriales bacterium (assembly GCA_045806985.1). Lineage (GTDB taxonomy): Bacteria > Actinomycetota > Actinomycetes > Mycobacteriales > JBJMIH01 > JBJMIH01. Next base: position 13,657 of record JBJMIH010000160.1, on the reverse strand, counting down.
GGCCACCCGGATGGCGTTCGAGACCGGCACCAGCCGCCTCGTCACCGTGCTGGGCGAGCCCGGACTCGGCAAGAGCCGGCTGGTCAAGGAGCTGCGCCGGCGGCTGCGGGGCACCCTCGACCTGGACGCGCGCTGGCGGATGGGCCGCTGCCTGCCCTACGGGCAGGGCATCGCGTACTGGGCGCTCGGCGAGATCGTCAAGACCGAGGCGGGCATCCTGGACTCCGACGACGCCGACGCGGCCGGCCGGCGGCTGGAGGTGACGCTGGCCGGACTGCTGCCGGAGGCGGCCGAGGCCGAGCGGCGCGGGGTGCGGGACGCGCTGGCCCCGCTGGTCGGCCTGGAGGCGCCGCAGGCCAGCGCCGAGGACGTGGCCTCGGCGTGGCGGCGGGTGCTGCGGGCGATGGCCGCGCAGCGGCCGACCGTGCTGGTGTTCGAGGACCTGCACTGGGCCGACGACGGGCTGGTCGACTTCCTGGAGTCGCTGCTGGCCTACGCGGTGGACGTGCCACTGGTGGTGGTCGCCGTGGCCCGCCCGGAGCTGGTGGACCGGCGGCCCGGGTTCGGCAAGGACCTGCCGCACGTGGTGACGCTGCCGCTGGGTCCGCTGAACGAGACGGCGGTGAGCCAGCTGTTCAGCGCGCTGCTGGGCACCGCGCTGCTGCCGGCCGAGACCCAGCAGCGGCTGATCGAGCTGGCCGGCGGCAACCCGCTGTACGCCGAGGAGTACGTGCGGATGCTGGCCGACTCCGGCGTGCTGGAACGGGCCGGCCGGTCCTGGCGGCTGGTCGACGCCGCCGAGATCCACATGCCGGACAACGTGGAGGGCGTCATCGCCAGCCGGCTCGACCTGCTGGAACCGGCCGACCTGGGGGTACTCCAGGCGGCCGCGGTGGTCGGGTACACGTTCTGGCCCGGCGCGGTGGCCGCGACCGCCGGCCTGCCCCGCGAGCTGGTGGTGGAGCGGCTGGGCGCGCTGCGCGGGCGCGGGCTGGTGCGGGAGCTGCCCACCTCCACGGTGGACGGCGAGGAGGAGATGTCCTTCCACCACATCCTGGTCCGCGACGCCGCGTACTCCCGGCTGCCGCGCGGGCACCGGGCCGGCCAGCACCGGCGGGTCGCCGACTGGTTGGACGCGCTCGGCGGCGACCGGTCCGAGGACCTGGCCGAGCTGCTGGCCCACCACCGGCTGGCAGCCTACGAGCAGGTGCGCGGCGCGAGCGGGGCGGAGGCCGCCTGGCTGGCGCTGGCCAGGGCGGCCGAGCGGGCGTACCGGCTGCACGCCTTCTCCACCGCCCTGGACTACCTGCGCCGCGCCCCGGAGGCGGCGTCCGGCCAGGTGGCGGCCGAGGACCTGCTGCGGGTTCGGCGGCTGGCCTGCGAGCTGGAGTTCCTGGTCGAGCCGGAGGAGTTCTTCGGCAAGGACGGTCCGGCCACCCTGGACGCGGTCGTCGCCGAACTGGTGGAGGCCGGCGCGGTGCAGGAGGCCGCGAAGGCACACATCGTGGCCAGCCAGATGGCCCGCTCGCGGGCGCAGAACGACGCCGCCATGGCGCACCTGACCCGGGCCCTGGACCTGCTGGCCGACCAGCCGGACAGCGAGGACGAGGCGATCGCGCACGCCGAACTGGCCCGGCTGCACATGAGCCGCCGCGACCCCGACGCCGCCATCTCCGCGGCCACCCAGTCCGAGGCCATCGCCACCCGGCTGGACCTGCCCGAGGTGGTCGGCAACGCCAAGATCACCGGCGCGGTCGCCCGGTACCAGTCCGGCGCGGTGGACGGGCTGGCCGCCCAGGAGGCCGTGGTCGCCTACTGCCGGGAGCGCAAGCTGCGCGCCTTCCGCCGGGCCGCCCACAACCTGGCCGTCAGCCTGGCCGAGGAGGGCGACATGCGGCGCTGCTTCGCCCTCGACGACGAGGCGTTCCGGTTCGACGCCGCCTCCGGGGCCGGGCACCTGCTGATCACCCGCGGCCCGGACAAGCCGGAGCGGGCGTACTGCGCCGGCGACTGGGACTCGCTGCTCGGCGAGATCGAGAACGCCGTCGCCGCCAACCCCGACAACCCGTGGGACGCCCACCTGCGCGGGTTCCGCAGCTGGATCCGGCTGTTACGCGGCGAGGACCCCGGCGACGACATCGAGCGCTGCCTCGAACTGTCCCGGGGCCGCGGCTTCCCGGCCCTGGAGTGGGCCGCGCTCGCCCACTCCGCGCTGGCCCGGCTGCTGCAGGGCAACATGGAGGAGTCCGCGATCCTCATCGAGGAGCTCGCCGCGCAGACGCGGTCCGGCGCGGCCAAGGCCGAACGGATGTGGCTGCCGCAGGCCATGCTGGTGGTCGCCGCTCTCGGCCCGCCGCTGCTGGACGAGCTGTCCGGCTGGCTGGCCGCCCAGCCCCAGCAGACCCGCTGGGTGCGGGCCGCCCTGGCGGTCACCGCCGCCGGCATCGCCGCCTGCGACGGCGACCAGGCCGGCGCCGGGGCCCGGTACGCCGACGCCGCGCACACCTACGACGACATCGGCAACGCCACCGACGCGGCCCTGTGCCACGCCGAGGCGGCCCGCGCGTTCCAGACCGCCGGCGACCCGGCCGCCGACGAGCACCTGGTGGTGGCCGCCGAGTTCGCCCGCCGCAACCACGCCTACCGCCTGCTGGAAGGGCTGGACCTCTCCGGCGCCATCGCCGGCTAGCGCTTTCCCGCCGGGCGTGCCGCTGGCGGTGTTACTCCAGGCCCTGCTCGATGGCGTAACGGACCAGCCCGGCGCGATTGTGGACGTGCAGTTTGGTCATCGCGTTCTGCACGTGGTTCTGCACCGTGCGGTGTGACAGCACCAGCCGCTCCGCGCCTGCTTCGCGGTGAGGCCCTTCGCCACCAGCCGGAGCACCTCGGTCTCCCGGTCGGTCAGCGTCACCGCCGGCGCCGTGCCGCCAGGGCCGCCAGCGCCGCCGGCCGCGAGCCGGCGGTACTCGCCCAGCAGCAGCCCGGCCAGTCCCGGCGTGAACGTCGCCTCCCCCGCCGCCGTCCGCCGCACCGCCTCCAGCAGCTCCACCGCGCGCGCCGACTTCAGCAGGTACCCGGTCGCGCCCGCCTTCACCGCGTCCAGCACGTCCGGCTGCTCGCCGCTCGCCGACAGCACCAGCACCCGGCTGCCGGGCAGGTCCGCCACGATCCGCCGGGTCGCCTCCACCCCGGACAGCTCCGGGAGCTGGAGGTCCATCACCACGACATCCGGCCGGGTGGCGAGCGCGACCCGTACCGCCGCCGCGCCGTCCGCGGCCGTGCCCACCACCTCCAGCCCGGCCTCGGCCAGGTCGCGGGCGACCGCGTCCCGCCACATCGGGTGGTCGTCGACCACCATCACCCTGACCGGCGTCACCGGATCCGCCTCCGCGGCCTCACCGTCGAGGGACACGCAGCTCCACCTCCGTCCCCGCGCCCGGCGCCGACACCACCAGCGCCTCCCCGCCGAGCGCGCGCAGCCGGCCGCGCAGCGACTGGGCCACCCCGAGCCGGCCCTCCGCCTCGGCCTCGGCGAGCCGGCCCGGCGGGATACCGGGGCCGTCGTCACGCACCGTCACCACGATCTCGTCCCCGGTGTCCTCCACCAGCACCCAGGCGGGCGCGTCCGGCCCGACATGGAGGTTCACGTTGTCCAGGGCGGCGCCCACCGCCGCGGCCAGCTCGATGGCGACCGTACCGGGCAGCGGCACCGGCCCGGCCGGCTTCGCCACCTGCACCCCGGGCCGCTGCGCCTGCGCGGCCAGGGCCTCGGCCAGATCCAGCTCGCCGTCCGGCCCGCCGTGCCCGTCCGCGCCCAGGGCCGGCCGTACCGTGAGGAACGCTCGCAGCACCCGCTCCTGCTCGGCGGCCAGCTCGGCCAGCCGCCGGTCCGGGCTGGACCGGCCCACCAGCGCCAGCACCTGGAGCACGCCGTCGTGGACGCGGCGGGCGAGGGCCTCCCGCTCGGCGGTCGCGGCGCGCAGCCGTACCGCCTCGGCGTGCCGCTCCTCGGCCCTGCGCACCCTGCCGACGGCGTACCCGACGACCGTGCCGGCCAGCACCATCAGCGCCGCGTTGTGCAGGGTGACGAACGTGTACCCGCCGATCTCGGCGAAGTCGGCCAGCCCGACCACCACCGCGGCCGCCAGCCCGCCCCGCCACTCCCAGCGGACGGCCCACGCCAGCACCGCGCTGGACACCCAGATCGTCGGCACGGTGATCTCCCCGTGGGCGATCCGCTCCGGGCTCTCCACCAGGATCGTGACCAGCACCGACGCGGCGGCGACCGCCAGGTCGGCCACGAAGATCGCGTCCGTCGCCGGTGTCCACGCCCTGCCCCGCGCCCGCCGGTACAGCGCCGTGACCAGCACGCTCCAGACCGCCATCGCCGCCACGGCCAGCACCAGGACGCGCGGGTGCGGCGCGTCGTCGGCGCGCGGGACGTTCACCGCGACGGCGTAGGCCAGCGACCCGAACCGGTACGCGGTCAGCGCCCGCCAGACGTTCACCACGGCGGGCTGGGCGTCCACTGCCGCCGCCGGGTCCGGTCTGTCCGACACCTCGTAGTCCCCGCGCGCGGGGACTACGAGGCCAGCGCGGTGGGCTGCCGGTCGTCCGGCGCCCCCGCCTCGCCACCCGGCTTGCCGCTCTTGTCGGCCGACTTCGCCGCCTTCTCGGCCTTGACCTTGGCCGCGTACACGTCGACGTACTCCTGGCCGGACAGCTGCATCAGCTCGTACATGATCTCGTCGGTCATCGACCGCTCGACGAACCGGTCGCCGGCCATGCCCTCGTACCGGGAGAAGTCCAGCGGCTTGCCGATCTTGATGTGCACCCGCATGATCCGCGGCAGGATCTTGCCGGTCGGCTGGATCTCCAGCGTGTTCATCATCGCGACCGGCACCACCGGCGCCCCGGTGGCCAGCGCCAGCCTGGCCACGCCGACCTTGCCCTTGTACAGCCGGCCGTCGGGTGACCTGGTGCCCTCGGGGTAGATGCCGAGCAGCTTGCCCTCGGCGAGCACCTTCTGCTGGGCCGCCTCGAGCGTGTCGCGTGCCTTGCTCGTGTCGTTGCGGTCGATCGGCAGCACGCCGACGCCCTGGAAGAAGAACCTGCTCAGCCAGCCCTTGACACCCTTGCCGGTGACGTACTCCATCTTCGCGATGAAGGTGATCTTCCTGGACACCACCAGCGGCAGGAAGATCGAGTCCGAGAACGACAGGTGGTTGCTGGCCAGGATGGCCGGGCCCTTGCTCGGAACGTTCTCCAGCCCCTCGACGATGGGTCTGAAGAGAAGTCTGAGGATGGGGCCAATAAAGATCCACTTAAGGACCGCGTACACAGCACCTCACCTCTTCCCGCCGACAGCAAGCCTACGGGCCGGTGCGGAGGTCGGCCAACGGACCCGGCCAATTCGCGGAACCGGTTCTCGGAAGTGGTACACGTCGCGCCTTTCTAGTGCCGACCGCGCGCCGCGTGTCACGATGACACACACCCGGGGAACACCGACCGGGGTGACACCGAAGGAGGCGAGGCGCGGTGCTCGCTGGCGCGGAGCCGTTCGACCTGCCGGCCGACGGGGACGCTGGCGCTGCCGTCCTCCTCTGCCACGGTTTCACCGGCTCGCCGCAGAGCATGCGGCCGTGGGGTGAGCACCTGGCCGCCGCCGGCTTCCCGGTGGCGTGCCCGCTGCTGCCCGGCCACGGCACGCACTGGCGGGACGCGAACGCGACCACCTGGCACGACTGGTACGCCGCCGTCGACGCCGCGTACACCGAGCTGGCCGGCCGGTACGGCACGGTGTTCGCGATGGGCCTGTCGATGGGCGGGGCGCTGTCGCTGCGGCTCGCGGAGCGGCACCCTGAGCTCGCCGGGTTGGTGCTGGTCAACCCGTCGCTGACCACCCAGCGGTGGGACGCCCGCCTGCTGCTGCCGCTGATGGGCCGGGTGCTGCCGTCCTGGAGCCCGATCGGGGGCGACATCCGCAAGCCCGGCGTGACCGAGGTGGCCTACGACCGGACGCCGCTGAAGGCCATGATGTCGCTGCGCGAGTTCTGGGGCGTCGTGCGGGCCGACCTGGGCAGCGTCACCCAGCCGACGCTGCTGTACCGGGGTGCGCACGATCACACCGTCGAACCCGTCAATGCCCAGGTGGTGCGCGAAGGGGTGCGGGGGGAGTACACCGAGAAGGTGCTCCCTGACAGCGCGCACGTCGCCACCCTCGACAACGACGCCGAGACGATCTTCACGGGCAGCGTCGAATTCGCCCGGCGGATCGTCGGGGCGGTGCCCGATGCCCGCTGACGCGATCCCCACGGGTCCCGGCCGCCGCCGGGGACGGCGCGACAACGGCCTGGAGGCGCGCGCGTACGCCTCCCTCGGCGACGTGGACCCGCGGATCGGCGAGCACCTGCTGGACGCCCTCTACGTGCACGGCATCGCCGCGTACCTGGAACCCACCTCCGACCTGGACGCGATCAGCAGGGCCACCTCGCTGCCGCGCCGCCCGATCGACCGGCTGTGGGTGGACAGGGGCCGGCTCGCCGACGCCAAGCAACTGCTGGCAGCATCCGGCGCCGAACCGCTCGGCGAGCCGGAACCGCCGGCCGACGGTCCCCGCGGCCCGCGCGGGTCCACCGGCCCGCTCGACGAGGACGCGGCGTGGCGGCAGATCGTGGCGAACTTCGGCACCGACGACCCGCCGGCCGGCGGTGACGCCCCGTGGCCGGCCCGCGAGGACCTCCCGCCCGCCGATCCCGTGGCCAGCGTCGGCGTGGAGGACCCCGACGACGGCACGCTGGACATCGACAAGAAGGCCATGCGCGGCGTCACCGGCCGGGACGAGCTGCGCAGCGGCGGCTGGCGCGATCCTGACACGCCGCTGATGTCGGCACTCGACGGCGACCTCGACGGCCCGCGCGGGCCTGAGGACGAGGAGGAGCACTACATCCCGCCGCCGCCCCCGCCGGTCGGCCGCGCCGCACCCCAGACGGTCGTCGCCATCCTCGCCATCATGGCCGGCGGCCTCCTCCTGATCGACCCCGGCCTGGTCGGCCTCGGCGCCGACGCCAGCAGCTTCCTCCTCGCCGTCGCCGCGCTCGTACTCGGCGTGGGCATGCTGGTCTGGCGCCTCCGCGACGTCCGCGACGACGACGGCGACGACGGCGCCGTCGTCTAGTCCGTACGGCCTAGTCCGCCGCGGTACCGGGGGTCAGGCTCAGGTAGAGGCGCACCGTCGTGCCGTCCGGCGTGTCGCGGATCTGGAGCAGGTCACAGAGCTGATTGACCAGCCACAACCCGCGCCCGCCGAGCTGGCCGGGATCGGGCAGCTGCCGGCCGAGGAGCGGCGGGCCGTCGAAATGGCCGGCGTCGCGGACCTCGCAGACCAGCACGCCGCCGTCGGTCCAGAGCCGGAGGGTGCCGCGGCCGCCGCCGTGGCGCAGGCTGTTGGTCGCCAGCTCGCTGGCCGCCAGGGCGAACTTCGCGGCGGTCGGGCCGTCGGCGCCGGCCCGGCGGGCGTGGGCGGAGGCGACGTCCCGCACGGCCTTGAGCGCGCCCTTCGCCCTGTCGAACGCCAGCGCCTCGACGTCCGCCGGCGGCGGGGGCAGCGGCTGGTCGGCGCGGGCCGGGGGCGGCGGCGAGGCGTGGTAGTCGCCGCTGGGCCGGGTGGCGCCCTCGGACACCAGGTAGGGGTGGTTGCGGCGCGCCTCAGCCAGTACCGCCGGGTCCAGCGCTTCGACGTCATACGGGCACAGCAGCGTCCAGCCGGGTCCGCCGGCGAACGCCACGTTCAACAGCGCCTCGTGGGTGTGGCACTCGACGAGTTCCGCCGCGCTGCGCTCGACGTAGATCGGCTCGCCGATGCCCCGGATCGGCCGGCCCGCCGGCAGGTGGTCGTCGACGAACTGCCGCCAGCGGGGAATGATCCTGGCCGGATTGCGCCCCACTGACGCCATGTCCGCGAAGGTCACCTTGTCGGCGCCGGCACCCAGCGCCGCCCGCAGCGCTTCGATCTTCGCGGCGCTCACCACGACCAGAACCGCCTCGCCGCCGGCCACGCCCTCCTCGATGAAGGGAACCGTGCCGGCGAGGAAGCCGGGGCCGCCGGAGTACAGCAGTGCCTCGTGACGGAACTCCGGAACGGGCGACGCGGTACCGGACGCCGACCTCGCGCTCATCGCTCACCCCCCGCCCGGGCGGCCGGCACGCCTGGAGAGGGTCGCAGCCGCACCCGGTCGAGGCGGCGGCCCAGGTCAAGGAGGGCCCAGCACTCGGAGAGCAGCTCGCCCGCTCCGTCGATCACCAGCTCCAGGTCCGGGCGGTCCGCCGCCAGCTGGGCGATGGCGCGCATCCCGGCCACGTCGATGAAGGACAGGTCCGTCACCGTCAGGTACAGCACCGAGGCTCCCTCGGCGGCGGTCCGCAGGACCCGGGTGAACAGCTCGACGGTGAGATAGTCGACCTCACCCGCCAGCTCCCACACGCCGTCGGCCACGTTCCAGCACCGGAAGCCCGGCTCGACCGGCACCGTGCCCGCGGTCGCCGGGTGCACGGCGGCGACCTCGGCCAGGGTTTCCGGGGCGAAGCTGTCCGCACGGTAGGCGCAGACCACCGTCGCCTCCAGGTCCGTGACGACCCTGTCCAACAACTGCTCGAACGCGGTCAGCCGCTCGCGGCCGGGCGGCGCCGGCAGCAGCCAGTCCATGTCGGCGAACACCCGGAGGCCGCGGTACCCCTCGCGCCGCGCCGCCGCCGCCATCTCGCGGAACGCCGCCAGCATCGCGCCCTCCTCCAACCCGCCGCCGCCCAGGAACGCCACCCGCGGATCGACCGTGGTGGCCCGCGCCGCGCCGATCATCACCTCGTCGCGGCGGGCGGTGTCGATCTGCGGCACGAACTTGACCAGCTTCTCGCCCAGTTCCGCCCCGCCGGCCATGCACGCCGCCGTCCACTCCGCGAGCCGGGCCGGGGAGTCCGCCACGTAGCAGACGTGCGAGCCCCGGCCCACGTGATCGAGGTCGGCCAGCTGACCGAGCTCGCGCCTGACCCCCTGCATACCCGCAGGATAGGTCGAGACGGCAAGGTCGCACGTCACCCGGTCGGCAGGCGCCCGGGCCGCCGTCGCGCGGGGGGTCGCGACCGGCGGTTAGGCTCGGGGCCTGACCCTCGACCAACGACGTTCGGGAGCCGAGTCGGATGATGGCCTGCGCCGAGACCGTGGAGTTGTCCGGTCACCTGATCGACACCGGGCTGCTGGCCCGGGTGCTGGACGATGTCCTGGAGTACGGCGGGGACTACTCGATCACCCGGCTGGAGGTGGGCCGGGCGCACGATGATCCGTCCAGGGCCACCCTGCTGGTGAAGGCCGACGGCGAGGAGCGGTTGCAGCGCATCCTGATGCGGCTCCAGGTGCACGGCGTGAACCAGGTGGACCCGGGCGAGGCGGTGGTGCGGCCGGCGCCGGCGGACGGGGTGTTTCCCGACGACTTCTACTCGAGCACGAATCTGGAGACCCGGGTCCGGCTGGACGGCCGGTGGGTACGGGTCGACAACCCGGAGATGGACTGCGGGCTGCTGGTGACCACGGAGGGTACGGGCAGCAGGATCCGTACCGTGCCGGTGTCCGAGGTGCGCGCCGGTGACCTGCTGGTGTGCGGCGCGTCCGGCGTGACCGTGGAGCTGCCGGCCGCCGAGCGGGAGTCGAACGCCTTCGAGTTCATGTCCTCCGAGGTGTCCAGCGAGAAGCCGCAGGCCGTGCTGGTGAGCCAGGTGGCGGACCGGATGCGGGAGGCGAAGGCGGCCGGCAGGCGGATCCTGTGGGTCGGCGGCCCGGCGATCGTGCACACCGGCGCGCAGCGGCCGGTGGTGGCGCTGGTCGAGGCGGGGTACGTGGACGTGCTGTTCGCCGGCAACGCCCTCGCCACCCACGACATCGAGGCCGCGCTGTTCGGCACCTCGCTGGGAGTGGACCTGAAGAAGGGCTCCGGCGTGCCGCACGGCCACGAGCACCACATCCGGGCGATCAACCGGATCCGGCGGTGCGGGTCGATCGCGGCGGCGGTCAAGGAGGGCGTGCTGACCCGCGGGGTGATGCACGCGATGGTGCAGCACGGCAAGGAGTTCGTGCTGGTCGGCTCGGTGCGCGACGACGGGCCGCTGCCGGACGTGTACACCGACGTCCTGGCTGGTCAGCGGGCCATGCGGGCCCAGCTCACCGACGTCGGCTTCGTCCTGATGATGGCCACCATGCTGCACTCGATCGGCACCGGCAACCTGCTGCCGGCGTCCGTGCCGCTGGTCTGCGTCGACATCAACCCGGCGACCGTGACGAAGCTCGCCGACCGCGGAAGCGGGCAAGCGATGGGCATCGTCACCGACATCGGCCTGTTCTGCGAACAGCTCGCTCACCTGCTGGTTCCCGGATACTCACGCGGCGACTCTTGATTTTTAGGCCAAAGCGGGCAGACTATCCCCGAGCCTCACAAGGTTGCAATTGCATAACGTATCCGCTCCATTACCTCATGCTTTTAAACCAGGGGATGCCCCAGGAGGGGAGTCGTCGCAGTGCCGGACCAGCAGCACAGTGTCCACATGGTGGCTGCCACCGTTGGATTCACGTCTTTCGGCTTTCTTTGGCTGGCTGTGGTCTGGGGGATCGTGCTGAGAAGCGGCTGGGGCTTGAGCCGCATCCGGCACGCGACCATTTATGGCATTCACATGACAATGACCCTTTTCGCATTCATGCTGGGCTGGGTGCATGGGATCGCCCAGTTGGCGGCCCCCCGAGGGCATGTGCGGGTCATTGACGAATGGGCCCCGTTCCTCAATCCGGTCGACCGTTTCGGCATCGGATTCGGGACGCTCGGATTGGAAGTCTTCACCGCGCTCCTGCTCTCCGTTCTCGTTCAACGACGACTCGGCTACCGGCGCTGGAAGCGGCTGCACTCGCTGGCGCACATCGCGTTCGCGATGATCGCCGCTCACATCCTCATCTCGGGGTCGGACACGAGAAACATCCAGGTACGGGCGATCGTCGCCGGTGCCTGGGCGTTCACGGTGCTGGTGTGGCTGATCGGCAACCCGCGCCTGCACCGGATCCCGCAGCTGGCCAGCGAGCGGATCGCGCTGCGGCTGCGCGGCGGGCAGGCCACCGTGCACGTGGACCCCGGCCGGTGCGCCCGTTTCGGCTTCTGCGAGCAGGAGGCGCCCGACGTGTTCCGGCTGCGCAGCGACGGCCAGCTGGCCTACCGTCCCACGGTCCCCGCCGACCAGGTCGAAGAGGTGGTCCAGGCCGCCCGGGTCTGCCCGATGCGCGCCATCGAACTGGGACGCAGGCCCACCACAGTTTTCCTCGCTCCCGTCGAGCAGCAGAACACCAAGTCGCGGCCTGACGAGGGTTGGACCCGGGTGCCCGCGCAGCGGCGCATCCCGGTGATCGACGCCGTCGAGGGAGACCGTCCGGAGGGCAGGTCATGAGGGTACGCACCGCGTACAGTCGCGCCGACCACATCGTCATCGTCGGCACCGGGCCGGCGGGGCTGTCGGCCGCCGAGGAGCTGCGGGCGCGCGAGTTCCACGGCCAGATCACCATGATCGGCGACGAGCCGCCGTACGACCGGACGGGCCTGTCCAAGGGCATCCTCACCGGTCACCAGAAGCCGAAGGACCTGCGCCTGCCCGGCGTGGACGAGCTGGACGTGCACTGGCGCATCGGCCAGCGGGCGGTCCGGCTCGACCCGCACTCGCGGCGGGTCTTCACCGACACCAACGACGTGTACCACTACGACGGGCTGGTCATCGCCTCCGGCGCCCGGCCGGTGATGCCGGAGGGCTGGCCGCAGGACGCGCCCGGCGTGCACCTGCTGCACCGGGTCGAGCAGTCCCTCGCGCTGCGCCGCGACCTGCGCGACGCCGACAGGGTGGCGATCGTCGGCGGCGGCCTCACCGGCTGCGAGGTGGCCTGCGCGGTGCACAAGATGGCGCGCGAGGCCGTGATCATCAACAGCAAGCGGGCCCTGCTCAGCAACGTGCTCGGCGAGCCGGTCGGCCGCCTGGTCACCGAGGCCCACCAGAAGGCCGGCATCGGCATGCGGCTCGGCCGCCGGGTGGCCGCGATCGAGCAGCGGCGCCGCGAGCGGTGGCGGCTGCGGCTCACCGACGGCGACGTCGTCAACGCCGACGTGGTCGTGGTGACCTCCGGCGACAAGCCGGACACCGAGTGGCTGGAGGGCTCCGGCCTCGACATCAGCGACGGCGTGCGCTGCGACGAGATGCTGCGCGCGCTCACCCCGGACGGCATCGTCGTGCCGGGCGTGGTCGCTGCCGGCGTGATCGCCCGCTGGCCCAACCTGCGGTACAGCCGCCGGCCGGGGCGCACCGGGCACTGGATCGCCGCGCTCGAGCAGGGCCAGGCCGCGGCCAGGACGCTGCTCGGCGGCGACCACATGGGCGGCCGGCCGTTCACGCTGCTCCCCCGGTTCTGGTCCGACCAGCTCGGGCTGCGGATCGAGGTCAGTGGCAAGGTCGGGCCGGACGCGACGGTGTCATTGACCGCGCTGCGGCCGGCGCGCAGGGCGGTGGCGCAGGCCGGCGTGCTCGCCCACTTCCACCTGGAGAACCGCCTGGTGGGCCTCGTCGCGGTCAACGCGCCGCGGGCGTTCACAGCCGCCACCCGCGCGCTGCTGGCCGACCCGACCGAGCCGCTCATCGCCGCCGCGATCGCGCTGCGCAACCACGCCGGGGCCGCCCCGGCCAGGGCGCTGACCGCTACCTGACCTACCCGGGCAGCTCCAGCTCCGCAAGCACCGGACGATGGTCGCTGCCCGCCCGCACGTCCGCCGTGTCCAGCGCCTCACAAGACACCACCCTGACCGCCGGATCGGCGAAGATGCCGTCGATCCGGGTGCGCGGGGTCGTGGCCGAGTAGGTCAGCCCGTCGCCCTTGCCGGCGGCGGCGTACGCGTCCACCAGCCGGCCGGTGAGGCCGGCCCAGAGCGGCCCGTCCGGCGTCTCGTTCATGTCGCCGCCCAGGATCAGCGGGCCCGGCAGGCCGTCCACGGCCGCCCACAGCTCCGGCAGGTGCCGGAGCCGCTCGGCCGGCACCAGGTCGAGGTGGGTGCCGGCGACGGTGAACGGCACGCCGCCGAGCCGGCAGGACGCCACCGCCGCCCCGCGCAGGTGCAGGCCGCGGCGCAGCGAGAACGGCACGCAGCGGGTGGCGGTGACCTCCACGGCCAGCCGTACCAGCAGCAGGTTCGCGCCGCAGAGCCGGCTGCCCGCCGCGGTCACCAGGCCGGTACGCCTGGCCAGTTCGACGCCCTTGGCGACGGACCGGAAGAACCGCGGCGCCTCCTGCACGCACACCACGTCCGGCGCGGCGTCCCTGATCACCCTGACGACCGCGCCCCCGTCGTCGCGCAGCGACCGGATGTTGTAGCTCAGTACCCGCACCCGGGTCCCACCACCGTGATCATGGCCATCGAGACCTTTGAACGGCGATTCAAAGGTCTCTTTGGCCATGATCACCGTCCGAGTTTCGGGGGGGGTCAGCGGTGGCGGGCCAGGTCGGCCGCTCCGACCAGGCCGGCGGAGGGGCCGAGGGCCGCGCCGGCGACGCGGGCCAGCGGGCGGTGGCCGCGGCCGGAGAGGGCGGCGGCGT
>JBJMIH010000159.1:0-11979 GCA_045806985.1 Mycobacteriales bacterium | reverse complement strand
TGGAACAGGCCACCAACCAGCCCTCGCAGACCTGCTCGGACGCGCTCGCCGCGGCCGATGGCGACGCGAAGGTGGCGCTGGTGTCGCTGCTCGGCCAGGTGGACGTGGCGGGCGCGCGGGAAGCGCTCTTGGCCAGCGACGGCGTGGTCAGGGCCGCGCTCGCCAAGCTCGAGGCCACCGCCTGACGGGGGTTGCCCGGTAGCCCGTCAGGCCGGGTCGACGGTCCAGTCGGGGTGGCCGGGCATCGGCGGGGTCCTGGTGCCGTACAGCCAGTTCGACAGGAACTGGTGCAGGTCGCGGTGGGAGACGCGGGACACCAGGTTGATCCAGTCCCGCGTGCTGGCGTTGCGGGAGTGGTACCGGTCCAGCCAGGCCCGCTCGATGTCGTAGTACGTCTTCGCGCCGACCGTCTGGTACAGCGCGTACAGCACCAGGGCGCCGCCGTCGTAGACGTTGTCGTTCCACATCGTCTTGACGCTCGGCCCGGCGACGGGCCCGTCGTCCTTGCGCCACTTGTCGCCCTGCCGGTAGGCGTCCTTCATCCGGTCCACGAACGAGGCGTAGCCCTTGGCGTCCGCGTACTGCGCCTCGTACCAGGTCGCGTGCCCCTCGTTCAGCCACACGTCCTGCCAGTCCGACGGCGACACCGAGTCGCCGAACCACTGGTGTGCCAGCTCGTGCACCATCACCGGCCCGTAGTACGACTCCGGCCGGTCGTTGCCGGCGCGGTCCACGAACCAGGACTTGGTGAACAGCGACAGCGTCTGGTTCTCCAGCGCGAAGCCGAAACTGGCGTCCGAGATCTGCACGCCGTACTCGCCGAACGGGTACCGCCGGCCGACCTGCTGCTCCATCCACGCCACGTGGTCGCCGCTCTTCGCCGCGATCGGCCCGTACCTGGCCAGCTCGGCGGTCGGCACCACGCTGCGGATCGGCAGCCCGTGCGGCCCGGTGCCGGTGACGACGGAGAACTTGCCGACCGACACCTCCACCAGCTCGGACGCGAGCGGCTCCTTCTCCACGTAGTCGGTGGTGGTCTTGCCGCCGTGCGAGCGGGTGCGCACCTGGACGCCGTTGGCCGCGGTCTGCCAGCCGTCCGGCGCGGTCAGGTGGAACGCGTACGACGCCTTGTCGGTGGGGTGGTCGGAGCACGGGTACACCGACCGCTCGTCGTCGGGCTGCCCGGCGACCACGAACCCGCCGTCCGGGGCGGGAATCCACGCGCCGTGCTTGTAGTCGTCGTTCGGGTTGCCGGTGTAGCCGACCTTGACGGTGAAGGTTGTACCGCGGCGCAGCGGCCGGTTCGGCGTGATGACCAGTTCGGACTCGCTGCGGGTGTACGCGGCCGACCGGCGGTTCACGGCGACGGACCTGATGGTGTTGCCGTCGAAATCCAGGTCGAAGCGGGACAGTGACCGGGTGGCGCGGGCGGTGACGACGGTGCTGGCCGCGAACGTCTTGGCCGCCGGGTCGTAGTCCAGGCTGATGTCGTAGTGAAGGACGTCGAACCCGCCGTTGCCGAGGTCGGGGAACAGCCGGTCGCCCACACCCGGCGCGCCGGGGGTGGGGGACCCTGGCGCCGCCCCCGCTGGCGACGCCAGGGTGATCGGGATCGCGGCCACCACCGCGAGGAGCGTCGTGCGAGTCAGTAGTCGCGCCATGACGGCACGTTATCCCGAGGCGGCCGTACTAGCCAGCGCGTATCCGGAGCTCGCGCAGGAGCCAGATCAGGAACGCGACGCAGGCGGGCGCGGCGGCCAGGCCGGAGACGATCGTGGTGCCGGCGCCGGTCCAGAGGGGGCTGCCGAGGGTGGCCAGGCCCTGGCCGGTGAGCAGCACCGCCGTCACCCCGAACAGGGTGGCGCCGGCGGCCGCCACCATTCCGGCCGGCGGCAGCACGGTCAGCCAGCGCCAGCGCTGGGACCGCCGGGTCAGCAGCCAAGCGCCGAGCGCGAGCAGGCCGAGCACGCCGAGGGCGATGCGGCCCTGCACGACCTCCCAGTAGTGGTGCTCGACGGAGGCGGCCCGGCAGGAGCTGGCGTGCGGGAAGTATTCGAACAGGTCCCGGCACCGCTCCCTGCTGTAGGTGGCGCCGGGCTGGTCGGGGGAGACGTAGTCCTTGCCCCAGATCGCCCCGACGGCGGCCGCGAGCGGGCCGGACACGCCGATGCTGAGCAGGCCGACCCAGCCGAGCAGCCAGCCGGCGCCGACCATCCGCGCCACCACGGCGCGGGTCCCTTCCGCCGACGCCGTCAGCATTCCCCGGGTGACCTGTCCGGCGTCGCCGAAGCGGGCGATGGCCCGCGCCTCGGCCGCGGCCGGGTCCAGGCCGGCGGCGCGCTCCTCCTCGACGGCCTCGCGCAGGTGCGCCTCGATCTCCAGGTACGCCCGCCGCCCGGCCGCGCCGGAGCCGGCGAGCAGCGTGAACACCCGATCGAGATAGTCATCGACGGTCATGGCTGCACCATGCCCATGAGTCGCGGTCATGAGGCGAACCCGAGCTTCCTGGCGCCGAGGACGGCGCGGACACCGGTGGCGAAGTCCTGCCACTCGCGTTCCTGCGCCACCAGCGCGGCCTGGCCCCGCGGGGTGAGGGTGTACCGCCGCCGGCGGCGCGGTCCGCTGTCGTCCCAGTCGCTGGCCAGCAGGCCGGCCCGTTCGAGCCGGTGCAGGGCCGGGTAGACGGTGCCCTCGGGGAGGTCGAACGTGCCGCCGCTGCGTTCGCGCAGCGCGGCGATGGCGGCGTACCCGTGCTGCGGGCCGGCCGACAGCACGGCGAGCAGCAGCATATCGAGGTGGCCGCGGACGTGGTCCGGTTTCATGCCTAGGCAGCCTAGGCTCTGATACCTAGACAGGCAAGGCTGAGAGCGAATACCCCATGCTGGTCACATGCGCATTCTCGCCGCGGAGTCCACGGAGCTGTTCGTCGGCAGCGAACAGGAACCACGCCAGGTCGTCATGGTCACGCTCGAGGGTGATGGGCCGGTCGCGGTCCGCGTCGACGGCGACGGGGTGAGCGGCGAGGCCGACGGTACGGCCCCGACCGTCGAGGTCGCGGTCACCGTCCCGGACGGCACCCCGCCCGGCGCCCGCATCCCGATCACTGTCACCGCCGGTGACGACAGTCACGAGACCGAGCTGGCCGTCGCCGAGCCCGGCTGGGTGGTCCACCTGATCTCGCACTTCCACTACGACCCGGTGTGGTGGAACACCCAGGCCGCGTACACCACCAGCTGGCTGGACTACCCGGACGGCCCGGCCGTCGACACCCGCTCCGACTACCAGCTCCCCGGGTTCGCCCTGGTCAAGGCCCACCTGGAGACCGCACGGCGGGCGCCGGAGTACAAGTTCGTGCTCGCCGAGCTGGACTACCTGAAGCCGTACTGGGACGCCTTCCCCGAGGACCGCGCGTACCTGCGCCAGCTGCTCGCCGAGGGCAGGGTCGAGCTGATGGGCGGCACGTACAACGAGCCCAACACCAACCTCACCTCGGCCGAGTCCACGATCCGCAACGCCGTGTACGGCATCGGCTTCCAGCGCGACGTGCTCGGCGGCGACCCGCGGACCGCCTGGCAGCTGGACGTGTTCGGGCACGACCCGCAGTTCCCCGGCCTGATGGCCGACGCCGGGCTGACCTCGTCGTCGTGGGCGCGCGGCCCGTTCCACCAGTGGGGACCGATGCTCACCAACCACCGCCCGATGGAGGACGGCTGGGGTGACCCGAGCGCCATGCAGTTCCCCGCCGACTTCGAGTGGCTGTCCCCGTCCGGGCGCGGCGTGCTCACCCACTACATGCCCGCGCACTACTCGGCCGGCTGGTGGATGGACTCCTCGACCACGCTCACCCAGGCCGGTCAGGCGGTGTACGAGCTGTTCCGGCAGCTCAAGAAGGTGGCCGCCACCCGCAACGTGCTGCTGCCGGTGGGCACCGACTACACCCCGCCGAGCAAGTGGGTGGTGGACCTGCACCGGGACTGGGCGGCCCGGTACGTCTGGCCGAAGGTCCGCTGCGCGCTGCCCCGCGAGTACTTCGACGCCGTCCGCGCCGAGCTCGCCGACACCGGCCGGCCGCTGTCGCCGCAGACCAGGGACATGAACCCGATCTACACCGGCAAGGACGTGTCGTTCATCGACACCAAGCAGGCCCAGCGGCATGCCGAGTCGGCGCTGGTGGAGGCCGAGACGTTCGGCACCTACGCCGCCCTGCTCGGCGCCAGGTACCCCGAGGTCGCGCTGGACAAGGCGTGGCGGCAGCTGGTGTACGGCGCCCACCACGACGGCATCACCGGGTCGGAGTCGGACCAGGTGTACCTGGACCTGCTGTCCGGCTGGCGGGAGGCGCACGACCTGGCCACCGAGGTACGCGACCGGGCCCTGGACCACCTGGCCGCGCACGTGGAGAGCCGCGGCGAGGGCCGCGCCGTCGTCGTCTTCAACCCGTCCAGCTGGCCGCGTACCGACCTGGTCAGGGTGCGCGTCGAGTTCCCGGTGCCGGGCTCGCACGGGGTGAGCCTGCGCGAGCCGGACGGCGACGAGATCCCGGTGCTGCTGGAGCACGCCGAGCGGCACCCGGACGGCAGCCTGCGCGCGGTGGACCTGGTCTTCGTCGTCGCCGGCGTGCCCTCGGTCGGGTACCGCAGCCTGCGGCTGCTCGGCACGGCCGCGCCGTCCCCGGTGGGCTGGCAGCTGCGCAGCGACGCGGCCGCGATCGAGACCGGCAGCCACCGGATCCAGGTGGACCCGGAGCGGGGTGGCTGCGTGTCGCGCTGGTACGACAAGCGGAACCGCCGGGAGATCCTCCAGCCGGGCCGGGTCGGCAACGAGATCCTGGTGTACGAGGAGTACCCGGCGCACCCGAGGATGAGCGAGGGCCCGTGGCACCTGCTGCCGAAGGGGCCGGTGGTGGGGTCGTCGTCGGCGCCGGCCACCTCGGTGACGATCCAGAGCTGCCCGCTGGGCGAGCGGATCACCGTGACCGGGCGGGTCGGCGAGGTGTCCTACACCCAGGAGATCACGCTCTGGCACAACACCGGGCGGGTTGACTGCGCCACCCACGTGGACGAGTTCACCGGCGCGGACCGGCTGCTGCGGCTGCGCTGGCCGGTCGCGGTGCCGGGCGGGCTGCCGGTCAGCGAGGTCGGCGCGGCCACGGTCGGGCGCGGGTTCGGGCTGGTGGACGTGGACTCGGCGGAGGCGCCGTGGACGCTGGACAACCCGGCGCTGCACTGGTTCGCGCTGTCCTCGACCGCCCGGGTACGGCTGGCCGACCCCGCCGGAAACCCGATCGGCACCCGCGCGATCGGCGTCGCCGAGATCGTCACCGACGACGTCGAGCCGGGCCGGGAGCTGTCCGTCGGTTTGGTGCGGCAGGGCGTGACCGCGACCTGCTCGGGCAGTGTCGGGCCCCGGTACGGCAACCTCGCCGTCGACTCGAACCTGCCGGACGTGCGGATCGCGCTGGCCGTCGCCGGCCGGGGCTGGTTCGCCGACCGGCTGCTGGACGCCGCGGACCCGGCGTACCGCGCCGAGGTGGACCGCCAGCTCGCCGCGACCGGCCGGGCCAGGGTGTGGGTGCCGGCCGCGCAGGCGCTGGAGAAGGCGTGGGTGCCGAACGCCGACCTCACCGACGCCCGCGCCCTGCCGGTGCTGGTGCTGGCCGGCGCGGACGCGGCCGAGCTGGCCGCAGAGGTCACCGACGTGGTCGCCGACCTGGCCGACGCGACCATCGAGGTGACCCAGCCGGCGGCGCTGTCCGCGCTCACCGAGCCGGACCTGGACGACTTCACCGTCGGCCTGGTCAACCGGGGAATGCCGGGCTTCGCGGTGGACCCCGGTGGCGCGCTGCACCTGTCGCTGCTGCGGTCCTGCACGGGCTGGCCGTCCGGCATCTGGATCGACCCGCCCCGGCGTACCGTCCCGGACGGCTCCACCTTCCAGCAGCAGCACTGGACGCACACCTTCGAGTACAGCCTGGTCGCCGAGCCGGGCGACTGGCGGCAGGCCCGGCTCGTCCCGCACGGCCACGCCGTCAACCACCCGCTGCACGCCAGGGTGCTCGACCCCGCGCCCGGCCTGCTGGCCGAGAAGTGCGCGTTCCTCCAGGTCGAGCCGGCGGGTGACGTGGTGCTCAGCACGGTCAAGCCGGTCGGCAACCCGCTCGCCACCGGCCGGCCGGCCGACCGCGCCCTGGTCGACGAGGTCACCCTGCGGCTGTACGAGGCCACCGGCACTCCCACCCGGGCCTGGGTGATCTCGCACTGGCCGCTGCACGGCAACTCCCGTACCGACCTGCTCGAACAGCGGCCGGCGCCGCTGCCGCAGGCCGCCAACGGCGCGCAGCCGGTGCCGGTGGAGGGCATGGAGATCGTCACGCTGACCGGCCATCCGGTGCCGCACGCGGGCGGTCCGACCGGCGCGCCCGCCGCCGCCCACGAGCACGCGGCGCTGGAGGCCCGGCTGCGCGAGGAGGCCGTGACGCTGGGCCCGGAGACCGAACCGGCCCAGCCGGTGTACGCGCGGTACTGGCTGCACAACTCCGGCCCCGCCCCGCGCGGGAACCTGCCGGTCGCCGTGCACCTGTCGGCGGTGCCGGGGGTGTACGGCCGGCCGGTGGACGAACCCTTCGAGCTGCGGCTGACCGTCGCCTCGGACGCGGCCGTCCCGGTGGAGGGCACGGTGCGGTTCGTCGCCCCGGAGGGCTGGCTGGTCGAGCCGGCGGAGCGGCCGTTCGAACTGCCGCCCGGCGGGCACCTGGACACGCCGGTGACCGTGACCCGCCCCGCCGACGTGCCCTCCGGCGTGTACTGGTTGGCCGCCCGCCTCGCCCACGGTGGCCAGGAGTACGAGGACGTGGTCCGGTTCGCCATGGGCGACGCGGATCACGCCAGCCCCGAACTGGCCGCCACGCTGGACACGGACGCGGTACGGCTGGCGGCCGGCGACGAGGCGGCGGTGCGGGTCACGCTCCGCTCGACGGCCCGGACCGAGGTGCGCGGGCAGGCGTGGTGGCTGAGCCCGTGGGGGTCGTGGCGGCTGTGTCCGGAGTGGACTCAGGGCTTCGCGGTGCCGGCCGGCGGCGAGACCACGCTGGAGTTCCCGCACCGGGCCCCGGTCGGCAGCCGGCCGGGTACCTGGTGGGGCCTGGTCAAGCTGGCCTGGGGCGGGCGCGTGTACTACACCGAGTGCGTGCCGGTGGAGGTGACCGGCGCCGGTGGGTGACCCGCTGTTGATCGAGGCGGCGGCGGAGGTGGCGGGGGAGCCGCTGCCGGTCGCCGAGGTGGAGCGGGCAGTGGCGGAGCTGCGGGCCGGGCCGTGGGCGGACCGGCTGCCGCCCGACGGCTCCGCCGAGGGCCGCAACCTGCGGCGCTGGCTGGTCCAGGTGCTCACCACCCGGGCCGTGGTGGAGCGGGAGGCGGCGGCCCGCGGGCTGGCCGCGACCGCCGCCGACGGGCCGGCCGCCCCGCTCACGCTGCCGGTCGCGCTCGCCACCGGCGGCGTGGCCGCGGCGGTACTGGCCGCGATGCCGCTGGCCAGGGCGCTGCGGCTGGTGGTGACGGCCGGGGTGGCGGTGCCGGAGGCCGAGGTGCGGGCGTACTACGACCGCAACCGCGACCGGTACACCAAGGCCGAGCGGCGCGCGGTCAGCCTGGCCGGCGACGGCGACGGCGGCGGCGGGCTCCGGTCGATCGGCCTGGTGCGCCGGGGCGAGCTGCCGGGCCCGCTGGAGGAGGCGGTGTTCGCGGCGGCCGAGGGCGAGATCGTCACGAGCGGGCGCCGGTCGGCCCGGGTGGACCGGGTCGAGCCGGGCGGGGTGCTGCCGTACGCCGAGGTGGCCGGCGAGATCCGCGCGGCCCTGACCGGGGCCGCCAGGGACCGCGCCTTCACCACCTGGCTGGAGTCCCGGCACGCCGCCCTGGTCACCCTGCACCCCGGCTACGAGCACCCCGCCGACCCCTCACACGCCGACGCCACCCACCGCCATTAGGCGTCGGACGGGTGGGCCCTGCGCCAGGCCTCCCGGACGGCGGCCGGGATGCGGCCGTTCGCCGGGCACTCGAGGCCGTTCTTGTGGGCCCATGCCCGAATCGCGCGCGGATCGGCGTCCAGCACCGTCGTGCGGTAGGGCCGGCCGGTCGGGCTGAGCCGGCGGGCCACCTCCGCGTACGGCTCCAGTACCTTCCTGAGCTGGGAAGCGTTCGCGGAGCTGAGGTCGATCTCGTACTGGATCCCGTCGAGACCGAAACTCACCGTCGCAGTGGCCGGCCCGCCGTCGAGGTCGTCGTGCAACTCCACCACGGTTCGTTTCGCCATGACCGGAAGCCTACGTGCCGGGGCCCTGCTGACCTGCGCCAGCATCGGCGTGCCGGGGCAGATTGGGGGCGACTTCGCGGCATTCGTCCGGGAATATCCGTTGGACGGCCTGCGGCGCACCCCGGCGTCCCTGGAGTGCGCCGTTTTGGCCGCGGGTGAAGTCTGCACGATCAATGCCATGACAAGCCCAAAACGGCGCTGAGAGTTTGCTGAGACTCGGCCGCGCCATGTCACCATGGGTTGTACTGGCGGGTAGCGAGGGAGAGGAGAGCGATCGTGGACCGGCTCAGTCCGCTGGACGCGTCCTTCCTCTACCTCGACTCCTCCACCCCCATGCACGTCGGCAGCCTCGCGATCTTCGAGACGCCGACTGGCGGCTTCGGCTACGACACGCTGCTCGAACTGGTCGGCCGGCGGCTGGCGCTGGTACCCCGGTACCGGCAGAAGGTACGCCAGGCGCCGGGCAAGGTCACCAGCCCGGTGTGGGTGGACGACCGGGACTTCGACCTCACCCACCACGTCCGGCTGGTCCGCCTCGCCGGGCCGGGCAGCCGGGCCCAACTGCTCGACCTGGTCGGCCGGCTGCTCGCCGAGCGGCTCGACCGGTCCCGCCCGCTCTGGGAGATCGTGCTGGTCGAGGGCCTGGCGGACGGCCGGTTCGCGATCATGAGCCGTACCCACCAGGCCATGATCGACGGCTCCGGCGCTGTCGACCTCACCCACGTGCTGCTCGACGGCGACCCGGCCCCGGACACGCCGCCCGCCACCGGCGACACCGGCTGGACACCCCGCCCGGGCCCGGCCACCGGCGAGATGCTCGCCGCCGGCCTCGCCGACCTGGTCCGCCGCCCCTGGTCGGCGGTGGAGACGCTGCGGATGGCGGCCGAGGACTCGCGCGCCACCGCGGGCCGGGTGCTCGGCGCGGTCGGCGGGCTGTGGTCGGCCGCCCGCACCGCCGCCCGACCCGCCCCCGCCAGCCCGCTCAACCCCGACCGCCCCGCCGCCGGTCGGCGGTTCGCGGTCGCCGCCACCGACCTCGACGGGTACCGGGAGGTGCACAAGCGCCAGAGCGGCAGCACCGTGCACGATGTCGCGCTCGCCACCGTCACCGGGGCGCTCCGCACCTGGCTCCAGCACCGCGAGGCCGCCGTCTCGCCGCGCGCGGTCGTGCGCGCGCTGGTCCCGGTGTCGGTCCGCCAGCCCGGCTCGGACGTGCTCGGCGGCGCGGTCAAGGCGTACCTGGTGGACCTGCCGGTCGGCGAGCCGAACCCGGTGGTCCGCCTGCACCAGATCGGTTTCGCCCTCCGCCACCACCGCGAGGCCGGCCAGTCGGTGGGCGCCGACGCGCTCGTCGGGCTCGCCGGCTTCGCGCCACCCACCCTGCACGCGCTCGGCGCCAGGGCGGCCAGCCGGATGTCGCGCCGGCTGTTCAACCTGGTCATCACCAACGTTCCAGGTCCCCAGGTCCCGCTCTACGCGGGCGCGGCGCGGATGGTCGAGGTCTACCCGGCCATCCCGCTCGCCCAGGGGCAGGGCCTCGCCATCGGGCTGACGTCCTACGACGGTCAGGTCTTCTACGGCCTGACCGGGGACAGGTCCGCCCTCCCCGACGTGGATCTGCTCGGTGAGCTGCTGCCGGAAGCGCTCTCGGAACTGCGGGAGGGGGCCTCATGATGCGAGGGATGGTGCTGGGAGCCGGTGGGGTGCTGGGGTTCGCCTGGTCGGTGGGCGCCCTGTACGCGCTGCGCGAGACGATGGACTTCGACCCGCGGGACGCCGACGTGATGGTCGGCACGTCCGCCGGCTCGGTGACCGCGGCGCTGCTCGGGCTCGGCGTGAGCGTGGACGCCCTGGTACGCCACCAGCAGGGCATCCCGATGCCGGCCGACCCGGCCCTCAACTTCGACTACGAGAACGGCACCGGCGGGTACCTGCCGCCGCGGCCCTCGCTGCGGCTGGGCTCGCCCAAGCTGCTGGCGCACTCGATCCGCCACCCCCGCGACGTCAACGCCACCACCGCGCTCAGCGCCGTGCTGCCGCGCGGCCGCGGCTCGCTCGCCCCGATCGGCAACCTCATCGCCGACCTGCGCGGCGACGAGGAGTGGACCGGCCACCGCGCGACCTGGATCGCGGCGATGGACTTCAGCACCGGCCACCGGGTGGTGTTCGGCCGCGACCACCGCGCGTCGCTGGACCAGGCGGTGATGGCCTCCTGCGCGATTCCGGGCTGGTACGCGCCGGTCGAGATCGACGGCCGCTGCTACGTCGACGGCGGCCCGGTCTCGGTGACCTCGGTCGACCTGCTCGAACCGCTCGGCCTGGACGAGGTGTACGTGATCGCGCCGATGGCCTCGCTGGACCCGGACCGGCCCGACTCGGTGGCCGCCCGGCTGGAGCGGCGGTACCGTGCCGCCGTGACCCGCCGGGTGCTGCGGGAGGTGGAGGGTATCCAGGCGACCGGCGCGCGCGTCATCATGTTGGCGCCCACCGCGGCGGACCTCGCGGTGATCGGCGCCAACCTGATGGACCACCGCCGCCGCGCGGACGTGCTGGAGACCTCGCTGCGAACCAACGCGCAGTTCCTCCGCCAAGCGGCAGCCTGAGTGCCGCACCAGCTACCGAAGGGCGTACATGCGCGTCTACGTTCCGTCCACCCTGCCCCGGTTGCGGGCGCTCGCCGGCGGGGAGCCGCTGCCGGCCGGATCCGGCCACGCGGTCACCGCGGCGCTGCGGGAGTGGTACCTCGACGAGGACCACGAGGCGCTGGAGTACGCCGCCTTCCTGGACGCGGCCCGGGCCTCGCTGTGGCTGCTCGCCGCCGACCCGGACGCGCCGCGCCGGCGGGTGGTGGTCGCCGCCGAGCTGCCGGACCGGGCGGTGTCGCCGGAGGCCGGCGCGGACCGGTCGGCGGTCCGGTTCGCCGACCCGGTGCCGGCCCGGCTGGTCGCGGCCATCCACGTGGACGACCCGGCGGCCGGGGCCGACGTGGCCGCCGCGATCGCCGCGTTGCCGGCCGCCGCGGCCGGCGACGACGACGCCCAGTTCGCCGTCGACTCGGTCGAGGATCACGACCTGGCCTGGTACGCCACCCAGGAACTGCCCGACCTGCTGTCCTGATATGCGACGATGGAGCTCCCTCGCCAGCGACGTCGAGTAGGAGCGTGCCGCCATGCCTATGGACGCCGTCACCCGCGTGCCGCGCCCGGTGAACGAGCCGGTCAAGCAGTACGCCCCCGGAAGCCCCGAGCGCGCCGGCCTGGAGGCCAGGCTCAAGGAGGTGGCGGGGGAGCGGGTCGACCTGACCATGACGATCGGCGGCCGGCGGCGCCCCGGCGGTGGCGAGCCGATCGACGTGGTCATGCCGCACAAGCACCGGCACGTGCTCGGCACGTTGCACAACGCGACCGCCGCGGACGTGCGGGACGCGATCGACGCCGCCCTGGCCGCGGCCGAGGACTGGCGGCGGCTGCCGTTCGACGACCGGGCCGCGGTCTTCCTGCGCGCCGCCGACCTGCTCGCCGGGCCGTGGCGGGACACGCTCAACGCCTCCACCATGCTCGGCCAGTCCAAGACCGCGTACCAGGCCGAGATCGACGCCGCCTGCGAGCTGGCCGACTTCTTCCGCTTCAACGTCGACTACGCGCGGCAGATCCACGCCGAGCAGCCGCC
>JBJMIH010000158.1:0-3713 GCA_045806985.1 Mycobacteriales bacterium | reverse complement strand
TGGCGCGGCGGCGGCACGCGGCACGGGCTCACGCGGCACCGGCTGCGGTCGCGGGGTGGCGGCGGCACCGCGGCTTGCCCGGGGCGCGGGGCTCTCGTCCCACCAGCGGTCCGCCTCGGGCGGGCCGTCCGGGTGGCGGCGTCCGGACCGGTGGGCGGCGGGAGGGCGTGCCCCGGCCGCCCGGGGACGCCAGCCCTCGTCGGGCGGCTCCCGGCGGCGCGCGGAACTGTTCCCCATCCGGCCCCATCACCCCAAGATCGGTCAACAGTAACGAGGCAGAGTACCCGGCTACGGGGTGTCGCGGGCAGTCCCACTCCGTCAGGCGGTCCGCCGGCCCGACTTCGCGGCCTTCGTGGCCTTGGCCGTCTTCTTCGCGGCCGCCTTGCCGGTCGACTTGGCGGCCGACTTGCTCGCGGTCTTGGCGGCGGCCTTCTTCGCGGCGGTCTTCCCGGCCGGCGCCTTGGCCGCCTTCGACGGGGCGGCCTTCTTCGCCGCCTTGCGCGGCGCCTCCCCGGCAGCCTCGCCGCGGGATTCCTTGGCCCTGGCGACGCTCGCCCGCAGCGCGGCCATCAGGTCAACGACCTCGGCGCCGCCGGTCGGCCTCTCGGCCGGCTGCTCGGCGATCTCGGCGCCCTCGATCTTGGCCTCGATGACCTTCTCCAGCGCCTCCCGGTAGTCGTCGTGGAAGGCGGCCGGCTCGAAGTCCCCCGTCATGGTGTCCACCAGCGAGCTGGCCATCTGGAGCTCCTGCGAGCGGACGCTGACGTCATCGTCGAGGAAGGCGAAGTCGGGCTCGCGGATCTCGTCCGGCCAGAGCATGGTCTCCAGGACCAGCACGCCCTCGCGGACCCGCAGGGTGGCCAGGCTCTCCCGGTTACGCAACGTCACCTTGACGATCGCGACCTTGCCGGCCTCCTCGAGCGTGGTCCGCAGGAGTACGTACGGCTTGGCCGCCTTGTCCGGTTCGAGGTAGTAGCTCTTGGCGTAGTAGATCGGGTCGACCTGTTCCAGCGGAACGAACTGGACCACGTCGATCTCGCGGCTGGAGGAGAGCGGCAGGTCGGCAAGGTCGTCGTCGGTGAGCGTCACCATCCGGCCGTCGGAAAGCTCGTAGCCCTTGGCCAGGTCGGCGTACTCCACCTTCTTGCCGCAGGCCTGACATATCCGCTGGTAACGGACCCGCCCGCCATCTTCGCGGTGAACCTGGTGGAACGCGACACTTCGGTCCTCGGTGGCGGAGAACAGCTTCACCGGGATGCTGACCAGCCCAAAGGAGATCGCACCCCGCCAGATCGCGCGCATCGAACCCCTCCCTCCTGGTGACAGCGTCCCACTTTTCTGTGCGCTGTGAACAGGCACTATGAAGAGGTGGAGCCGATGATGGCCACGCTGGCCGACGAGCTCCCCACCGGTCCCGGCTGGGCCTACGAGCTGAAATGGGACGGCGTGCGGGTGCTCGCCGACATCCGCGCGGGCACCGTGGCCCTCACCAGCAGGCGCGGCAACGACGTCACGCTGGGTTACCCCGAGCTGGCCGGGCTGGCCGACAGGCTGGACGACGCCCTGCTGGACGGCGAGGTGGTGGCGTTCGCCGGCGGCCGGCCGTCGTTCGAGGCGCTCCAGCCGCGGATGCACGTCCGCGACCCGAAACGGGTCGCCCAGCTGACCAGGCTCATCCCCATCACGTACTTCGTCTTCGACGTGCTGCGCCTGGACGGCGCCGACCTGGCCGGACGCCCGTACGCCGAGCGCCGCGCGGTGCTGGAGAAGCTGCCGCTGGAGGGGCCGCGCTGGACCGTGCCGGAACGCTTCGACGACGGCCCCGGCACCCTCGCCGCCAGCCGCGACGCCGGCATGGAGGGGGTGATGGCCAAGCGGCTCGACTCCGTGTACCTGCCGGGCCGCCGCACCAGGGCCTGGCTGAAGGTCAAGCATTCGCGGACGATGGACCTGGTGGTGGCCGGGTACCGGCCCGGCAAGGGGCGGCGGGCCGACACGCTGGGCTCGCTGCTGCTGGGCTACTACGAGGACGGCCAGCTGCGGTACGCCGGCCACACCGGCACCGGCTTCTCCGACGCGCTGCTGGCCCACCTGCGGCGGCGGCTGCGGCCGCGGAAGACCAGCCCGTTCGACGGCGAGGTACCGCGCGAGCACGTCAGGGACGCGGTCTGGTGCACGCCCGACCTGGTGGTCGAGGTCGGCTACGGCGAGTGGACCGCGGCCGGGATGCTGCGCCACCCCCGCTTCCTGCGCATCCGTGACGACAAGGCGCCCGAGGAGTGCACCCGTGTCCAGTAGCGACAAGGTCAGCGTCACCGTGGACAGCCGGCACCTCCAGCTCTCCAACCTCGACAAGGTGCTGTACCCGGAGGTCGGCTTCACCAAGGGCGAGATCATCGACTACTACAGCCGCATCGCCCCGGTCCTGCTGCCGCACCTGGACGGCCGGCCCGTCACCACCATCCGGTACCCGAACGGCGCCGGTACCAGGGGTTTCTTCCAGAAGGACGCGCCGCAGGGCACCCCGGACTGGGTACGCACGGTCGAACTGCCCACCCCCGGCGGGTCCTCAGAGACCGCGAACTTCCTGGTGCTGGACAGCCTGCCGGACCTGGTCTGGGTGGCCAACCTGGCGGCCCTGGAGCTGCACGTGCCACAGTGGCGAGTGGGGCCGCGGGGGGCGGTGCGCCAGCCGGACCGGCTGGTCGTCGACCTCGACCCGGGCCCGCCGGCCGGCCTGAAGGAGTGCTGTCGGGTCGCGGGCTGGGTACGGCAGGCGCTGGCCGAGGACGGCATCACCGCGTACGCCAAGACCTCCGGCAAGAAGGGGATGCAGCTGATGGCGGCGATCTCCGGCAAGCAGAGCGACGAGGTCGTCGCCGGGTACATGAAGCGGGTGGCCGAGCGGCTGGCCCGGGAACATCCGGACGACGTGGTGGCGAAGATGACCAAGAGCCTCCGGCCCGGCAAGGTCTTCCTGGACTGGAGCCAGAACAACGCCGCGAAGACGACCGTCGCGCCGTACTCGCTCCGGGCGCAGTCGTCACCGACCGTATCAACGCCCGTTACGTGGGAGGAGGTGGACGCCGGGTCGGTAGGCCCGTGCAGCCCCGCTGACGTGCTCGAACGCGTCGAACGGGACGGCGATCTGCTCGACGGGCTCGCCACGCCGGGGCCGAGGGTCCCGACCTGAGGAGTTCCACAGCGTGACCCCGAATTTGAACACCCACCCCGGTGCCGCCGTAGGCTCTGGGCAGCACCAGGAGAAGGAGCCACTCCATGACCGAGTTGCCGCTGCCGGACGACCTCCTCGACGCTGATGAGGCGGACGCGGCCGAACAGCTCACCGATGCCGAGCCGGACACCGACGAGGCCGGTGGGACGCCGCGAGGCAGGTCGCCGCGGCTGCGCCGGGACGAGCTGTGGGAGACCGACGAGGTCGACGCGGCAGAGCAGGCCCAGGAGATTCCCCTCGACGAGGACGACTGGCGCTGACCGCCGCTCCCCCACCGGGTCAGGACGACAGGAGGCCACATGAGGCCCGTGACCACGGCGCCGACGCCGGCCGGCGCGACCCCGACGCAGCAGGCCAACCGCGGCGGACGGCTACCCCGGTCGGCGCGCCGCGAGCAGCTGCTCGCCGCCGCACTCGAGGTCTTCGTCGCTCAGGGTTACCACAACGCGGCGATGGATGACATCGCGGAGCGGGCCGG
>JBJMIH010000157.1:0-18432 GCA_045806985.1 Mycobacteriales bacterium | reverse complement strand
GGGGCGACACGGCTGGATGGTCTTGCTGTGAGGGAGGGCCTCCGGGTTCGGTGTGAATCACCACAGACACGCCGAACCGATGGAGGCCCTCATGGCACACCGTAATGCCCCGTTGACCGAGACCGGCAGGCTGCGTTTGGCCCGGTGTGTGGTGGAGGAGGGCTGGTCGCCTGCTCGGGCGGCGGAGCGGTTCCAGGTGGCTGTCACGACGGCCCGTCGGTGGGCGGGCCGCTACCGCCAGTACGGGCCGGCCGGCATGGTTGATCGGTCCAGCCGTCCGCACACCAGCCCGCGTCGTACTCCGACCCGTACCGAGCGGCGCATCATCAAGGTGCGGGTACTGCGCCGGTGGGGGCCAGCCCGTATCGCTGGTCTGCTGGGGTTGAACCGCTCCACCGTGCATCGGGTGTTGGTCCGCTACCGGCTGCCCCGGCTGGCTGATCTGGATCGGGCCACCGCCACCCCGATCCGCCGGTATGAACGCGCCCGGCCGGGCGAGCTGGTGCATGTGGATGTCAAGAAGCTGGGCAACATCCCCGACGGGGGTGGGCACCGGGTCACCGGACGGGCCGCGGGCGAGGCGCATCGGCAAGCCACCACGGCTCGTACCGGGCAACGCGACCGCCACCACGGCCCCAAGATCGGCTACGGCTACCTGCACACCGCCATCGATGACCACACCCGGCTGGCCTACACCGAGATCCTGCCCGATGAGACAGCCCACACCGCGGTAGCGTTCTGGGAACGGGCCGAGGCGTTCTTCACCGCCGCCGGCATCCGGGTGCAACGGGTGTTGACCGACAACGGCTCGGCCTACCGCTCCCACCTGTGGCGCGACACCCTGCAAGCGGCCGGCATCACACCGAAACGCACCCGCCCCTACCGGCCCCAAACCAACGGCAAAGTCGAACGCTTCCACCGCATCCTGGCCGAAGAATGGGCCTACGCCCGCCCCTACCCCTCCGAGGCCGCCCGGCGCGCCGCCTTGCCCACCTTCCTGCACTACTACAACCATCACCGCCACCACACCGCCATCGGCGGCCCACCCACCACCCGCCTACCCAACCTCACGGGACAGAACAGCTAGCGGTCCCTTCGATGCCCTCCGGATCGTCATGTGGCAACGCCTAATTGATCTCCGGGGCGACGACGTCTTCCTTGCGGGAGCACCGAAGCTTGTCGCTGACCCGGAGGATGCCGGCGAGATTCTCGACCGTCGAATCGTGATCTAGGACATGCGCGTACAACACCGAAAGGCTCCAGCACTGATCGTTTCTCATCCGGA
Source organism: Mycobacteriales bacterium (assembly GCA_045806985.1). Lineage (GTDB taxonomy): Bacteria > Actinomycetota > Actinomycetes > Mycobacteriales > JBJMIH01 > JBJMIH01. The sequence continues at coordinate 17,147 of JBJMIH010000157.1, read as the reverse complement.
CACGGGCTGGAGCAACGTCAACGTTCATTGAACAGCTGCCGAGAGTCACGCGGTCCGATGTGACGCTTGGGAGCTGAGTGGCAAAAGAACGTGATGTTGTCAGCCCTGGTGAACCGGATCTGTACAGCGAGTTTGTCTCGGGTCAGCATTATCGGAAGGATGGCGGCCTGGATAAGGCGGCCAAGTGCAGGCTTGCGTCAGGCGGTGCACACATGCGCGGAAGGACTTCGGGTTTGAATTGGTCAACTCACCAGGGGGGCTCGCGACGTGGTTGAATCGCCTGTTGAGTTGTCGCCGCCGGCACCTCCTCCTGGTCTGGCTGAGATGCGGCGCCGGTTACTGGATGCCGTGGTGGCCCAGCTCCAGCGATCCGCCATGGCTGAGGAGCGTGGGCGGCAACTTGCGGTGGAGTTGTTGCGCGATGAACTCAATGCGCCACTGCAGGTGCGGATCCACGCACAGGACAGGTTGTACTTGATCGAGATAGTGCGTGCATGCGCGGCATTACCACACGGGCTGCGGGCGCTGGGGGAGGTGTTGGACTCGCTGGAACCGGGGTCGAGCGCGACGGTCGAGACGCACCGGCTGATCGACGAGTGGTATGCCTCCGGCTGGATCAGCGGCGAGGACTGGAGCCTGCTACGGGAAGCCCTGGAAGGAGTGACGCTCCCAGACCTCGCTGATCTGTGCAGGTTGGCGACAGAGTCGCGGGTTCCGATGATGCCTGCACACTGCGACTGTGCCTGGTGGGTATTTGTCCACCTCGCTGGGTTCAATGCGGGGCCCCACACACTGCCACCCAGCCTCGTATTCCTTGATCTCCTGCTGGATCGGTTGGAGCCGTCGGCGGCCGATGCCGTGCGCGAGGTCTGCCTCCGCTGGGCACGGGAGTGGGGTCTGGCGGCTGAACTGGAGGTGCGGCATTGGCGGCGCCCTCTGGGCGAAAGCGCTGTAGACGCTGCCTACCTCGTGATCGAGCTCGATCCGGACGGGCTCGATTCCCAGCAATACACCTTGTCCCACTGGTATCAGAATGACCCGCACCAGTGGCATCCACGGCGGGGCGAAGACCGGACGGTGCGCCTCGGCGAGTTGGAGCAGGCGGTAGAGAACCTGATTGCGGACATGGAGGCCAAGTGGGCCAGATCGTCCGCGCCGGTCATGTTGGAATTCGTCCTGCCGTGGGAGCTCCTCAATTCGGAGGTTGATTGGTGGCCGCATGAGAGCGGCACCGGTCGGGCCAGCCCGCTGGCCATGGACTACTCCGTCGTCGTGCGGAGTCTGGAACGTTTACGCACACCACGATGGCACCGCCTGTGGCGCCAGCGCTGGCGTCAGTTCGTCCACGAACCGGCGACAAGCCACATGTACTGGAGCCGACCGTCTGGCGAGGACTACTTCACGCGCCTGGAGTCAGAATTGAAGTCCGACGAGAGCACGGTTTCGCTGGTGTTGAGCGAGCCGCCACAACATACAGGCGGACACGCTCGTAAGGAGATCGAGACCGCGTTGCGGTCTGGGCTACCGATCATCATCTGGCACCGAGGTGACTGTTCCAGCGCCGAGTTCCGTACGGTCGTTTCCTCACTCGCCGCCGAAGGCGGGCTCGGAAGCCTTCCAGAGCGAGTGCGAAAGTTGCGAATGCAAGCGCTCCGTCTGGAGCCCGATCAACGCGGCCGCCACATTGGCCGGCATCTGACCGTCCTGTGGGATGACCCGGAGAGGCTTCCGGAGCCATCTGACCCTGCCTTCGAGGAGCTCCGGGGAGGCCGCAGATGACTGAGCCGGTCCAGGAACGGCATGTCGGTGACGGCAACCTAGACCCGCCGCGGTGGTGGATATATCAGGGTACGGGCGTGCCCATGAGCGAGGAGGAACGGGACAGGCGTTGGCCTGATCCGCCGCGCTGGCGTGACTTCGATGGCGGCCCTGACCTACCCAGGCCGCCACACGACGATGGAGACCTCGAGCGCCGTCTTGGTCGGGTGCTTCGCTCCACGGAGGTCAACAGACGCGTTGTCGACATGGTGAACGCGGCGCTCTATCTACGGAGGCCGCTCCTGGTGACCGGCCGGCCCGGCGCCGGGAAGTCCAGTCTGGCCTACCTCATCTCGCGCGAGCTCCGGCTGGGTCGGGTGTTGCGCTGGCCCATCACGACCAGGTCCACGCTCCGCGCCGGCCTCTACGAGTACGACGTGATCGGTCGGGCTCAGGACTCCGGACGGAAGCGTAGGGAGGATGACAATGAGTTGCCGGCTCAGAACATCGGCGACTTCATCCACCTCGGCCCACTTGGCACCGCGTTGCTGCCGTACCGACTGCCACGGGTGCTTCTCGTGGATGAGCTGGACAAGAGTGACATTGACCTGCCCAACGACCTGTTGAATGTGTTTGAGGAGGGTGAGTTCACCATCCCGGAGCTGATCAGGCTACGTCACCGCGTGCCTGAGGTGGTTGTCCACACCACCGACCCCGGACAGACTGCCGCCGTCCGGGATGGTCAGGTGAAATGCCACGCCTTTCCGTTGGTTGTCATCACGAGCAATGGCGAGCGGGACTTTCCAGCCGCGTTCCTGCGCCGCTGCCTTCGGCTCAACCTGCCTGACCCGGACGGCCGCCGGCTGGCCGAGATGGTGGCCGCCCATTTCGTCGACGGAGTCGACCAGTGGCGCGCCGAACTGGTCGCGCAGTTCCGGGAGCGCAGCGAACAGGTGGGCGGACTGGCTACGGATCAACTGCTCAACGCGGTCCATCTGGCCTCTTCCGGGGCCTTCGACGCCGAGCGGGACGCGGGTTGGTCTGACTTGCTCGACGCCATCTGGCACCAGCTCTCTGCGACGGCCCCGTAATGGCGGACGTCCCGCGTGTATCGGGCCGAGAGGCGGAGACGCGACGGTTCGGCCTCCAGCTCACTTGGTACGAGGTCGCCGACGCCCTCTGGCTCAGCACGGTCCTACGTGCAGCCGCTGACCCATCGGTGGCGGCGCGTCCGGAAAGAAGCTCCGTACTCGAACCGGATCCCGGCCAGGACGGCATGGCGTCCAGCGACGGCCTATTGGCCGAGACCGGCGGGCAGGAGTCCAGATCGTCCGCGGTGGATGACCCGTCTGATGTCCAAGTTGGCTTCGCTCACAGTGCCAGCGACGCCGAAGGCCAGACTGGCTGGCATGCATTGGCGGTACCCGAGCGGCGGGCTCTTACCGGGACGGCGGCGCTCGCGCGAACCCTGCGAGCGCTCAAGGAGGTGGTCTCCTCGTCGCGGCTCGTCGAGCCGGATGAGGAGGCGATCGCCGAACACGCGGTCGTGGACGACGTCTGGATGCCGTACTTCCGGTCTGCCGGCGAGCGTCGGTGGGACGTCGTCGTGATCGTCGACGACAGCCCGACGATGGTGATCTGGCAGGAACTGGCCACAGCGTTCACCGAACTGTTGCGGCGACAGGGTGCGTTTCGCGACGTCCTGGTGGTGCGTTTGGAGACCGACGGCCGCACGCCGGACGAACTGGTGCTACGCGGACCGCTTCCCGGTTCTCCACCCCGCGGCGTCGCCGAGCTGTTCGAGCCCGCCGACCGGCGGCTCGTGCTGGTACTCACCGACGCCCGCGCGCCAGCCTGGCATGTCGGCGCGGTTCAGCCGCTGTTGCGAATGCTGGGCAGCCGGATGCCGGTGGCGCTGCTGCACCTGCTACCGCAGCGACTTTGGCACCGCACTGGCATTCAGCCGAGCCGGCTACGACTGTTCGCGCCGGCACCCGGTGTGGCCAATTGCCGGCTGACCTGGGAGCACCGTGGACCCCTGCTCGTCCCTGACGATCCTGAGCCAGGTCTTGTCGGGAGGCCGGCCTCGAGAAGCCTGACTCCCATCCCGGTGATGGAGCTGAGCCCTCGATGGCTGGCCCGATGGGTGACGCTGGTGGCCGGCGCCGGTGCCCGCGGAGTCGATCTCACGGCGCTACTGGCGACCGAATGGAAGGAACCGGAGCCGGGAGCCAGGTTCGGCTGGAACACCACGGGGGGCGAGGGAACCGCGTGGCGCCGCGTCGCCGACTTCCGTGCCGTCGCCTCCCCGCTCGCGTTCAGGTTGGCCACCTACCTGGCGGCAGCGCCACTGAACCTGCCTGTCATACGAATGATCCAGCGCACATTGCTGCCGTCGTCGCATACGTCCCACCTGGCGGAGATCCTGCTCAGCGGCCTGCTCAGGCCGGCCGTGTCGCGTGGCGCACTCGATGCCAGCGACCGGGTGACCTTGGACTTCGCCGCTGGCATTCGCGACGAACTGCTCGCCGCCGGACGGCGTGAGGAGACGGTCACCGTGCTGCGGGCCGTTGCCGACTACTTGGGGCCCACCGTCGTGGCCGTGCGCGGACTACGCCACGTGCTTGCCGACCCAGATGGCGCGTCGGAGATCCCTGTCACTCGGGAGAACGAACCCTATCTGCGTGTCGAGCACAGCGTGTTGCGAGCGTTGTCAGGACGCTATCTGGCCAGGGCTCGCCGGCTCGGGGCCGCCCTGCGCGATACCGAAGGAGAACTCACGGTCGGAGCCAAGAACTCCGGCACACTCGTGTTCGAACCGAGCTCATCGTCAGCCTCGCTCAGACCTCTCCTACGTCCACCGGGCCTTGAGCCGGTTCCGCCGACCCAGCAAGGCGGGTCGAGTAGCTATTCAGAAGGAGCAGGCGTGTCGATCACCGCAGACCCCGCCGGCGAGCGGCAGCGTACGACCGAGGCCCCGATGATCTGGGGCAACATTCCGCCGAGGAATCCCAATTTCACCGGCCGGGAGGACCTTCTGGAAGCCCTCCACCAGCGGCTCGGCGTGGGTACCACGGCGGTCCTGCCGGAGGCGCTGCACGGGATGGGTGGCGTCGGGAAGTCGCAGCTGGCCGTCGAGTACGTGTACCGGCACCAGAGCGACTACGACGTGATCTGGTGGGTGCCTTCGGACAGCGGAACCCAGATCGCCAGGGCGCTCGCCGACCTGGCCCAGCGTCTCGACCTGGGGGCCGGTGCGGAGGCCAACATGGCTGTACCCGCCGTCAGGGAAGCGCTACGAGTCGGCAAGCCGTACGCGAACTGGCTGCTGGTCTTCGACAACGCGGAGAGCCCGGAGACGGTCCGCAGGTACTTCCCGACCGGCGGCCCCGGCTGCATCCTGGTGACCTCCCGCAATCCCCAGTGGGCGACGGTGGCCCGTCCGGTCGAGGTCGACGTGTTCACGCGGGCCGAAAGCGTGGAGCTCCTGCGCAAGCGTGGGCCGGAACTGATCAACGAGGAGGCCGATCGCCTCGCCGAGGCGTTGGGCGATCTCCCGCTGGCCATCGAGCAGGCGGCGGCGTGGCGGGCGGAGTCGGGCATGTCCGCGGCCGAGTACCTGCGGCTGTTCGAGGAGAAGCGGGCCGACCTGCTCGCGGTCTCACCGCCCCTCGACTACCAGCTGCCGGTCGCGGCCGCGTGGAACGTCTCGCTCGACCAGCTCAGGGTGAGGAGCCCGGGAGCGCTGCGGCTGCTCCAGGTGTGCGCGTACTTCGCTCCGGAACCAATCTCCCGCAGCCTGCTCGCCAGCACCCGCGGTATCGAGATCGTGCCCGAGTTGGACGCGGTGCTGCGCGATCCGATCCAGCTCGGCCGCGCGATCCGGGAGATATCCCGGTACGCACTGGCTCGGATCGACCACCGCACGAACTCGATCCAGATGCACCGGCTGGTGCAGGCGGTGCTCGACAGCCAGATGAGCGACCAGGAGCGCAACACCATGCGGCACGGCGCGCACCGGCTGCTCGCCAACAACGACCCGAATGAACCCGACGCCAACATCCACTGGCCCAGGTACGCCGAGCTCTACCCGCACCTCCTCGCGGCGGGCGCGGTGGACTGCAAGGACGCCTGGGTCCGGCAGTTGCTCGTGAACGAAGCCCGCTACCTCTACCACTGGGGTGAGTACGAGAGCAGCTGCGACCTGTCCGAGCGCACCTACGAGGCATGGCGGCGCCACCTCGGCGACGACGACCCGCAGACCCTGGCCATTGCCAAGTGGTTGGGGTTCATGCTGTTCGTCGTCGGGCGGTACGCCGACGCGGCCGAGATCAACGCCCGCACGCTGGAGGTGTATCGGCGAACCGCGGGGGATGACCACGAGGACACACTGGACGCGATCGGCGCGGTCGCCGCCGACCGGCGGGTGCAGGGCCGCTTCCACGCCGCCCTGGAACTGTCCGAGGATGTCTATCATCGCTCGCTGCGGCTTTTCGGCGCTGATGATCCGGCGACCCTGAACGCGGCGCACAACCTCGGCGTGAGCCTCCGGCTCGCCGGCGAGTTCGCCAAGGCCTACGAGCTGGACGCCGACACGTGGCGCCGCAAGGTGCAGTTGTTCGGCGAGGACCACCAGCTCAGCCTGGTCACGTTGGTGGGTCTCATGCTCGACCGGCGCGAGCTGGGCGAGTACCTCGCGGCCAGGAGCATGGCTGAAGACATCGTGCTGCGGTACCGGCGGCTGGTGGACGCCGACAACCCGGCCCTGCTGCGTGCGGTCCGGCTGCTGGCGGTGGCCCGCCGCAAGGCCGGCGATCACGAGGGCGCCCGTGCGGCCTCTGAGGAGGCACGCACCCGGCTGGTGAGCCGGTACGGCGAGGATCATCCGGAGGCCATGGCGGCGGCCCTGAATCTCTCCATCGACCAGCGCGAGATCGGGAACCTGGACACGGCGAGAGCGCTGGGCGCGCAGACCAGGGACCGGTACCGCCGGACTCTCGGCGAGGGGCACCCGCACACGCTGGCCGCTGCCATGAACCTGGCGATCGCCCTGCGTCTCCTCGGCGAGGGCGAGGAGGCGCGGGCGATCGACGCCGACGCGCACGCCGAGTTGTGTACCGCGCTGGGTGATGACCACGTGGTGTCACTGGCCTCGGGCATGAACCTAGCCAGCGACCTGTGCGCGCTGGACCGGACCGAGGAGGCGCTAGAACTGGACCAGGAGATCCTGACACGGTGCCAGGAGCTGCTGGGGACCGACCACCCGACGACACTGGCGTGCGAGCAGAACCTTTCGATAGACCTTCGTGCACTCCGCAGGGAGAGCGAAGCGGAGCGGATACACGCCGAGACCACGGCCCGCCTGGGGCAGACGCTCGGCGCCGAGCACCCGGCGACGGTGGAGGCAGCCGGCTGGAACCGTGCGAACTGCGACGTGGACCCGCTGCAGCTCTGAAACCCGACCGCTAACCGGACCGGTCCAGCCACCCGGCCAGCTCGACAGCGGGGACGGGGCGGTCCGGTCGTGTGGCGGCCAACCTCCCCGCCAGGGCCTTGGCCAGTTCGGGCCGCGCAAGTGCGGCCGGGCGGTTGTCCCCGGCGGCCAGCGTGAGGGCCAGGCCGACCCAAGCGGCCGGGTTGCGGGGATCGGCGGCGAGCTGGACGCCGTACGCCCGCAGTGCCGTTTCGCGGTCGCCCGCCACATAGGCGACGTCGCCGGGGCTCGTGCCGGCCACCTGGCGGCAGGCCTTGTCGGAGTCGTCCCGGTACACCCTGTCAAAGGTGGTCGGGTCGGCGAGCCGCAGCCGTACCAGGTTCGCGCGGGTGTCGAGCCAGCGGGCACTGGGATCCGGTCGCAGGACCGCCGGTGCCGTGTCGCCGGCCGGGGGCGGCTCGCCGTTCTCCCAGGCTTCGGCCAACGCGGCCACCCTGGCAGGGTCGGGGTGGAGGTGGTAGGCCCGCCAGGACGCCCGGTGGTCGGCGGCCGCGGCGCGAGCGGCGGTGAGGATGCCGGCTGGAACCGGATCGGCCCGCCATGACTCGAGCCGGCCGAGTACCGCCTCGACCACCTCGCAGCCGATCGCGGTGAGCTCCGGTCGTCCGCGGATCCCCTCCACCGCCAGCAGGGTCTGCTCCCGCCAGAGCGCAAACTCGAAATGGGCCAGGTCGGCCATGGTGCCCGTGGCGACCGCCCGGTAGCCGCGCCAGAAGCGGGTGACGCCGACGAAGGCGTAGATGCCCTGCAACAGCCCGCCGAGCGGCCGCGGATCGTCCCGCCAGGGCGCGTAGAAGCGCGCGGTGCGGTCGGCATTGAAGAGCGGCGCGATCCGCATAAGGCCGCCGAGCTTGATGTGCTGGAACTCGTGTACCAGGGTGGAGGCGAGTTGGGCCGGCTCGTCGGGATCGGACGCGATTGCCCCGCCGAATGCGTCGCCGGCGGACGCGCTGGTCGGCCGGAGTGGCTCCGCGGCCGGCACCGGAGCGAGCGTGCGAAGGCCGCCGGCGAGGGTGGTCGCCGTGTCGGCGTCGACGGCGAGCAGGATCGTCCACGCATCGTCCAGCAGCTGGTGCCACCTGGCGTACCGGGACGCGGTGAGGCGGTTGGGTGGTGACTGGCCGAGCAGGCCGCGGTACGGATCCAGGTCCTCCAATGTGACCTCGTAGACCGCTGGCGCGACGCCGACGCGCACCCGACGCGACGCTTCCCAGCACGGACCGTCGACGCCGCTGGACGATACCCGCACGGTAGCCGTTCCACAGCGAATGGCTGCCGCGCCGCCGGCGGCCTGTACCTCGGCGACCGCCCACGATGTATCGCTGGGAAAGCGTGCCCGTCCCAGTGTCGGCAGGACGAGGTCGCCATGCCGTACCGGTACCGCGATCCGGACCTGGATGCCGGCCATGATCGCACCCGCCGCCGCCAGCGTGTGCAGGTAGCCGAGCTCCGTCCACAGCGGATTGCCGGTAACGGTGGTGCCGCCTCGCAGCCGGCGCAGCACGCTGGCGGCCCACATGCCGGCGGGTGGGTGGACGACCAGTCGATCCAGCACGGCTGGGTCGGCCTGCTGCACGCGTTCCATGACCGCCCAGGCCTCCGCGATCGGCGGCAACGGCTCGGTCATCGCCGGCTCGGCGGTATCGAGAATCGCCCGCAGCATCACCAGTCGCCAGCTTCGGTCCGTGGCGGCCAGCTGCCCCACCGCCCGCAGGTCGCCGTCACCCGCCGCGAGGGCATCGAAATCGGCTCGGGAGAGGGAATGGTGGTCAACTGCGAACGGCATGGCACTCCCCGGCGCTAGACCTGATCGGGGTATTGGACGCGGCAACCGAGGTCAGTCGATGCGCTGCGGGTTGTAGCCACCGATGCTGTACTGAGGGTTGTCGATGTGGCTGAGCAGCCGATCCATCGTCGGAGCCAATGTCGCGCTGTCGTAGTGCCGCAGGGTCTCGAGGCTCACCTGCGTGAGATCGACAACCGTGGACTGGATCTCCTCGGCACGCTCCATCAATGAGCTACCCCCTTCATGCATCACCGGCAACAATCGCTGCTCCCATGATGTCCAACATCCGTGGGTCTTGGAAACCCGTTTACATGCCTGAACTGGCGTCGGCCAGTCACACGGGTGTTAATACGAATCAATAGGAAGTCCAGACACGGCAATTTCGAATCGGAACAGATCTTCGGCCAGGTAATGCAGAAGCGACCGGCCCCAGTAGTCCTTGGCTGCCGGTGCGCCGGCGGGTGTAGGTCTGGGGGATGAGGGGGTGGGGTGGGGGTGGGTCTGTGGGAGGACGACAGCCCGGGGGTGGGGTCTGCACTGTGGGTGGGGCGCGGCACGGGGTCGCGTCATTGGCCACAGTGGAGGTTTCTGTGGACGTGGTGGGACGGGGGATCGTCGTGGTGGTGGCCGCGGCGTCGGTGATGGGGGTTACCGGGGCTGTGGCGCGGGGGGCGGAGCCGGGGCGGATGGCGGTGGCGGGTACGCATCCGGCGTGGGCCGTTCCCGGTGCCGAGGCGGGGGCGGTGCCGGGTGGGGAGAGCCTGGAGGTGCGGGTTTACCTGGCCGGGCGGGATCCGGGTGGCCTGGCCGCGTACGCGACGGCGGTGTCGGACCCGGCGCGGCCGGAGTACGGGCGGTACCTCACGCCCGGCCAGTACCGGCAGCGGTTCGGGCCTACGGAGGCGCAGGTGCGGGCGGTGACCGGCTGGTTGTCGGGCGGGGGTTTGCGGGTCACCGGGGTGACCGGGCACTATGTCGCGGCCCGGGGTACGGCGGACGCGGTGGGTGCGGCGTTCGGGACGCGGCTGCGCGAGTACCGCACCCGGGACGGCGTGCGGCGGGCGCCGGAGGCGGCGGTGACCGTGCCGGCCGCGGTGGCGCCGGCGGTGTTGACGGTCGGCGGGCTGGCCACCGGCAAGGCGAAGATCACCTCTGACGTGTCGGGCTGGTCCATGCCGTCGGCCTCCGCGCCGGCGCCGGTCAACGTCGGGACCTGTTCGGCGTACGCCGGCCAGAAGGCCGCGTCGACGCTGCCGCCGGCGTACGGCCACACCCTGGACTACACGCTGTGCGGGTACGTGCCGAGCCAGCTGCGGGCCGCGTACCAGGTCGCCGGCTCCCGGCTGACCGGCCGGGGCGTGACGGTGGCGACGGTGGTGGACAACGCCCCGCCGACCCTCGCCCAGGACATCGACACCTACGCCGCCAACCATGGCGAGCAGCCGCTGCGCCCCGGCCAGCTGACCGAGGACCTGTCGCCGGACATCGCACAGACCTGCCAGCCGGAGCAGGCCTACGTCGAGCAGGCGCTCGACCTGGAGGCGGTGCACGCGATGGCGCCGGACGCGAACCTCGTCTACGAGGGCGCCGGCTGCGGTGACTTCGACACCGAGGTGCTCGACGCCGAGGCCCGCGTCGTGGACGGCCACCTGGCCGACATCGTGAGCAACTCCTGGCACCTCGGGACCGAGCAGCAGATGACACCCGACGTCGTCCCCAGCTTCGAGCAGGTCTTCCTGCAGGGCGCGGTCGAGGGCATCGGTTTCTACTACTCCTCCGGCGACCACGGCGACTGGTCGCCGTTCACGCCGGACGGGTCGACGGCCGTGCAGTACCCGGGCAGCGACCCGTGGGTGACCGGGGTCGGCGGCACCAGCCTCGCCGTCGACGGCAGGGACCGGTACCGGTGGGAGAGCGGCTGGGGCAACCTCGCCGCTCCGCTGTCCGCCGACGGCGCCAGCTGGGCCGGGCTGCCCGGCGACTTCGACGGCGCGGCCGGCGGCGGGCCGAGCGTCCTGTTCGGACAGCCGCGGTACCAGCGCGGGGTGGTGCCGGGCTCGCTCAGCGGCGCCGGCGGCGGGTCGCCGGTCCGGGTGATGCCGGACGTGGCCGCCGTCGCCGACGACCGCACCGGCATGTTGATCGGCCTGACCGCCCAGCTCGCGCCCGGCGCGCCGGCCCGGTACGTCGAGGGCCGGGTGGGCGGCACCAGCCTGGCCACCCCGCTGTTCGCCGGCATCCAGGCCGACGCCCAGCAGGCCCGGCTCGCCGCGCACGGCAGGCCGCTCGGCTTCGCCAATCCCGCCCTCTACCGGCGGTACGGCACCCCGGCCTACCGCGACGTGACCGACCAGCCCTTCGGTCCCGGCGTCCCGGTCGCCATGGCCGACGAGGAACGCGACCCGGGCGCCACCCAGGTCACCGATGTCGCGGTCACCATGGCGCACGACACCAGCCTGCACGCCACCCGCGGGTACGACGACGTCACCGGCATGGGCACGCCCACCAGGTCCTACCTGGACTCCTACCGCTGAGCGACGGGGGGACGGACGGAGGCGGTCGCGACGGCCGCCTCCGTCCGTCTCGATGCGGTTGACTTGGAGTGTGCTCGCATTCGTAGCGTTGCGGGTATGGAGAGCGTGGAGCTGGGCGGGACCGGCGTCCGGGTGAGCAGGCTGGCGTTGGGGTGCATGATCATGGGCACCAGGACGCCGGAGGACGAGGCGTTCCGGATCCTGGACCGGTACCTGGACCTGGGTGGTGACTTCCTCGACACCGCCAACTGTTACGCGTGGTGGCTGCGGGACGGCAGCCGGGGCGGTGAGAGCGAGGAGCTGCTCGGCCGGTGGTTCGCCCGCGGCGGTACCCGGGACCGGGTCTTCCTGGCCACCAAGGGCAGCGCGATGGTGACGGAGCCGGTGTTCACCGCGGACGGCGAGCCGGACTGGTCGGCGGTCCGGTTCGAGGGCGCCGGCGCGGACACGCTGCGCCGCAACCTGGACGGCAGCCTGCGCCGGCTCGGCACCGACCACGTCGACCTCTACTACGTGCACGTGGACGACGCCTCGACGCCGCTGGAGGAGACCCTGGGCGCGCTCGCCGGGCTGGTCGAGGCCGGCAAGACCCGGTACATCGGCTGGTCCAACGTGCGCACCTGGCGGCTGGAGCGGATCCGGCAGCTCTGCGCCCGGAACGGCTGGCCGGCCCCGGTCGCGCTCCAGCAGCAGCACTCGTACCTGCGGCCCCGGCCGGCCGAGGCGACGCCGTCGATCGTGACCCACGAGCAGCTCGACTACCTGCGCGCGCACCCGGACCTCACGCTCGTCGCGTACTCGCCGATCCTCAAGGGCCTGTACGACGACCTGGCGAAGCGGAACAGCGGGATGATGGCCTCCTACGCGGGGCCGGACGCCGACGCGCGCCTCGCCGAGGTGGACAGGGTCGCCGCCGAGACCGGGGCCCGGCCGTCACAGGTGGTGCTGGCCTGGCTGCTGGCCGACCGGCAGCCGCGGATCATCCCGCTGATCGGCCCGCGCACGCTGGATCAGTTCGAGACGGCGGTGCCGGCCCTGGACCTCACCCTGACCGGGGAGCAGCTGGCGAGCCTGGACGCGGCCGGCGCCTGACCGCTGTCAGCGGGCGGCGGCGACCAGCCGCTGCTCGACCCGGGCGGCCGTGTCGAGGAGGTACGGCCCGCGCACGTGGTGGACCAGCGCCTGCGGCGACCCGGGCCCGTGCCGGTGGATCGCGTCGGCCATCCGCGGGCCGATCGCCATCGACTGCCCGGCCGGCCCGGTGGTCTGGTCGGCGTAGCAGAGCGCGTCGGAGACCGGCGAGTTCTCGTGCGGATAGGCGCTGAGCTGCTCGTACCGGCCGTAGGAGATGGCCAGGAAGTCGGCGCCGGAGTGGTGCGCGACCAGCGCGCTGATCCGCGCCGGCCAGCCGTGCCGGTCCAGGTACCTGGCCCCGTCGAGCGGGTGGAACCCGGTCTCGGCGGCCAGCCGCCCGTACCCGATGTCGTGCAGCCAGGCCGCGACCACCAGCACGTCCCGGTCGGCCGGGTCGACGGTGACGGCGAGTTCCTCGGCGCGGGCGGCCACGGCGACGGTGTGTGACCACCGTTCGGGGACATCCGCGAGCAGTGTCTCCGCCACCGCACGGGCGACCGCCGCCCGCGCGCCCCGCGCGCCCCGCGTGACGGACATCTGGGTCATACCGCCGACCCTAGGTCGGCCCGGCGCGGCTCCAAAGAGCCCTGAGCCCCACCAGAGCGGTGTTCACCCACTGTTCACCACCGCCCTTCCGGTCACGGGAGGCCAAAAGCGGCACGCACCTCATCAGGCAGACTGGTCACGCTGGTGAACGTCTCCGGCCGGCGTACCCAGCCGCCGTCCGCCCGCGTCCACAGCTCGAGGTACCGGATGTACCCGTGCGGACCCCACTCCCGCTCCTGCCGGAGCAGCCACCGGCCGTCCGCGCTGACCATCAGCGGGACCTCGCTCGGTGGCGGGATCGTCACAGGAGTCACGGTAAACCCGCAGGTCACAAGATCGCAGTACGGAAGGGAGAGGCCATGGACGACGACGCCAAGCAGGCGGCGTTCATGTCGGCGCTGGTCACCGAGCACTTCGTGCTCCAGTCGGCGGCCAGCACCACGGTCAGCGAGGCGTCGGGGCGGGCGTCGCTCTACCTGTCCGCGGTGTCCAGCTCGCTGGTGGCGATGGGCTTCGCGGCACAGGCGCACGGCGTCTTCCTGCCGTTCGCCGGCGCGGTGATCCCGGCGCTGCTGGTGATGGGATTCTTCACGATCGTGCGGCTGGTCGACACCGGCGTGCAGAACCTCCGGTACCTGGCCGGGATCGCCCACATCCGGGCGTACTACCGCACGCTCACCCCGGAGGCGCCGAGCTACTTCACGCCGTGGGGCGAGGGAGTGCCGGCCCAGGACGAGGCCGGCGGCGAGGCCAGCGAGGCGCTCGCCGCGCTGAGCCGGCGGCGGGGCGTGATCACCAGCGTGGGCACCACGGCTAGCCTGATCTCGGCGATCAACAGCCTGGTCGCCGGGGCCGGCGCGGCGCTCGCGCTGGACCGGCTGCTCGGCGGTCACCGGCTGGCGGTCGCGGTACCCGCCGGCGTGGCCGTCGCGGTCGCCGCCCAGCTCGTCTTCTACGCCTACCAGTACCGCCGCTACATGGCGCTGACACCGGACGCTAGCGGCGGACCGGCAGCGGGAGCGTGAAGCGGACCGTCTCGGTGGCGGTCGCCCGCTCCACCACGGTCAGCGGGCCGAGGCCGCCGAGCGCGGCGACGACCGTGTCGACCAGCGCCGGCGGCGCCGAGGCGCCCGCCGTCAGGCCGACCGTCCGCGCCCCGGCCAGCCACTCGGCGCGCAGGTCGGCGGGCCCGTCGACCAGGTGCGCCGGGGCGCCGGCCCGCTCCGCCAGCTCGACCAGCCGACGCGAGTTGGAGGAGTTCCCGGAGCCGATCACCAGCACCAGGTCGGCCTCGCCGGCGATCGCGGCCAGCGCGTCCTGCCGGTTGGTGGTGGCGTAACAGATGTCGGCGGAGGCCGGCCCGCGCAGCGCCGGGAACCGGGCCCGCAACGCCGCCACCACCGCGGCGGTCTCGTCCACCGCGAGCGTGGTCTGGGTCAGGTACGACACCCGCTCCGGATCCTCGACCTGGAGGCCGGCCACGTCCTCGACGGTCTCGACCAGCACCGTACGGGCCGGGGCCTCGCCCAGCGTGCCCTCGACCTCCTCGTGCCCGTCATGGCCGATGAGGACCACCGTGTCGCCGCGGGCGGCGTACCGGCGCGCCTCCGCGTGCACCTTGGTGACCAGCGGGCAGGTCGCGTCGATCACCTGCAGGTCGCGGCGGGCGGCCTCGGCGCGGACGGCCGGCGACACCCCGTGCGCCGAGAACACCACCGTCGCCCCGTCCGGGACGGCGTCCAGCTCGTCCACGAACACCGCGCCGCGCGCCGCCAGGTCGGTCACCACCGCCACGTTGTGGACGATCTGCTTGCGCACGTAGACCGGGCCGTCCTGGCGGCGGAGCGCCGCCGCCACGATCTCCACCGCCCGGTCCACCCCGGCGCAGAACGAGCGCGGCGAGGCCAGCAGGACCGTCCGCGGCCCGGCGGCGGCCAGCCAGCCCTCGAACGCGGCCCTGGCCGCGCACTCGCCGGCCGTGTCGCCGGCCTCGGCGGCGATCCCCAGGCCGGTCCGGCCGCCGGCCAGCACCGCCGACAGCGCCGGCGCCGCCGGGTCGTGGTGCAGCGGGCCGGGGAGGGCGGGGATGCCGCGCCGGGCCAGCGCCCCGGCGAGCAGCACCCCGGCCGGGCAGGGCAGGGCCCGCCCGCCGGGGAGGAGCAGTTCGTCCGCGACCAGTACCGGCCGCATACCGTTGCACGCCATCGCCGTACTCCCCTCGGAGTGGTCAGTGGTCGCGGTGCGCGGCCAGCCGGGCCAGCACGCCGAGTTCGGCGGCGGCGCGGGCGGCCGGCGCCGCCGCCGCGAGGTCGTCCAGCGCCCCGGCCAGCAGCGCGTCGGCCTCGGCCTGGCTCCACGCCCGCCCGCCGGCGGCCTCCACCAGGGCGGCGGCCCTGGCCAGGTCGCCGCCGGACAGCGACCCTTCCCGCCGGTACAGCACGGACAGCTCGCGGCCCGCCGCCGTCCCGGAGGTCAGCGCGGCCACCACCGGCAGCGACTTCTTCCGGCTGGCCAGGTCGGAGTACGCCGGCTTGCCGGTCACCGCCGGGTCACCCCAGATCCCGAGCAGGTCGTCGGCGTGCTGGAAGGCCAGCCCGAGCCGCTCGCCGAACGCGCGCAGCAGCCCGACCTGTTCGGGCGTGCCGCCACCGAACGCCGCGCCGGCCGCGCACGCGCAGGCCGTCAGCGCGCCGGTCTTCTCCCGCGCCATCCGCAGGCACTCCGGCGGGTCGACGTCGGTGCGCCGCTCGAAGTCCAGGTCGGCGTTCTGGCCGTTGAGCAGGTCGAGCACGGCGGTACTGAGCGCGCGCATGACCTGCTGGCCGGCCGGGTGCCCGCTGGTGGCCAGCACGTCCAGGGCGAGGGTGAGCAGCGCGTCGCCGGCCAGGATCGCCGGGCCCGTGCCGAACACCGTCCAGGCGGTGGGCCGGTGCCGGCGCTCGACGTCGCGGTCCATCACGTCGTCGTGCAGCAGCGAGAAGTTGTGGACCAGTTCGACGGCGACGGCCGCCGGCACGGCCACAGCGGGCGCGCCGCCGGTCGCGTCGGCGGACAGCAGCACCAGCGCCGGGCGCAGCGCCTTGCCGCCGTCGGCCGTGGCCGGCCGCTCCCGCTCGTCCCACCAGCCCAGGTGGTAGCCGGCGATCCGGCGCAGCGACGCCGGCAGCGTGTCCACGGCGGCGCGCAGCGCCGGCTCGACGGTGTCGCGGCTCCAGCCGAGGATCTCGCCGGCCGGCCGGGCGGCCACCTCCACGGCGGACATCAGCGGCCCGTCTCGACGTTCTCGAGGACGCCGAGCGCGTCCGGTACCAGCACCGCCACCGAGTGGTACGCGCTGACCAGGTACGAGGCGATGCCCTTCGCGTCGACCCCGGCGTGCCGGACGGACAGGCCGGGCTCGTACTCGTCCGGAATGCCGGTCTGCCGCAGCCCCACCACGCCCTCGTTCTTCTCCCCGGTCCGCATCACCAGGATCGAGGTGGCGCCGTCGCGGCCGACCGGGATCTTGTCGCAGGGCAGCAGCGGCACCCCGCGCCACGCCGCGACCGGCCTGCCCTCGACCTCCACCGGTTCCGGGTACACCCCGCGCCGGCCGCACTCCCGGCCGAACGCGGCGATGGCGCGCGGGTGAGCCAGGAAGTACTGCGACTTCCGCCGGCGGCAGAGCAGTTCGTCCAGGTCGTCGGGGGTGGGTGGGCCGGTTCGGGTGTGGATGCGTTGGTTGAGGTCGGCGTTGTGGAGCAGGCCGAAGTCGGGGTTGTTGACGAGTTCGTGTTCCTGGCGTTCGCGGAGGGCTTCGATGGTGAGGCGGAGTTGCTGTTCGACCTGGTCCATGGGTTGGTTGTAGAGGTCGGCGACGCGGGTGTGGACGCGGAGGACGGTCTGGGCGACGCTG
>JBJMIH010000156.1:0-35029 GCA_045806985.1 Mycobacteriales bacterium | reverse complement strand
GCCGTACCCGTTGGCGGTGCCCTGGACGTGGGTGGCGCCGGCGTCGATGGCGGCGAGGCTGTTGGCGACCGCGCAGCCGGAGTCGTCGTGGGCGTGGATGCCGACCCGCACGCCGAGCGCGGCGACCGCGCCGACCACCTCGGCGAGCTGGTCGGGCAGCATGCCGCCGTTGGTGTCGCACAGCGCGACCACGTCGGCGCCGGCCTCGGCGGCCACCCGTACCGCCTCCAGCGCGTACGCCGGGTCGAGCCGGTACCCGTCGAAGAAGTGTTCGGCGTCGAGGAACACCCGCTGGCCCTCGGCCCGCAGGTGGGTGACGGTGTCGCGGATCATCGCCAGGTTCTCCTCGGGCGTGGTGCGCAGCGCCCGGGTGACGTGTCCGACATGGGACTTGGCGACCAGGGTGACCACGGGCGCCCCGGACTCCCGCAAGGTGGTGACCTGCGGGTCGTCCGGGGCCTTCGCGCCGGGACGGCGGGTCGCGCCGAACGCGGCGAGCGTGGCGTGGCGGAGCGTCAGCTCGGTACGGGCACGGCGGAAGAACTCCTCGTCCTTCGGGTTGGCGCCGGGCCATCCGCCCTCGATGAAGCCCACCCCGAGGTCGTCGAGGTGGCGGGCGATGGCGAGCTTGTCCACGACGGAGAGGGAGAGCCCCTCGCTCTGGGCTCCATCCCGCAGGGTCGTGTCGTACACGTGGAAGCTGTCGTCGACCATCTTCTTCTTCCCTGGCTGGCTCGGAAAACGAAAAGACCTCTCACGGCTGTGAGAGGTCTGCGCGCGGACGGGGTGCGGGTGTCTGCGCGCTAGCTGGTAATGATCGTCTGGGGTGCCATCGCGCTGAATACTGCCACGCCTGTGCCAGAGTGCGGGAGCTCCTGTCCCACTTACCGGGAATCGCAGCGTGATCCGTCAGTGCCGGACGAGGCAGAACGGGTGCCCGGCGGGGTCGGGCCAGCGCGGCGGGCGGTGGTCGGCGACCCGCTGGAAGCACAGGATCGGCCCCGAGTCGGGCTGCAGGCTCGCCCAGCCATCGCCGTCCAGCCCGCGGGGGCCTCGACGTACCCGGTCACCGCGTACCGGACTGGGCCCACCGCCGCCCACGGACGCTGGAACGGCACCCGCGCGCGGTCGCCCGGCCGCGGTCCCACCCTGGCGGCGGCGCGGGGGGCAGGTCCCGCTGGTACCGCCGCGCCGTCGCCGCCGCCCGCTCGTCCAGCGGCCCGGCGTCCCGCAGGATCCGGTCGACGTCCACGTCAGCGGCCCTCCCCCGGCCCGCCGAGCAGCCAGCCGTCGGTGGCGGCGCCCGGCTCACCGGACAGTGACGGCGGCAGCGTCCGGTACGAGGCCTCGACCACCGCGGTCAGCGTGCGGCGGAACCGTTGCATCGCGCCAGCCGCGTACGCCCTGGCCCGGTACGCGTCGTCGGCGATGGTGGACTGCCGGGCCCTGATCTGCTCCCACATCCGGCGGATCTCGGCGTCGTCGGCGCCGCCGGTCTCGGCGTGCCGGCGCAGCGGCTGGAGCTGGCCGCGGTCCAGCTCCCGCATGTCCCGCTCGGCCTTGCCCTGCATCCGGCCGGCCAGCTCCAGCTCGGCGGCGAGCGTGCGCAGGCCGGCGGCCAGCTCGCCGACGGCCTCGGCGGCGGACACCAGGTGGCCGGTCAGCGCGCGCAGCAACCGGTTGAAGGCGTCGGCGGCCTCCCCCGCCCAGGTGGCCTCGGCGGCGGCGGCGAACCGGCCGGACAGGTCCCGCAGCGCGCCGCCGTGATCGTCGTACCGGCCGGCCAGCTCGACCAGCCGCGGCGGCTGGAAGCTCAGCGGCGGGAGCGGGTCGAGGCGGTCGGGAAGCGGCACGGACACGATCGCCTCAGGCTCCCCGCACCCGCCGCAGCCACCGGTCGGCCTCGGCGCCGTCCGCGGGCTCCAGCTCGGCGGCGGCGACGCCCAGCGCGGCCACGGCGTGCGCCATCGCCAGCGCGGCCCGCAGCCAGCGGTCGGTGGCCTGCGCGTACGCGTTCACCACGTCCTGCCACAGGGAGACGAGGTCCTCGCCGTGCCGCTGGCTGTCGGCCTCGACACCGGCGAGCGGTCCGGTGGGCCGGTCGTGCTCGGCCCGCAGCAGGCCGGCGAGCTCGTGGAGGGCCTCGTGTACCCCCGGCACGTCGGCGCCGGTACCTGATGCCTCATGCATGAGTACCAGTCTGATCGGCACCCGGCCGTCAGGGGGTGAGGAAGCGCCCTCCTGACGCCCTGAGAAGTGTCGGGTATCAGCCAGCCGGCAGCATCACGACCGAGCGGAGCACGTCGCCGCGCCCCATCGCCGCGAACGCCTCCTCCACGTCGCCGAGCCCGACCGTGCCGGTGACGAAGCGGTCCAGGTCGAGCCGGCCCTGCAGGTACAGGTCGATGAGCATGGGGAAGTCGCGGGTGGGCAGGCAGTCGCCGTACCAGGAGGACTTGACCGCCCCGCCGCGGGAGAACAGGTCGATCAGCGGCAGGTCCAGCCGCATGGCCGGGTCGGGCACGCCGACCAGCACCACCGTGCCGGCCAGGTCGCGGGCGTAGAAGGCCTGCTGGAAGGTTTCCGGCCGGCCGACCGCCTCGATCGCCACGTCCACGCCGAACCCGCCGGTGAGCTCGCGGACCGCCTCCACCGGGTCGGTGGCCGTCGAGTTCACCGTGTGGGTGGCGCCGAACTCGCGCGCCCACGCCAGCTTCCGGTCGTCGACGTCCACGCCGACGATGACCGACGCGCCGGCCAGCCGCGCGCCCGCGATCGCGGCGTTGCCGACACCGCCGCAGCCGAACACGGCCACCGTGTCGCCGCGGCCTACCCCGCCGGTGTTGAGCGCCGCGCCGAGGCCGGCCATCACGCCGCAGCCGAGCAGGCCGGCGACCTCGGGCCGGGCCCGCGGGTCGACCTTGGTGCACTGGCCGGCGGCCACCAGCGTCTTCTCCACGAACGCGCCGATCCCGAGCGCGGGCGACAGCGGCGTGCCGTCCGCCAGCGTCATCGGCTGGCGCGCGTTGTGGGTGTTGAAGCAGTACCACGGCTCGCCGCGCCGGCAGGCCCGGCAGTCGCCGCACACCGCGCGCCAGTTCAGCACGACGAAGTCGCCGGGGGCGAGGTTGTCGACGCCCTCGCCGACCGTGTCCACCGTGCCGGCGGCCTCGTGGCCGAGCAGGTACGGGTACTCGTCGCCGATGGCGCCCTCGCGGTAGTGCAGGTCGGTGTGGCAGACCCCGCAGGCGCGCACGGTGACGAGCGCTTCACCAGGCCCGGGGTCGGGGACGAGCACGGTCTCGACCGTGACCGGTTCGCCCTTGGCGCGTGCGACGACCCCGTGGACCGAGTGGCTCATACGTGCGGTGCTCCCTGGGCTGACCAGACACGGACGATGTCGCGCATGGCCAGCATGCCGACGACGTCATCCTCCTCCAGGACCACCAGGTGGCGGAATCCCCCGCGGACCATCGCGTCGGCGGCGCGTTGCAGCGGCCAGTCCGGCGCGGCGAAGACCAGGTCGGAGGTCAGGTGGTCGGCGGCACGCTCCGCGTCGGGGTTCCTGCCGGACCCGACCGCGTTGAGAATGTCGCGTTCGGTGAGGATTCCGTACCCGCTGTGGTCGGGATTGACCACCACCGCCGCACCCACGTGACGCTCGGACATCAGCCGGGCGGCGTCGCGGAGGGTGTGATCCGGCCCCACGGTGAGGACCCTGGTGCTCATCCCGTCCCGAACCAACATCTGGCACCTCCGGTGGTGATGATCGCGAGGTTAGACGCCTCGACCTGATCGTGCAGCCAAACCGTTCAGCCAGTAGCGCGGAGACCCCTCGTGACCACGGGGGAAGTCACGAGGGGCGAGGTGATCTTACTGTGCGGTAAGCAGCGGCGGAAGGGGTCAGCGGGTACGGCGCACCGCACGCGGCCCGACGACGCTCGCGCCGAGCGCCTCCACCCGGTTCCGCAGCTCGCGGTCGGCGGTCACCACCAGCCGCGACCTGTCCGCGCCGGCCGCCCGTACCACCTCGACGATCGCGTCGTCGCCGGAGCCGCCGGCGGGCACCACCCGCACGCCGTCCCGCGCCGCGACGGTCCTCGCCGCGCCCTCCACGACGGCGACCAGGTCGAACGGCGGCTCCGGACCGCCCACCAGGCCCTCGGTGAGCACCAGCTCCAGCCGGTCGAGCAGCCGCTCGGTGGCCGCGCGCCGGTCCCGCCACCAGCCGTCCGGCACCGAGCCGACGACGTTGGCGGCGTCGACCACGACCAGCGGAACCTCGTCCACGCCCTCACGGTACTGGCAACACGTCCAGATCGCGCCGGTTCGCCCCGGCGGCGGCGAAGGCCAGCAGCCGCTCGCCCTCGGCGGCGACCGCGGCCGCGTCCCGCCTGGCCAGCCGCCGGAAGGGGGTGACCCGCAGCACGGCGGCGCCGCGGGCGCGGTGGACCTTCCACGTGCCGTGCACGAAACCGTCCACCAGCACGGTGCCGGACACGATGCCGTTGACCGACATGACCCGGGCCCGGTCCTCCTCGGTCAGCACCCGCGCCCTGTCCTCGTGCGAGAGCAGCAGGTTGTCGAACTCGGGCAGGTACCGCACGGGCGCCGGCGTGTCCGGGTCGGGCCGCGGCGCGTCCGGCAGGTCGTACAGCTCGCGCCCGTTCCCGTCGCGGAACGCGCGCAGCCGCGGCCGCTGCCGCTCCACCACCTCGCGCAGCCCGGTCAGCCCGGACCACTTCTGCATGTCGGCGACGCTGGCCGGGCCGAACGCGGCCAGGTACCGCGGCACCATCGCGTCCGGGGCCGGGTCCGGGTCGACCGGGCCGCCGAGCCAGGCCTCCACCGAGGTGTGCTTCGCCTGGCCGCTCCTCCCCCAGATCCCGCGCGGCGGCACCTGCACCAGTGGGACACCGGCCCGTACCGCGTTGGCCAGCGCGAGCGGCGCCACCCCCGGCCAGCGATCGGCGAGCCGCCTGCCGATCGCGTCGAAGGTGAGCGGTTCCGCCTCGACCAGCGCGCGTCCGGCGGCCGCCACCTCGGCCGGGTCGACGCCGGCCAGCGCCCGGCCGTACGTGGTCCGCAGGGCGCGGTCCAGCACCGGCTGCAGCGGCGCCCGCAGCGCCCGGCAGTCCCGGGCGGTGACGAGGTGGATGGTGCCGCGCATCAGCGCGATCCGCACCACCCGCCGCGCGGTGACCAGGTCGGCCAGCTCCTCCAGGCGGAAGCCGTCCAGCCGGGTCCACAGGCCGAGGTACGGCGGGTTGGGCGCCTGCGCCTGCATCCCGACCAGGTGCTCCACCATGTCCGCCGCCGGCATCCGGACCCGGTCGAGCAGGTGCTGCCTGGCCAGCGTGGCGCGGTTGAGCGCGCGCCGGTCGAGTACGTCCATCCCGCCCCTTGAAGGTTCCTTAAGGTCGCGGAAAGGGTAGACGGCTTGTCGCGACGCCACGGAGCGATAGCCTGAGAAGTCGTGTACCGGCGAGTAGCAGTGGTGACCGACTCGACCGCGTCACTGCCCCGTGGAGTCGCCGCGATGCTCGGCATCAGCGTCGTACCCCTGAAGGTCCACGTGGGGCAGCAGGCGGTCGATGAGGACAGGCTGCCCAAGGGAGCCCTGGACCAGGCCTTCCGCGAGCACGTGAACGTCACCACCTCGCCGCCGGAGCCGCCCGCCTTCTACTGGGCCTACCAGGACGCGCTCAACCGCGGCGCCGAGGCGATCGTCTCCATCCACCTGTCCGCCAAGCTGTCGGAGACCTGCGAGTCCGCCAGGGAGGCCGCCCGCCAGCTGCGCGCCCCGGTCAGCGTCGTCGACTCGCACTGGATCGCGATGGCCTGCGGCTACCCGGTGATGGCCGCCGCCCAGCTCGCCCGGCGCGGGGCCGGCGTCGACGAGGTGGTGGCGGCGGCCACCGCCCGCTGCGAGGCCACCGACGCGGTGTTCTGCGTCGACTCGCTGGACTACCTGCGCCGCGGCGGCCGGATCGGCGGGGCGGCCGCCCTGGTCGGCAACGCGCTCGACCTCAAGCCGCTGCTCACCATGCGCGACGGCGGCATCGTGGCGATGGACAAGGTACGGAAGGCGAGCCGCGCGATGACGCGGCTGGAGGACTTCGTCGCCGAACGCGCCGGCCGCCAGCTCGCCGACGTGGCCGTGCACCACGTGTGCGCGCCGCAGCGGGCCGCCGAACTGTCGCAGCGGCTGCGCCGCCGGCTGCCCCGGCTCGGCGAGTGCCACGTCACCGAGGCCAGCGCGGTACTCGGCGCGCACGGCGGTCCGGGCGTACTCGGCGTGGTCGTCTCGCCACGCCCTGGCGCGCCCGCCCCGCCCCCACCGACCCGTCACCGCGCCGCGCCCAGGAGCACCCGCCCCGCGCCGCCCGCCCCGTCCGCGCCGTCCGCTCCCGCCGCGCCGAACTGGGGCGGCCCCGGCATCCCGCCGCCACCCGACACCGGCGACTACCCGCCTGGCCAGCACCCCTTCTTCGACCCGCGGTAACCGACGCGGAAAGGAGTTGGAGAAGGGGGCATCATGGGTACGGCATGGCGGGAGGCGGTAGCCAGTGACGAGCCCAGAGACGGAACAGGTAGCGGAGACAGAGACTGAAGCGGCGGCGCCGGTCGAGGTGGCGCCGGAGCCGGCGGTGGACCGGGCCGCGCGGATGTACCGGTTCCTGCTGGAACGGCAGAAGCGGCGCACCAACATCGTCCGTGACCTGCGCCAGTACGCCCGGGTGCAGTGGCTCGCCGGGCTACCCGCCCACCCGGCGGTCGGCAACCCGCTCGGCCGCGACGAGCTCGATCCCGACGCCTGGCTGACGCTGGACCGGATCGAGGAGCTCCCGCACCCCGAACCCCCGTACGACCTCGCGCTCTGGATCGTCGACGAGCGGCTGGACGACCCGGAGGCGGCCGAGCCCGGCCTCCGCCCGATCGGCGAGGACCCGGTGCCCGACGACGTGCGGGACCGGTACCTGGACTGGCTGCCGCAGTGGCACGCCTGGGCCACCGAGCAGCGCGCCCGCCGCCAGGTCACCGGCGCCTACCGCGACCTGTACGCCATCTACCAGGACTCCACCGCGCTGGCCGAGCAGTACGAGCTGGTGCTCGGCCTCGGCTACCTCACCGGCACCTCGGGCCCGCACACGCTGCGCCGCCACCTGCTCACCATTCCGCTCGCGGTCACCATGGACACCCGCTCCGGCCGGCTCACCGTCCGCCCCGCCGACGGTGCCCGGCTCGCGCTGGAGGAGGAGATGCTCGACCCGGTCGACGCGCTCCCGCCCGGCCCGCACCAGGAGATGCTGTCGCTGCTCGCCGCCGCGGAGGACGACCCGTTCGCGCCGGACGGGGCGCCGGAGGCGCTGCGGGTGTGGGCGCACGCGCACGGCCCCACCACCACCTACCTGGACCGGCCGGTGCCGCACCGGGCCGACGGCGACGCGCTCACCGTGAGCTTCGCGCCCGCGCTGGTGCTGCGGGAACGCACCCGGCGGGCGTTCGTGGACGCGTTCCAGACGCTGGAGCAGCGGGTACGCGCGCTCGGGCACGTGCCGCCGGCGCTGCGCACGCTGGTCGAGCCGGGCGCCCGGGTACCCGAGCCGCCGGCGGCCGCCGAGGAGCAGGGTGAGGTGTACTTCCCCGCGCCCGCCAACGACGAGCAACGGCTGGTGGTGGAGCGGCTGCGCCGGGACAGGGTGGTGGTCGTGCAGGGCCCGCCCGGCACCGGCAAGACGCACACGATCGCCAACCTGGTCACCGACCTGCTCGCGCACGGCAAGCGGGTGCTGGTCACCAGCCACACGGCCCGCGCGCTCGCGGTGCTCAAGGACAAGCTGCCCACCGAGATCCAGGACCTGTGCATCAGCATCACCGCCGACTCCAGCCGCGGGCAGGACGACCTCAAGCAGTCCGTGCAGACCGTGCTGGAACGGCTGGACCGGTACGACGAGCGCCACGTCGCCCGCGAGCACGAGCGGCTGGAGGAGCAACTGGTCGCGGCCCGCGCCGACCGCGCCGCGGCCGCCGCCAAGCTGCGCGAGATCCGGGAGAACGAGACCGTCCGGTACCCGCCGTCCGCCGGCGGCTACCAGGGCACGGCCGCCGAGATCGCCGAACGGCTGTACCGGGAGGAGGCCACCCTCGGCTGGCTCGGCCCGGTCCCGGACCGGGAGCCGGCGCTCACGCCCGCACAGGCCCGGCGCTACCTCGACCTGCTCCGCAGGGCCACCCCGGAGGTGTGGGCCAGGGCCGGTACGGTGCCGCCGGTCGAGGCGCTGATCCCGGCCGCCGACTTCGCCGCGCTCGCCGAGCGCCGGGTGGCCGTGGAGGCCAGGGCGGCCGGCACCGAGACGGCCCGCGGCGGGCCCGAGTACGCCTGGCTGGCCGGGCTCGGCCCACGCCGCCAGCAGGTCGAGGAGCTGCTCGCCGCCGTCGAGCTGCTGCTGTCCCGGCTGGCCGCCCGGCGCGAGCCGTGGCTGGGCGGCGCGCTGGAGGAGGCCTGGTACGGCCGGCACCGCGGCTGGCGGGAGCGCCACGACCTGACGGCGGCCTGCCTGGGCCGGGCGCATTCCTACCTCGCCGCGGCCGGCGGCCACCAGGTCACCGGGCTGGCCGGCGTCGAGCCGGAGGTGGCGTTCAACCAGGTCGGGGACCTGCGGGCGAAGCTGGCCGAGGACGGCAAGCTGACCGGGGCGCTCGGCACGAAGTCCCGCGAGCTGAAGCAGGCCGGCCCGCTGCTGGACCGGGTCCGGGTGGACGGCGCGCGGGTGGACCAGCGGCCCGACCTGGTCGAACCGCTGTGGGCGCATCTGGGCGTGGAGATCGAGCTGCGCACGGCCGAGGCGTCCTGGGGGCTGCCGCCGACCGGCCCGCCGGCCAGCCGGTTCGCCCGGCTCGTCGACGAGAACGAGGCGCTCGCGCTGCTCGTCGGGTTCGGCGACGCGCTGGGCCGGCTGGCGCACACCGCGCAGGCGCCGTTCGCCTGGAACGGCCAGCGGACCGTCGCCGCCGTACGGGCCGCGTTCGACGCGCTCGCCGTGGACGAGCTGCGCGCCCAGGTCGCGGGGACGGTGGAACCGTCCCGGCGGGCGCTCGAGGCCGCCCTCGGCGGCGGCGTCCCGGAGGTCGCCGACGCGCTGGCCGCGCTGAACGCCTGGAACCCCGACGGCTACGCCACCGCCAGCGCCGCCTTCGACGCGGTACGCGCGGCGAACGCGCTGCTCGCCGAGGTGGACGCGGCCCACGTGGAAGTCGCCGCCGGCCACGCCGAACTCGCCACCCGGCTCGCCACCAGCCCGGACGACCCGGCCTGGGACACCCGACTGCCGCTGCTGGTCGAGGCGTGGCACTGGTCGGCGTGGGAGGCCCGCATCCGCGACCTCGCCGACCCGGAGACCGAGCGCAAGCTACTCGCCGAGGTGGACAGGGCCGAGCGCGAGGAGCGGGTGGCGCTGCGCGGGCTGGCCGCCAACCTGTCCTGGGACCGCTGCCTGGCCAGGGTCACCGATGCCGACCGGCTGCACCTCAACGGGTACGTCAAGGCGATGAAGCGGATCGGCAAGGGCACCGGCAAGTACGTCCGCCGGTACCGGGCCGAGGCCCGCGACCACCTCGCCGAGTGCCAGCAGGCGGTACCGGCGTGGATCATGCCGCTGTACCGGGTCGCCGACTCGGTCGCGCTCGACCGGCCCGACCAGTTCGACGTGGTCATCATCGACGAGGCCAGCCAGTCCGGGCCGGAGGCGCTGATGCTGGCCTGGCTCGCCCCGCAGCTCGTGGTCGTCGGCGACGACGAGCAGGTCAGCCCGGAGGAGGTCGGTTACGACCGGGGCGAGGTGCAGCAGCTCATCGACACCTGGGTGGCCGACCTGCCGTCCCGCAGCCTGCTCCAGATCGGGTCCAGCTTCTTCGACCTGGCCAAGGCGTCCGGCCGCAGCATCCTGCTCACCGAGCACTTCCGCTGCATGCCGGAGATCATCTCCTTCTCCAACCGGGAGTGCTACGGCGGCCGGTTGAAGGCGCTGCGCCAGTACGGCACCGACCGGCTGCCGCCGCTGCGGCACACCCACGTGCCGGGCGCGGTGGTGCGCGGCGAGGTGGGTGCGCTCGGCAACGAGGCCGAGGCGGAGGCGCTGGTCGAGCAGATCGTCGCGTGCTGCGCCGACCCGGCGTACGACGGCAGGACGATGGGCGTGATCACCCTGCAGGGCGGGGTGCAGGAGCGTCTCATCCACGACCGGCTGGTCACCAAGCTGCCGATCGAGGAGATCGACCGGCGGCGGCTGCGGGTCGGCAGCCCGGAGTCGTTCCAGGGCGACGAGCGGGACGTGGTGTTCCTGTCGATGGTGGCGGCGCTGGAGAGCGACGCCGGGCCGCGCCGGCTGGTCGCGCAGACCAGGGAGGACGCGCGGCGGCGGTACAACGTGGCCGCGTCGCGGGCGCGGGACCAGGCGTGGCTGTTCCACAGCGTGCAGCTCGCCGACCTGTCCCCCGGCGACCTGCGCCACCACTACCTGGAGTACACGAGCACGCCGTACGCTGACGAGCCCGACGTGGCCGCCGACGTGCCGAGGGCGGTGCGGGTGCCACCGTTCGACAGCGTCTTCGAGCAGCGGGTGTACCTGGACCTGCGGGACCGCGGCTTCCGGGTGCGGCCGCA
Source organism: Mycobacteriales bacterium (assembly GCA_045806985.1). Taxonomy (GTDB): domain Bacteria; phylum Actinomycetota; class Actinomycetes; order Mycobacteriales; family JBJMIH01; genus JBJMIH01. The sequence continues at coordinate 24,363 of JBJMIH010000156.1, read as the reverse complement.
GTACCAGGCCCTCGGGTACTACATCGACCTGGTCGTGGAGGGCGGCAGCTCGCGCCTTGCCGTCGAGTGCGACGGCGACACCCGGCCGGGACCGGACCGCGCCGACTACGACGGCAGCCGCCAGCGCGACCTGGAGCGGGTCGGCTGGACGGTGTGGCGGCTGCGGGCCAGCACCTACTCCCGCGACCCGGCCGCCGCCCTCGCCCCGCTGTGGGAACTGCTGGAGGAGCACCGCATCGACCCGGCCCGGCCGCACGCCCTCCCGCCGGCCATCACGCCGTCGCCGTCGCCGCACCCGTAGCGCCCGCCGACCTTGGACCTACGACATGCCGGTCATCGTGTCGGCGAGATCGTCCAGCAGCTCCGCCACCTCCTCGGGCGTGCTGCCCCGGGCGAGCATCCCCACCACCAGGTCGATGGCCTCCTTGACGACGTAGCAGTTCCGGTGCTCGAAGCGGGCCGGCACGTCGTCCCAGCCACCGCGCACGAGCGCCAACCGGTAGCTGCCGGCGGGATCGCCGGCCGGGTACCAGCCCACATCGATCAGCAGCCCGGACTCGTCGGTGCGCCAGACCTTCCCGTCGAACGAGACCGCCTCGACGGAGAGGAGGTCCTCGTCCCGGTACGCCTCGAAATCCGCATCCGTCGGCGGACTGTCGTCGGAGAACTCCACGAAGTTGTTGAACACCACGGCCCAGCCGCTGGGCAGCCGCAGGGGCATGAGCGGTCTCATTGGAGAAACGCTAGCCCTTCGCCTGGCGCGGGTGTGAATGAACCGAGGGTTGGCCCGCGTTCGCGTTCGTCAGCTCGGCCCTGAGCCAGAACGCCTCGTTGCCGCCGTCCCAGCCGAGCTGCTCACCGTGCCGCTTCCAGACGTGGTACGTGCCCGCGCCACGGTCCTGCCGCTCCCCGGTCAGCAAGGTGTCCCGTTCCAGCTCGGCCACCCTCGCCTCGGTCATGGCGAACACGAACTGCGACGCCCCGGTCGTGCTGGTCTGCCGGCGCTCCGCGTCCGACCTCCCCTGCCAGTGCTTGCCCCGGGAGTAGAGCCGTGGCGGGACGTGTTGGGCCTTGGCGACGATCTCCTCCCACGGCACGTCCTGGTCGGGATCGATGTCCTTCTTGTTGAACCGCTGCCCGTAGCCGCTGACGGCCGCGACAAGCCGGCGGCAGGCGTCGTCCCAGGCCGGATTCTCCGCCTGCGGCCGGCTCTTCTTGGCGGCCTTCGTGACCTCGTCGCAGATCTCGAGAATCTGCCGCAGCGCCGCCGCTTCCGCGGCGAGCTGCGGTTGACCCTCCACGACCGCCAGCCGGGCGCGTACCTTCTCGCGGAGTCCACCCTCGCGGGACGCCATCCGGATCGGGCCGGAAGGATCGATGGTCACCGTGTGCGCGACCCCCGACATCGTCACGCGAGCGGTGACGGTATGCATGCCCGGACCCGCGACGTCGCCCTTTCCCTTGCTGTCCTTGTCTTTCTTGCCGAATTTGTTCTTGAGTTTGGCCCAGAACTTCTTGGCGAGGCCGACGATCTTGTCCACGACCCAGTCGACGACTTTCATGACGGGTTTGGCGACGGCCTGGAACACCTTCTTGACCTTGTCGGCGATGCCGCCGACGCCGAGCAGGGCGGCCAGGAACCCGATCAGGACGGGGATGGAGGCGGCCAGCGCCCCGACGATCAACGCGGGGACACCACCGGCGCCGCCTGCGGCGATGGCGATGACGGCGTCGAGGACGGCGTTGACGAAGGCGATGATCTGGGCGCCGCGTTCGACGATGAAGGTGACGATGTCGATGATGGCCTTGCAGGCCTTGACGAAGGCGGAGGCGGGGTTGAGCAGGCTGATGATCCAGGTGATCCCGGCGATCAGCACGGTCGGGATGAGGAAGGCGGCCAGCTTCCCCAGGATCATGTCCTTGAGGTTGCCGATCTTGGCCTGGATGCGTTGCCACAGCCCGGGCAGGCCCTCCTTCTGCAACGCCTCGGCCTCCGGGACGGCCTTCTCCGCGGCGGTGATGGCCTGATCCGGAATCCCCTTGGACACCACCCGCCCGCGGATCGCGTTCCACGTCAACCCCAACAGCCCACCGATCAGGCTGAGGATGCCTTTCAGGTCGAACTTGGCCGGGATCGCCAGCCCGGCCTGCGCCGCCGCCCCCAGCAGCCAGGACACCAGGCCCTTTTTCAGGTGTTCACCGATGTTGGCGATGAACTCTTTCAGCCCGGCCCCGACGGCGTGGACCAGGCTGGACAGGAACCCGATCGGGTCCTTCAAAATCTTCATCACCGCGGCGGCGGCCTTGGCCAGGATCCCCAGCAGCAGGTCCTTGAGCTTGAGGATGGTGTCGATGACACCCTTGACCGCCCCGATCGCCTTGGCGATCAGACCCTTGTTCTTCTCCTTCTCCGCCTCGATCTCCGCGTCCACCGACTTCAGCGCCTCGGTGTACTTGGAGGCCAGGGTGTTGACCAGTTCGGTGCCCTTGCTGTCGACCTGCTCGGTCAGCTCGGCGAACTTCGAATCAAACCCGGCCGCTGCCTGTTTGCCCATCGCCTGCAGGTCGGCGGGCAGCTTCTTGACCTCGGCGGCCAGCTCTGCCTTGCCCTTCGCGATCCGGGCCTTGGCGCGGTTCAGTTCGGCGGCGATGGTGTCGGCGACGGTGGAGATGACCTGCTGCATCCGGGCGGTGTAGCCGGCCTTGGCCGCGACGAAGATCTGGTTGGCCTCCTCCGGCAGGCCGGCGAACTTGTCCTTGACCCACCGCAACTTGCCGGTGAACCCGGAATACCGCTTGTGCTTGTAGGCGTCCATCTTCTGCTTGTGTTCGGCGGTGAACGCCTTCCTGGCCTCACCCTCCAGGCTGGTGAACTGCTCATCCACCTTCCTGTCCAGGCCGGACAGGATGCCTTCGACCTCGGTCCTGGTGGCGTCGAACACCGCCTGGAGTTTCGCGGTGGCCGCCGCCCGGCGCGCCTCATCCCCGGTCTGGGTGGACTGCTTACCGGCGTGCACCTGCGCCCCGGCGGTCTTGCCGTGCAACGCCATCGAGCTCATCGCGGTCTGCCCGGCCGCCGCCGCCTGCTGCTTACCGGCGGTCAGCGTCTTGTCCTCCGACGCGCGTAGTTGCGGTGGGGCGGTGGCGGCGTGTTTCTCACCCTCCTTCTTGGCCTTCAACGCGTCGGTGAACTCCGGCTCGTTGGAGTTGGCGAGCTGGGCGTCGGTGACCTGCGCCTGGTCCATCTGGTTGTCGACCTGACGGGGCCCGGCCGAGAAATCGGTCGCCTCCGGTGGCGCCTTGTCCGGTACCGCCTGACCGGGGTTCGGGCCGGCCGGGGTGGGCGGCGGCTGGTCCGGCGACAGCGGCGTGACCGGCTTCTCGATCGCCTTGGAGGTGTCCGGGGCGGCCTTGGTGGTGGACTCGATCTGGCCGGCCGAGGCCTTCTTGCCCTCACTGACCTTGCCCTGCACCTGGGACTTGACGTGGTCGGCCTTGCCGGACTCGGCGAACTTGTCGGCCTCATCCAGGTTCTTGGGCGCCTGGGAGGCGATCGCGTCATTCACCGCCTTGACGAACGCCGCCTTGTCAAACCCACCCGGCTTGGCCGCATCCATCTCCCCGGCCTGCGCCACCTTGCCCTGCGCGAGCTTGTCATCCGCCGGCGGCTTGGCCGCACCCTGGGCGTTCGCCGCCTCGGTGCGGGCCGGACGGTGGGCGGCCAACTTACGCTTCTTACCCGCCACATCCCGCTTCAACGCCGCGAACTTCGGGTCCGCACCCGGACCACCACGCACCAGCCGCTGCACCGCCGCATTACCCGCAGCCTGCTGCAACGCGATCAAGGACCGCGGATCTGGGCGCGCGGCAGCGGACCGGCCGGCGGAGTCCCCTTCCTCCGCGTTCGGTCGTTCGGGCCGCGAGGTCCGCTCACGCACAGATCAACAATCGGACAGCGATCGTCTCGACGGTCGGCCACGCGGGAGGCCATACGGCCAGAGAAGTCTGCCCGGACGGGCAGGACGGCTCACCCGCCGCCGAAGGCGATGGCGGCCGCCCTGGCGACCTCGTCCGGCGGGACGTCGCGGAGGTGCTGGGCGAGCGCCCAGCGGTGGCCGAACGGGTCGATGAGCTGGCCGAACCGCTCACCCCAGAACGTGTCGGCCAGCGGGACGAACACCTCGGCGCCCGCGTCCACGGCCCGCTGCCAGAGCGCGTCCACGTCGTCGGTGGCTCCATCGACAAGAAGGTGGAGGGAGCCGTACGTGCCACCGAGGGTCAGCGGCGACACCGCGCCCAGCTCGGGGAACTCGTCGGCGAGCACCACCGTCGAGTCGCCGAACCGCAGCTCGACCGACATCAGCTTGCCGCCGGGCAGCGGGATGCGGCTCAGCTCCTGGGCGCCGAGGGCGGTGGCGTACCACTCGGCGGCGCGGGCCGCGTCCCGGACGATGAGGTGCGGGGTGAGCGTGTGCGGCATGGCGGGCACTCCTTACCGGTGACCGTCGATGAGGTCGTACGTGCCGCCGTAGGCGAGGGCGGACGCGCCGAAGTCGTGCGGGAAGCCCAGCTCGATGGCGCTGGCCGCGTCCAGCGTCGCCAGTTCGTCGGCGGTCAGCTCGACGTCCAGCGCGCCGAGGTTGTCGGTGAGCTGGGCGGGGGTGCGGGCGCCGACGATCGGGACGATCACGGCGCGGTCCTGCTGGGCGCGTACCCAGGCCAGTGCGACCTGGGCCGAGCGCGCGCCGCGGGCGGCCGCCACCTGGTTGACCGCGTCGGCGACGGCCAGGTTGCGGTCGGACAGCCGGTAGTCGGCGACGCGCGCCACCCGGCTGTTCTCCGGCCGCGGCCGGTCGGTGCCGTACCGCCCGGTGAGCAGGCCGTCGCCGAGCGGCGACCAGGCGGTGACGGTGAGGTCCAGCGCCTGCGCCATCGGCAGCAGTTCCCGCTCCACGCTGCGTTCGACCAGGCTGTACGGCACCTGGAGGCCGGCGAACCGGGTCCAGCCGCGCAGGTCGGCGAGGGTGACGGCCCGCGCGACCGTCCACGCGGGAGTGTCGGAGATGCCGACGTACAGCACCTTGCCGGCGCGGACCACGTCGTCCAGCGCGCGCACCACCTCCTCGATCGGCGTGAACGCGTCGAGGATGTGCACCCAGTACACGTCGACGTAGTCGGTGCGCAGCCGGCGCAGGCTGGACTCCAGCGCGCGGACCATCGACTTGCGGTGGCTGCCGCCGGCGTTCGGGTCGCCGGCGCTGGTGTTCAGCGAGTACTTGGTGGCCAGCACCCAGTGGTCGCGGTCGGCGGCGGTCAACTCGCCGAGGATGCGCTCGCTCTCCCCGCCCGCGTAGTAGTTGGCGGTGTCCACGAAGTTGCCGCCCGCCTCGCCGAACTTCTCCAGGATGGCGGCGGAGTCCTCGGCGGTCGCGCCCCAAGGTCCGCGCCGGTCGCCGAAGACCATCGCGCCCAGGCAGAGCTCGGACACCCGCAGGCCGGTCCTGCCCAGCAGCTTGTATCGCACGCCGCCACTCAAACAGACACTATGTCTGGACGTCAAGTACGTAACCACCGTCCGGACGATCCACTACGATGGTGGGATGACTCCGCGCCGTGATCGGGGCACGACCGGCCGGGGCCGGTCCCCGTCCCGGGACGTGCGGAAGGCGATCCTGGACGCCACCGAGGGCCTGCTGGCCAGCCGCCGTTTCGACGAGATCACCGTGACCGACGTGCTCGCCGCCGCCGGGGTGTCCCGGGCCAGCTTCTACTTCTACTTCGAGAGCAAGCACGCGGTGCTGGCCGACCTGGTACGGGCCGCCGTGGGCGCCGGCCACCAGGCCGCCCGGCCGTGGCTGGAACACCCGGACGGCCCGCCACCGGCCGAGCGGCTCCGGCAGGGCATCACCGACGGGGTCCGGCTGTGGCGGGAGAAGGCGCCGGTGCTGCGGGCCATCGTGGAGAACTGGCGTACCGACCCGGCGCTGACCGACCTCTGGACCGAGCTGATGGAGAGCTACACGGTCGCCGCCGCCGAGCGCATCGCCCGCGACCGGGAGGCCGGCGTCGCCCCCGAAGGCGTCGAGGCGCACACCCTCGCCAGCGCCCTGACCTGGCTGGGCGAGCGGGCGTACTACCTGGCCGCGATCGGCGTCCCGCCGTTCGACGACGAGACCAGCCTGGTCGACGTGCTCACCGAGGTGTGGGTGTCGACCGTCTACGGCCGTGATCAGACCCGCAGCGCGAACAGCGTGTGATCCGGGTCGCCGGCCGACCTGCTGGCCAGCGCGTACAGCGTCCGCCCCGCCACCGCGATCGGCTGCGCCGACCACTGGGCCAGCAGCGTGCCCCGGCGGCGACCGGTGCTCGCGCCCAGCACCGCGATGCCGCGGTCGGACCCGGCGTACACCACCGCGCCGGCCGGCACCGGCGTGCCCCGCATGATCGCGCCGGTCGGGTACTTCCACCGCCGCCGGCCGGTGGCCGCGTCCAGCGCGGTCACCGCCCTGTCGTGCACGCTGGTGTTGGCGCTGCCGGCGAGGACCAGGCCGCCCGTGCCGGTCAGCGGGCTGGCCCCCGGATCGAGGTCGGCGTCCGTGTCCGACTTCCAGCGTTCCGTGCCGGTCGCCGGGTCGACCGCGTGCACGATCGCGCCGTACGTGCTGGCGCAGTAGTACAGCGTGCCGTCGAGCAGCGTGAGGTCCTGCCCGGCGACACCGTCCGCGGTGACGTCGCGCTGCCAGCGGGCCTTGCCGGTGGCGGGATCGAGCGCGGCCAGCCGGCCGCTGCCCTGCGCGGCGTACAGGCCGGTCGGGTCCAGGGCCGGCAGCCCGAACCCGGCGGACAGGCCGCCCTGGTCGGCGCCCAGCCGCCAGCGCTGCTGGCCGGTGGCCGCGTCCAGCGCGTGCAGCGCGCCGGACGCGGCCACGAAGACCAGCTCGCCACCGGCCACGACCGGCGTCACCGGGCCCGAGTCGCTGAACGTCCAGCGCTGCCGTCCGGACGCCGCGTCCAGCGCGTAGACGGTGCCCTGCCCCTGGAGCCGCTCCGTCGCGAACCACGTAGACGGTGCCGTCGACGACGACGGGGGCGTACTGCCGGGCGACGGCGTCCGCCGCGAACGGCCCGTGCGGCGATGTCCATCGCCGCCTGCCGGTGGCCGCGTCCAGCGCCACCAGCGCGCCGCTCGCGCCGAGGTACACGGTGTCACCGGCGACCGCGGCAACGACCGGCGCGAGCCCTGGCGTGGCACTGCTGTCGGTCCAGTCGTGCCGCCACCGGCTCCGGACTCCACCGTCCGACGATCTCCTCGATCCGCACCCCGCCGCGAGGCTCGCCGTCCCGATCGCGAAAAGTAGCCGCCGCCGCCCGATCTCCACGACCCGGGAGTCTTCTGTACGGGGTTTACCAGCGGATTACCGGTCCGGGCAGCGCGCTCGCCGGCCCGGACCGGTGACCGGAGGTTACCGGCGGGTGCCGGCCCGCTCGAAGATCAGGATGGTGTTGCCGTTCTGCTCGTACGCCTGGACGAACTGCCAGCCGTCGCGGGCGCGGTCGTTGAGCGTGTCCCGCATCCAGTGCATGGACAGGTCGCCCTTGTTCATCTCGACCGCGTACCGGTCCTCAGCCATGGTTACCTCCACAGTTGTCCGCTTCCGTCGGTGCACCCTAACCAAGGAGGTCGCGCCAGGACCGGCGCGGGGACCATCCCAGCAGCGCGCGGGCCTGGCTGTTGGCGGTGCCGGCGGTGTCGGGCCGGTCCAGCGGCCGGACCGGCACGCTGTCGCCGTACCGCGCCCGCGCCTCGGCGGCCAGCTCGCGGCCGGCCGGGGTGTCGTCGGCCGCGACGTAGCAGGACTGGTGCCCGGTCACGTCGGCGGACAGCGCGAGGGTGATCGCGTCCACCAGGTCCGCGCCATCCAGGTAGGACAGCGTGGACAGCGGCAGTGCCGGGTCGCGGAGGTAGCAGCCGAGGTTGACCTCGTACGTGTCCGGCCACTGCACCCAGGCCGGCCGCAGCGACACCACCGACAGGTCGCTCCGCTCGGTCGCCGCCGCGCACAGCTGCTCGGCGAACAGCTTGGCCAGCGCGTACGGGTCCTGCGGGCGCAGCGGGTGGTCCTCGTCCACCGGCAGGTACTCCGGCCGGACCTCGCGGTAGGCGAAGGCCCAGCCGAGCACCGACTCGCTGGACAGGTTCACCAGCCGGCGAACCCCGCCGTGGACCGCCGCCTCCACCACGTGGAACGCCGACATCAGGTTGTTCTGGAACACCCGCTGCGGCGTGTGCTGCTCCGGGTCGGGATCGCCGCCGCGTGCACCACCGCCTCATGCCCCCGGACCAGCGCGTACGCCTCACCGGCGGCGGCCAGGTCGGCGTACACCGTGGCACCGGCCTCCGCTGGGGCCGGACCGCCGCCGGGCAGGTCGGTGGCGGTCACCTCGTGTCCCGCCGCCGTGAGCGCCGCCACGGTGGCCCGGCCGATCTTCCCGGTGGCGCCGGTGACGAGGACGCGCATCCGCGTTACTCGACGACCGTGGTCCAGCCGTGCGGATCGGGCGCCGCCCCGTACTGGATGTCCAGCAGGGCCTGCCGCAGCCGCATGGTGACCGGGCCGGGGGTGCCGTCGCCGACCGTCCACTCGGCGGTGGGCGACTTCACCCAGCCGACCGGGGTGATCACGGCGGCGGTGCCGCACGCGAAGACCTCGCTGATCGCGCCGCTGGCGTTGCCTTCCCGCCACTCGTCGGTGCTGATCTGGTCCTCCACCACCCGGTAACCGAGATCGCGGCCGAGGGTGAGCAGCGAGTCGCGGGTGACGCCGGGCAGCAGGGTACCGGTGAGCGCCGGGGTACGCAGTGTCACGTCGTCGCCGCTGCCCTCGACGAAGAAGAGGTTCATGCCGCCCATCTCCTCGACCCAGCGGTGCTCCACCGCGTCGAGCCAGACGACCTGGTCACAGCCGTGCTCCATGGCCTGGGCCTGGCCGGCCAGGCTGGCCGCGTAGTTGCCGGCGCACTTGGCCTCGCCGGTGCCGCCCGGCGCGGCGCGGGTGTAGTCCTCGGACAGCCACACGCTGACCGGCTGCACGCCGTTGGCGAAGTACGCCGCCACCGGCGAGGCGATCAGCAGATAGACGGCCTCGGCGGCCGGCCGAACGCCCAGCCCGAGCTCGGTGGCGAGCAGGAACGGGCGCAGGTACAGGCTGTGCTCCTCCTGGTCGGGGATCCAGTCGCCGTCCTGGCTGACCAGCAACCGGATCGACTCCAGGAACACCTCCTCCGGCAGCCGCGGCAGGGCCAGCCGGTCGGCGGAGGTGTTGAAGCGGCGGGCGTTCACCTCGGGCCGGAACAGCCCGGCCGTGCCGTCGGCGCGGCGGTACGCCTTCAGGCCCTCGAAGATCGCCTGGCCGTAGTGGAACACCATGGTGCCGGGGGCCAGCTCTAGCGGTGCGTACGGGACGAGCTGGGCGTCGTGCCAGCCGCGGCCCGAGGACCAGCGGATGGTGATCATGTGGTCGGTGAAGTACCGGCCGAAGCCGGGATCAGCGAGGATCAGGCGGCGCTCGTCCGCCGGCAGGGGCTGGCTGGTGGGCTTGAGCTCGAAGTGCAACGGGATGCTCATCTGACGGGTTTCCTTCAGCGCGTCGTCGGGCCAGGGATGGCCGCTCCGGCGTGGGCCGGGAGCCAACCGTCGTAACTCGACGCTAACCCATGAATCCCGCCATGTGGGATGCCCGACCGGAGCGATTGGGGTTCGCCGAGGTCGGGAGGGGGTGATCAACCGGCAGCGCGCTTGGCGATCCGGTCGCCGACCTCGACGGTGCGTACTCGTACGGCAGGCTCTCGTTCCGCGAGTTCGGCGGCGACCGCCGCCTCCACCGCGGTGGCCGCGTCCGCGTGCCCGAGATGATCGAGCAGCAGCGCGACCGACAGGATCGTCGCGACCGGGTCGGCGATGCCCTGACCGGCGATGTCCGGCGCGGAGCCGTGCACCGGCTCGAACATGCTGGGGTGGGCCCGGGAGACGTCGAGGTTGCCGCTCGCCGCCAGCCCGATACCGCCGGCGATGGCGGCGCCGAGGTCGGTGAGGATGTCACCGAACAGGTTGTCCGTGACCACCACGTCGAACCGCTCCGGCTGGGTCACGAAGAACATCGACGCGGCGTCCACGTGGCAGTAGTCCACGGTCACGTCCGGGAACTCGGGCGCGACCGCGTCGACGGTCCGCTGCCACAGGTCACCGGCGTAGGTGAGCACGTTGGTCTTGTGGACCAGCGTGAGCTTGCGGCGCGGCCGGGCGGCGGCGCGCCCGAACGCGTCGCGCACCACCCGCTCCACACCGTAGGCGGTGTTCAGGCTCTCCTGGGTGGCCACCTCGTGCGGGGTGCCGCGGCGCAGCGTGCCGCCGGCGCCCGCGTACGGGCCCTCGGTGCCCTCGCGCACCACCACCATGTCGATGGCGGGCTCGCCGGCCAGCGGCGACCGGACGCCCGGGTAGAGCTTGACCGGCCGCAGGTTGACGTGGTGGTCGAGGGAGAAGCGGAGCGCGAGCAGCAGGCCGCGCTCCAGCACGCCGGCCGGCACCCGCGGGTCGCCGACCGCGCCGAGCAGGATCGCGTCGTGCCCGGCCAGCTCGGCGAGCACGCTGTCGGGGAGGGTCTCGCCGGTGGCGAGGTAGCGTCCGGCACCCAGGTCGTAGGAGGTCCTCTCGACGCCGGGCAGTACCGCGTCGAGGACCTTCAGACCTTCGGCCACGACCTCGGGCCCGATGCCGTCGCCGCCGATGACGGCCAACCGGAACGTCACGAACACTCCTCCACGCCGTGCGGACTGATCAGGCCGCCATGCTACGACCCGTGTCCCACGATCCGGCGATCGACTCTTGCGATGCGGGATGCCGTTGCTGACTGGCTGGTGGCCGGCCGGACTACTGGTCCGGGCTGCCTCCGCCGTCCCGGCGGTCCAGCGCGCGCTGCAGGGCGCGGCGGGCTTCCTCGCGGGCTTCGGCGTCGACCTTCTTCTTGTCCATGGGAACTACTTCCTTCCGGGTCCCGTCCGGGGCCTTCGGGGAGCTACAGGAAGGAGTCGAGAGGGTGGTCGACCCGCTGCGGCGGCCTTCTGGGCCATCCGGGTGCGCGACCAGCGCCGCGCGCCGTGATCTAAGTTAACGTTAACTAGGTGATCGCGGCCCGAGAGTTCCCAGCATCCGGGAGCGGATGTCCACGTTTCGCGTAGTCGATCACGTGCTGGCGAGGAAGTCCTCCACCGCCGCGGCGAACCACGCCGGGTCATCCACCCACGGGAAGTGGCCGGCGTCCGGCTGCACGACCAGCTCACCGTGCGGGAACACCGCCGCGTACTCCCTGGCCACGGCCGGCGTCGGGCTCAGGTCCAGCTCGCCGGCCAGCACCAGCACCGGCGCCTCCAGCCCGCGCAGGGCCGCCCGGACCATGGCGGTGTCCGGATCCGGACCCTCCGAGAAGCCGATGGTCGCGGGGACCGACCGTTGCAGCGGATCGGCGGCGGCGTGCGCCCGCGCCGCCTCGGTCCAGGCGCCGTAGAAGAACGGGTTCGCCGCGACCCGGTGCCGCACGGTCTCCTCGTACGTCTCCGCCCGCGCCCAGGCCCACAGCGCCGGCAGCGCCTCGTCGAACCACGGCTCGCCGCCCCGGCGCGCTATCGCCGCCTCGTACTCCTCCTCGGTCGGCCGCACCCCGGCCGCGCCGGTGCTCGGCGTGACCTGCACCAGCCGCGCGATCCGGTCCGGGTGCGTGGCGGCGTACAGCGTCGTCACCGCCCCGGCCGCCGAGTGCCCGAGCAGGTCGACAGCGTCCAACCCCAGGTGCGCCCGGAACGCCTCCACGTCATGGACCAGCCGGTCCATCCGGTAACTGTCCGGATCCACCGGCACCGCCGACTCCCCGGTACCCCGGTTGTCCAGCACCAGCAGAGTCCGCGTCCCGGACAGCCCGCCCAGGTCTCCCAGGTACTCACCGGCCCGCCCGGGCCCGCCGGGCACACACACCAACGGCGGCCCCGACCCCACCTCCCGGTACGCCAACAGCGTCCCGTCATACGACCCGAACCTGCCCACCCGACCATCCTCCCAGCACATGGTGGTGGGCCGCCCGGGTGGTGAGGCTACGACTCGGTGAGGTCGGCGGCGGCCGTGGCGGTGGCGCCGATGGCCTGGCCGATCTCGGTGACCAGGGCGGGGGGTACCGCGGCGTCGACGGAGGCGACCAGGAGGGCCTGGTCGGCGACGCGGGCCACCTGCATGTTCGCGATGTTGAGCCCGGCGTCGCCGAGCATCACGCCGACGGTGCCGACGACGCCGGGGCGGTCGGCGTAGCGGAAGAAGAGGATGGTGCCCTCGCAGACCAGTTCCAGGTCGAACTCGTCCACGGCGGTGAGCTTGTGGATCTGCTTGGGGCCGGTGAGGGTGCCGGAGACGCTGACCGCGCGACCGTCGGGGAGGACGCCGCGGACGGTGACCAGGTTGCGGTACTCGGGGCTGTCCGGCGAGGTGACCAGCTCGGCGGTGACGCCCCGGTCGGCCGCCAGCAGCGGCGCGTTGACGTAGGTGACCTGCTCGTCCACCACCGGCGCGAACACGCCCTTGAGCGCGGCCAGCTTGAGCACGCTGACGTCGTACTCGACGATCTCACCGCGCACGTCGACGGTGACCACCTCGGGCAGCCCGCCGGCCAGCGCGGTGAGCGCGCGGCCCAGCTCCTCGGCCAGCGGCAGGCCCGGCCGGACGTCCTCGGCGACCACGCCGCCGGCCTGGACGTTGACGGCGTCCGGCACGAACTCGCCCTGGAGCGCCAGCCGTACCGACCTGGCGACCGCCAGCCCCGCCTTGTCCTGGGCCTCGCGGGTGGACGCGCCCAGGTGCGGGGTGACCACGACCTGGTCGAACGCGAACAGCGGCGAGTCGGTGCACGGCTCGGACGCGAACACGTCGATTCCGGCGCCGGCGACCCGGCCCTCCTTGATGGCCTGGGCCAGCGCGTGCTCGTCCACCAGCCCGCCCCGGGCCGCGTTGATGATCCGCACGCCGGGCTTGACCTTCGTCAGCTCGGCCTCGCCGATCAGCCCCAGCGTCTCCGGGGTCTTCGGCAGGTGGATGGTGATGAAGTCGGCGGTGGCGAGCAGCTCGTCCAGGCTGAGCAGCCGGACGCCGAGCTGCGCGGCCCGCGCCGGCTGCACGTACGGGTCGTACGCCACGATCTGCGCCCCGAAGGCGCTCATCCGCTGCGCCACCAGCACGCCGATCCGGCCCAGCCCGACCACGCCCACGACCTTGTCGGCGATCTCCACGCCGGTGTACTTGTTGCGGTCCCAGCGCCCGTCCTTCAGCGCGGCGTTGGCGGGCGCCACGTGCCGGGCGGAGGCCAGCAGCAGCGCGATGGCCTGCTCGGCGGCGGACACGATGTTGGAGGTGGGCGCGTTCACCACCATGACGCCGCGCGCGGTGGCCGCCGCGGTGTCCACATTGTCCAGTCCGACGCCGGCGCGGGCGACGACCTTGAGCCGCGGCGCGGCCGCGAGGGCCTCGGCGTCGATCCGGGTCGCGCTGCGCACGATCACCGCGTCGACCCCGGCCAGCGCGGGCAGCAGGGCGGCGCGGTCAGCGCCGTCGACGTGGCGTACCTCGAAGTCGGCGCCGAGCACCTCGAGCGCGGCGGGGGCGAGCTTCTCGGCGACGAGGACGACAGGTGTGGCGGGAGGGTTGGTCACGGGTGTGGTCCTTCAGGTTCGCAAGGGGGCGGCCCGGAACGGGGTGGGCCACCGCGCTGTGACCCTTGCCCGAATCCTACTCACTCCTTGTGAACGTCCCCGGGTGCTTTCGGTCACGCTTGGTGCGTTCCCCGGCCGTCCTCGTCGTCGTCCTCGTCGTGGTCCTCGTCCCGGTCCCGCCCGCTGGGACGGAGGTGGCGGCCGTGCCGGATCTGGGTCGCCGCCGCCTCCCGGACCGGCTGCCGCAGCGGCCGCAGCCACGCCCACAGCAGGAAGAGCAGCCCCAGCGCCAACATGCCGAGACCCATCCACAGGTTGATGTTGATCCCGTCGGCCTTGCGCTTGGCCGCCGAGGACGCGGCCAGCCCGGCGATCGTGACGATCACCCCGTACAGGGTGAACAGCCCGCCGATGAGGTACCGCAGGTCGAACAGCTTCGACGCGGAGGCGCTCTCCGGGTTGTGGAAGCTTTCTCCCTCAGCCATCGCGACTCACCGCCTCACGCGAAGATGATCGACAGGACGACGACGATGCCGATCGCGCCGCCACCGAGCAGGGCCGGCGACTCCCACCACTTCCGGCCCCGCTTGGCCTCGGCGGCCGACGGTGCGTCCGGATCGGGGATCCCGTGCACCAGCCCGGCCAGCTCGGACTCGGGTTTGGGCTTGTCCACCAGGGTAACCAGCACGGTGACGACCGCGTCGGCGACGAACGCCGCGATCGCGCCGTAGAAGTTGAGCATCTGCAGGTTGACCTTGTGGTGCGTCGGGTCGTAGTGCCCGCCCGGGTAGAAGTAGCCGATGTTGTACCCGACGAAGTGCATGACCGCGGCCGCGGTGGTGCCGGCGACCAGGCCGAAGAAGCCCGCCCACGGCGAGGTCCGCTTCCAGAACATCGCGATGATGAACGTCGCGAACAGCGGCGCGTTGAAGAACGAGAACAGCAGCTGGATGTAGTTCATGATGTTGCTGTAGCCGGCGGCGATGAACGCGGTGCCGATGCCGATCAGCACGCCGATCACCGTGACGACCCGGCCGGTCAGCAGGTAGTAGCTGTCCTCGCGGTCCTTCACCACGTACGGCCGCCACAGGTCGTAGGTGAAGACGGTGTTGAACGAGCTGACGTTCGCCGCCATGCCGGCCATGAACGCCGCCATCAGGCCGGTCATCGCGATGCCGAGGACGCCGTTGGGCAGGAACCTGTTCATCAGGTAGGGAATCGCGTCGTTGTACGTCGGGTTGCTGCCGCCGTGCCCGATCTTGGGTACCAGCACCAGCGCGACCAGCCCGGGGATGATCGTCAGCGCGGGGATGAAGATCTTCGGGTACGCGCCGATCAGCGGGGTGCGCTGCGCCGCCGACAGGTCCTTGGCCGACAGCGCGCGCTGGACCTCGGCGAAGTTGGTGGTCCAGTACCCGAACGACAGCACGAACCCCAGACCCAGCACGATGCCGATCCAGTCGCCGAGCGGGCTCGTCCAGTTCGGAACGCCCACCCCTGACCAGGTGTGGAACGCGTGCGTGCCGAGCGGGGAGTTGTGCTTGACCTTGTGCTCGAGGCCGCCCCAGCCGCCCACCCGGTGCAGGCCGATGACGACGATCGGGATCAGCCCGGCGAGGATGACGAAGAACTGGAGCACCTCGTTGTAGATGGCCCCGGACAGGCCGCCCAGCGTGATGTACGCGAGCACGAACGCGGCGGCGACGATGATCGCGATCCACTGCGGCCAGCCCAGCAGGTCCTGGATGACCAGGGCGAGCGCGTACAGGTTGACCCCGGCGATGAGGACGGAGGCGACCGCGAACGTCAGCGCGTTGAACGCGTGGGTGGCCGGGTTGAACCGGCGGCGCAGGTACTCGGGCACGCTGTGCACCCGCGACTGGTAGTAGAACGGCATCATGACCAGGCCGAGGAAGACCATGGCCGGCACCGCGCCGATCCAGTAGAAGTGCACGGTCGGCAGGCCGTACTGGGCGCCGTTGGCGGCCATGCCGAGGATCTCGATCGCGCCCAGGTTGGCGGAGATGAAGGCCAGGCCGGTCACCCACGCCGGCAACGACCGTCCGGACAGGAAGAAGTCCTCGCTGGTGGCGATGGCCCTGCGTGCCATCAACCCGATCGCGATCACGATCACGAAGTAGATGATCAGGATGGCGTAGTCGAGGCCGTTGACGTCCAGACGCAGGTTGGCGGCAAGCGATGGCACGTCGGTCCCCCTTCGTGATCACGAGATCACATTCAAGGTAACCGGGTGATCCGATTTCCGCCGGCCAACATCGGAGGCCGCGCCCCGCCTGCGGGATCGCCGCAGGCCAGGGCGCGGCCACGTCGGGTGCGACGGTCTACCGCGCACCCCGCTGGTGGATCCAGATTCCCGCTCGCAGGGCGGAGGATCGCGCCGCGTGCCGCTCTCGCACGCAAGCGAACCGACAACGCAGCGAGCGGGAAGCTGGGCCGTCTGGCTAGGCGGTTTCGGTGATGGGGCGCTCCACCCAGGACATGAGGCCGCGGAGTTCCTTGCCCACGGTCTCGATCTGGTGGCCGCGCTGCTCCTCCCGCAGCTTGGTGAAGTTGGGCCGGCCGTTGCGGTCCTCCTCCACCCACTCCTTGGCGAACGAACCGTCCTGGATCTCGCCCAGGATGCGGCGCATCTCGGCCCGGGTGGCGTCGTTGACGATGCGCGGCCCGCGGGTGACGCCGCCGTACTCGGCCGTGTCCGACACGGAGTACCACATGTTGGACAGCCCGCCCTCGTAGATCATGTCCACGATGAGCTTGAGCTCGTGCAGGCACTCGAAGTAGGCGGCCTCCGGGGCGTATCCGGCGTCGACCAGGGTCTCGAAGCCGGCCCTGATCAGCTCGCTGACCCCGCCGCAGAGCACGACCTGCTCGCCGAAGAGGTCCGTCTCGGTCTCCTCGGTGAACGTGGTGCGCAGCGCGCCGGCGCGGGTGCCGCCGATGCCCTTGGCGTAGGAGAGCGCGAGGTCGAAGGCCCGGCCGGAGGCGTCCTGCTCGACCGCGACCAGCACCGGGACGCCCTTGCCGTCCACGAACTGGCGGCGTACGAGGTGGCCGGGGCCCTTCGGGGCGACCATCGCGACGTCCACTCCGGACGGCGGCTTGATGAGGCCGTACCGGATGTTGAAGCCGTGGCCGAAGAAGATCGCGTCGCCCTCGGCGATGTTCGGGGCGATGGCCTCCTGGTACAGCTTGGCCTGCACGGTGTCGGGCGCCAGCACCATGATCACGTCGGCGTCGCTCACCGCGTCGTACGGCGTCGCGACGGGCAGCCCCTCCGCCTCCACCTTGGGCCGGCTCCTGCTGCCCTCGGGCAGGCCGACCCGCACGTCCACACCGGAGTCCCGGAGCGAGAGGGCGTGCGCGTGCCCCTGGCTGCCGTACCCGAGCACCGCCACCCGGCGGTTCTGGATCAACGACAGGTCGGCCTGGTCGTCGTAGAAGATCTCTGCGGCCACTGACGTGGTGTCCTTCCTGAGTGCGTGGTGCGGTGCGGGTTAGGCCGTGCGTTCCAGGGCGCTGGGCAGGTGGCGCAGTGGCGCGCCCGCGGTGATGGACTTCGGCCCGCGGCCCACCGCCACCATGCCGGACTGGACGAGCTCGCGGATGCCGAACGGCTCCAGCATCCTGACCAGCGCCTCCAGCTTGTCAGTGGTGCCGGTGGCCTCGATCGTGAGGGTGTCGCTGGACACGTCGACGACCTTGGCCCGGAACAGCTGGGCCGTCTCGATGACGTGCGAGCGGGTCTGGAGGTCGGCCCGCACCTTGATCAGCACCAGCTCGCGCTGGACGGCGGCGGACGGGTCCAGCTCGACGATCTTGATCACGTTGATCAGCTTGTTGAGCTGCTTGGTGACCTGCTCCAGCGGGTGGTCCTCGCAGTTGACGACGATCGTCATCCGGGACACCTCGGGATGCTCGGTCGGCCCGACGGCGAGCGAGTCGATGTTGAACCCGCGCCGGCTGAACAGGCCGGCCACCCGGGCCAGCACGCCCGGCTTGTTCTCGACCAGCACCGAGAGGGTGTGCTTGCTCATCAGACGTCGTCCTCGTCGTACTCGGGCCGCACGCCGCGCGCGGCCATGATCTCGTCGTTGGAGGTGCCGGCCGCGACCATCGGCCACACCATGGCGTCCTTGCCGACCACGAAGTCGATGACGACCGGCTGGTCGTCGATGCTCAGCGCCTTCTCGATGACGCTGTCGACGTCGTCCTTGGACTCGGCCCGCAGGCCGACGCAGCCGTACGCCTCGGCCAGCTTCACGAAGTCGGGCACCCGGTGCTTGTGGGTCTTCAGGTCGGTGTTGGAGTACCGCTCGTTGTAGAACAGGGTCTGCCACTGGCGGACCATGCCCAGGTTGCCGTTGTTGATCACGGCGACCTTGATCGGGACGCCTTCCAGCGCGCAGGTGGCCAGCTCCTGGTTGGTCATCTGGAAGCAGCCGTCGCCGTCGATCGCCCAGACCACGGAGTCCGGCCGGCCCAGCTTGGCGCCCATCGCCGCCGGCACCGAGAAGCCCATCGTGCCGAGGCCGCCGGAGTTGATCCAGCTGTTGGGCTTCTCGTACTTGATGAACTGGCTCGCCCACATCTGGTGCTGGCCGACGCCGGCCACGTACATCGCGTCCGGCCCGGTCAGCTCGCCGATCCGGCCGATCACGTACTGCGGGGCGAGGGTGCCGTCCGGCGGCTCCTCGTAGCCGAGCGGGTACCGCTGCCGCCACGAGTCCAGCGTCTGCCACCATCCGGCCAGGTCGGCCCGGTGGTCGGCGGCGTGCTCGGCGTGCACCGCCACGATCAGGTCGGCGATCACCTCGCGGCAGTCGCCCACGATCGGCACGTCGGCGGTCCGGTTCTTGGAGATCTCGGCCGGGTCGATGTCGGCGTGCACGATCGTCGCCTCGGGCGCGAAGCTGGACAGCTTGCCGGTCACCCTGTCGTCGAAGCGGGCGCCGAGCGCCACGATCAGGTCGGCCTTCTGCAGCGCCGCCACCGCCGCGACCGTGCCGTGCATCCCGGGCATCCCCAGGTGCTGCGGGTGGCTGTCCGGGAACGCCCCGCGCGCCATCAGCGTGGTGACGACCGGCGCGCCGGTCAGCTCGGCGAGCACCTTCAGCTCGGCGGCCGCCCGTGCCTTCAGCACGCCGCCGCCGACGTACAGCACCGGCCGCTTGCTCGACACCAGCAGCCGGGCCGCCTCCCGCACCTGCTTGCCGTGCGGCTTGAGGGTGGGGCGGTAGCCGGGCAGCTCCAGCGTCGGCGGCCAGGCGAAGGTGGTCTGCGCCTGGAGGACGTCCTTGGGCAGGTCGACCAGCACCGGGCCGGGGCGGCCGGTGGAGGCCAGGTGGAAGGCCTCGGCGATGACCCTCGGGATGTCGTCCGGTTCCGACACCAGGTAGTTGTGCTTGGTGATCGGGAGCGTGATGCCGCAGATGTCGGCCTCCTGGAACCCATCGGTGCCGATCTGGGCGCGGGACACCTGACCGGTGATGGCCACCATCGGCACCGAGTCCATGTACGCGTCGGCGATCGGGGTGACCAGGTTGGTGGCGCCGGGGCCGGAGGTGGCCATGCACACACCGGGACGGCCGGTGGCGTAGGCGTACCCCTCGGCAGCGTGCCCTGCCCCCTGCTCGTGCCGGACCAGCACGTGCCGCACGATGGTGGAGTCGAAGAGCGGGTCGTAGGCCGGGAGGATCGTGCCGCCGGGGATGCCGAACACGACCTCGGCGCCTACCGCTTCGAGCGAGCGGACGAGCGCCTGGGCTCCGGTCACCTGCTGCTGGCTGCCTGTCATGGCTGTCGACCTCACTGCCGGGTGGGACTTCTCGATAGTTCCGGGAAACAGAAAACCCCTCGCGCCGTGGGGCGCAGAGGGGCTAGCGCGTCTGCCGTGGACGTCGGCGGACGCGCTACTCAAGTACGAGGATGCTCGGGTGGGGCACGGACTTACCTTGACGCATCGGCGGCGCGCACGTCAAGCGAACGGGCCGCGCGCTCCCAGTTTCTGGGACCTCCTTAACAGCCGTTCACCTGCGGATATCGCCGTCAGTAGCCGTCGGCGACCTCGTTGACCAGCGGCTCTCCGGCCGCGTACCGGCGCAGCTGCTCGCCGGCCAGCCGGAACCCGCGGCGGAACGCGCCGTACACCGAGCCGCCGACGTGCGGCGTGAGCAGCGCCAGTCCGGGTGCCGTCCACAGCGGGTGGTCGGCCGGCAGCGGCTCAGGATCGGTGACGTCGACGGCGGCCAGCAACCTTCCGCTGGACAGCTCCGCGGTCAGCGCCGCGGTGTCGGCCACCGGCCCTCTCGCGGCGTTGACCAGCAACGCGCCGTCCTTCATCCGCGCCAGGAAGTCCGCGTCCACCATGCCCCTGGTCGCCTCGGTGAGCGGCACCACGACCACCACCGCGTCCGCCGCCGGCAGCAGCGCCGGCAGCTCCGCCACGGCGTGCACCCCGGGCCTGGCCCGCCGTGCCACCCGTACCACCTCGACCTCGAACGGCTCCAGCCGGCGGCGGATCGCCTCGCCGATGTCCCCGGCGCCGACGATCAGGATCCGCTTCCCGGCCAGCTCGTCGGTCGCCCGGTACGCCCACCGCCGCTCGGCCTGGGCGCGCGCGAACTCCGGGAACGACCGGTACACCGACAGGATGGCGCCGACGACCCACTCCGAGGTCGACGTGGTGTGCACGCCCCGCGCGTCGTGCAGCGACACCCCGGCCGGCAGCCTGCCCACCCAGGCGTCCGCGCCCGCGCTGAGCAGCTGCACGACCCGCAGGCTGGCCATCTTCGCCAGCAGCCCGGGCTCTTGCGCGTTGCCGAGGAACGGCGGCACCCAGAACTCCACCTCGCCGATGCTGGCGGGCGGCTCGTCCGTGCCGTCCCAGACGTCCACTTCCACGCCGTCCGGCAGCGTGCCGAGCAGCGGAACTCCCTGCTCCAGCGGTATCCATGCCCTCACACAGCCTGACCCTTGCAGGTCTCCAGCCACCGGGTCCAGTCCCAGCTGTCCAGGAAGGAGGTGGCGCCGGCCACACCGTTGGCGTAAAGCTCCTCGCGTACCTCCTCGCGCAGCTCGAACCGGGTGGCCGGGATGCCGAGCGTGTCCACGAAGATCGTCCGCGACACCGAGCACGGGTCGTTGACGTGCTGCGCGTCGTGGCCGGTGATCAGCGTCTCGACCACGCCCATCGCGTACCCGAACGGCCCGTGCAGCGGCTCGGCCGGCGGCACGATCTCCTTGGCCGACAGCTTGACGCCGAAGGTGGGCCAGCGGGGCCGCTTGCCGTCGGTGCGGTCGAAGATCCCGATCGGGTAGTTCGACAGCAGGCCGCCGTCGCCGAGGGTCACCGTGCCGCCGTTGCCGCAGCCCAGCTCGACCGGGCGGAAGAAGAACGGCAGCGAGGCCGACGCCCGCACCGCCTGTGCCACCGGCATCTCGTCGGCGGGCAGGTCGTACTGGTCGTACTGCCACGGCAGCAGGACCGACGTCCGCCTGGACAGGTCGCTCACCCCGACGACCAGCCGGTACCAGTGCGCGGCCGGCGCGTCGGACTCCGGATCGGGCGGGCACCTCAGGTCCGCCCAGGTGCGCACGCCCAGGTCGCCGAGCACGCCGTCGAGCCAGTCGGTGAGGTAGTCGCCCTTGTACAGGCCCTCGCTGAGCAGGAAGTCGAACACGTTGCCGACCATCCCGAACAGCTTGCCGAGCCGGCCCTCGTCGCGGAACTTCGCCATGTCGAGGGTGTCCAGGATCTCCCGCAACCGGCCCGGATCCTCGCCGGAGCGCTGGAGGCCGGCGAGCACCGCGCCGGTGATCGCCCCGGCGCTGACGCCGGCGATCCGCCGCGGCCGCCAGCCCTGCTCGGCCAGCGTGACCACCGCGCCGACCAGCCCGACCCCCTTGACCCCGCCGCCTTCGAGCACGAGGTCGTAGGGCTTGTCGCCATACGGCCCACTGTCGCCGTTCATGCCGTTCCCTCCCGGTACGCCCATCCGGCCCCGGGTACTACCAGGCTCCGCCCCCGGCCCCCGCCAGGCAAGACCACCGCCTGTCACCCACCCGACAGTTCAGCCGGGGCACTGTAGGGGTCGGGCCGGTATCCGACGCCAAGGGCGTCCACCGCGGCCGAATAGGACCGCATCCGGCTCGGGTACGAGTCCCGCGACATGGACGAACGGTGGCACATCTCGGTCGAGGACCGCACGGCCTTCCCGCACCGCAGCTGGAAGGAAACCGGCACCGCAACGCCGAGTTCGACGGGTCATGCTCGAACTGGTCCTGACCAACATCGTCCTGGGCGAGCCATCCCCCGACCTACGCCTCTCCGCCTCGCCGAACGGGAATCAGCGGAGTTCGTGGCGCTCGATCCGCTCGAAGATATCCGCGTCGGTCTCCCGCTGCCACTCCGGCAGGTCGTCCCAGTCAGCCACGTACGCCGCCTTCGGGTCAGGAAAGTGCCGGTAGATCTGTCCGATCCAGCAGAGCGCGACGAACCGGCCCTTCTGCTCCCTGGTCAGCCTGGCGGCGGCACCACCGGTCGCCTCGATGAACGCCTTTACCTGTCCGTACACCACCGCAGCGCTCTCACGTTCCCACCGCGCCGTCTCCTCCCACGGCGCGACGTACCCCGCCTTCGGCTCGCCGGGATAGTGCCGCCTGACGCCAGCGACCCACGCCTCACGGAAGGCACGGCCAGGTTCGGTATCCAACATCACGCTCCTCGTTCCCCGGTGAACACACCGATCCGCCGGTGCAGGTGGCGTACCTCCCGGCTGCTGCTCAGCAGAGGCATGAGATCGCTTCGCAGCCCGTTCAACTTACGGCTGATGTATCCCGACCCGGTCTGCCTGGCCGTGTCGAGAGCCGCAGTCGCGTAGGTGATCACCTCGGGTACGCTGCGGCGCCGCAAGCTCACGAGAGCCAGATCCACCTGCACGCCGCCACGCCGACGGATTGACAAGTTCTGGCGGAGCGCCGCTGTCAAGGCCGCTTCGGCCAGCTCAGGCCGATTCAGGGTGACGTAACAGGTTCCCCGCTCCTCATCAAGGCGCGAGGCGTCGAAACGTAGCCAGCCGCCGTTTTGTACCGGGCCGGGCTCGCGATGGCCGCCGTGGTGTAGCAATGTGCCGCATCTGTGTAGCGGTTGCGATCGAAACAGATCTCACCCGCGAGTTGGAACAGGCTGGCAGTCAAGGCGTGGAGGTGCCGTCGCGTTGCCTCGGTCTGCGGTCGGTCGAGGTTCTGCGTCAGTACGCCGACCTGCTGGCGCACGATCGGGAAAACCGATGCCTTGGCCTGCGCCAGGCCGAACACACCCCACAGGTACGAGTCGAACCTGTCCAGGGCACACATGGCGAACGTGTCGAGAGGACGAGAGCCCTCCACGACATGACCGAGCCGCTCGGCATCGAGAGCCGGTGGCAGGGCGACCAGCGTTCCGGCCATGCTCAGCAGGCGGAGCAGCTCACGGCGATCCATGTCGTCAAGCTCATCCTCGTCCGACGACATCCGCAGGTCGCCTGGCCGCCATCCTGCCTCCTGAGTGTCGGACCCGACACTGGACCCGGCCGATGCTTCAGGGTTCTCGAACCACCGTAGAAGCCGGCATACCGAGGATGCGGGCCCACCGTGTGAGCTCAGCCAGAGTAAAGCGTCGGCCGCCTCTCTCGATACGGCTCAACCCGGATTGGCTGAGCCCCACCCAGCCGGCGGCGATCTCCTGCGGGATGGCCACGCCGTGGCCGGAGTGCGTACGGAAGGCGCGCATGATCGTGCCCATGTCCTCGGTCGCCACGGCGGCGCGCATCTGTCTCGTATGCCAGAACTCGAACGGCACAACAGGCGGCCGAAGCCACAGGTCGCGAGCCTGCCGTTGGCAGGTGTGGCATCTCTGCCCCGAGTTGTCGCGAGCCAGCCGGGCACCGCAACCGCAACACCGCCCCGCCTCCGGTGCTACCGCACCATCCATTCAGATGTCCTTGCTGTTCCGTACTGGCGTACTGGTGCACCTGAAGTAATCACTGTATCGGCGCCTGACCAAGATCATTATGCAGTGAGTACATATCGAGACATCGCCGATCCGCATGGATCGCGAGCCGGGTCAGCCGCACCGTGGATGCAAGGGACGAACTATGCCTCCCCGACCGTCTGGGTGGGCGACTCAGGCGGTTGGGGAACCCCAACGTCCGGCGGGGCACGGGGCTCGCCGGAAAGGGAGCGGTGATAACGGGGGTCACGATGCGGCAGGTGGACGAGGTCGAGGCGCGGGTACGGGGGTATGGGCTGGTGTACTGGTCGCGGCCGCCGTTGTGGCTGGTCACGGAGGTGGCTGGGGAGTATGGCGATGCCTGCCGGGCCGTACATGAGGGGCCGCCGGAGCGGCAGCGGCGGTTGTATCGGGTGCGGGCGCGGTTGGCGGGGCTGCTGGCGATGGTGTTCGGGGAGGCGGAGCGGCCCAGGCAGGTGGACGGGTGGCTGTCCGCGGCCGAAGATGCGGCGCAGGCGGCGGGGGATCCGGTGTTGGGGTGCTGGGTCGGGGCGCTCACGGCTTGGGCGGCGTGCGAGCGGGGCGAGTACGTCGAGGCGTTGGAGATC
>JBJMIH010000155.1:0-10686 GCA_045806985.1 Mycobacteriales bacterium | reverse complement strand
GGCGGCCCACCAACGCCGGGCTGTCGTACTCACGACGACAGGATACAGGTAACGCCGGAGGGGTCGGTACACGATTCTTGATCAAGCGGGGGAAATCAACGGGAGGTGCGGAGTGGTGGCTGAAAGCCGGGTGACGCAGGGCCGGCCCGCTCTCGGACGGCCCCGGAGTGCCAGGGCTGACCAGGCCATTCGGGACGCGACCCGGAAACTGCTGGCCGAACAGGGGTACGCGGCGGTCACCATGGAGGGCGTCGCGGCCCGCGCCGCGGTCGCCAAGACGACGCTGTACCGGCGGTGGACGTCCAAGGCCGAGCTGGTGGCCGACGCGGTCGCCGAGTTCCTGGAAGCGGTTCCAGTGACCGACCAGGGCAGCCTGCGGGCGGACGTGACCGCCGTGGTCGACACGGTGGCGGACCTGTTCGGCCGCCCGCTGGTGCGGGTGGCGTACCTGAACCTGGTCGCCGAGGCGGCCCGCGACGACACCCTGCGCCGGCGGCTCAACCACGCGATCCGGGACCGGTTCCGGGAGGCGGTCCGGGCCGGCCGGGACCGGGCGGTGGCGCGCGGCGAGCTGGCCGACGGCACCGACGTGGGCCTGGTGTACGACGTGCTGGCCGGCGTGCTGCTGCACCGGATGTTCGTCCTGGACGAACCCGCCGACACCAACTTCCGCCAACTCCTGGTCGACTTCACCCTCGCCGGCCTCGGCGCCCGCTGAGCCACCCGCTAGCGGCCGAGGCGGCCCAGCAAGGCGGACGATGCGGTGATGCCGGCGGTGGCGGAGACGACGAGGACCAGCAGGTCCACCGGGAGCGACATCGGGGTGCGGATCAGCAGGCCGCGCAGGGCGTCGACCTCGTAGCTGAGCGGGTTGAACCGGCTGACCACGCGCAGCCAGCCGGGCATCAGCTTGACCGGGTACAGGGCGTTCGAGCCGAAGAACAGCGGCATCATGATCGCCTGGCCGATGCCCATCAGCCGCTCCCTGGACAGCACCAGGCCGGCGATCACCATCGACAGGCAGGAGAAGAAGGCCGCGCCCAGCACCACCACGACGACCGCGCCGCCGATCCGCAGCGGGTTCGCGGTCAGCCCGACGCCGAGCAGCGCGGCCACGACCAGGACCACCACCACTTGGCACACCGCGCGTACGCCGGCCGCGAACGCCTTGCCGGTCACCAGGGCCGCCCGCGGGGTCGGTGTGACCAGCATCTTCGCCAGCAGGCCGGCGTCCCGCTCCCAGATGATCTGGATGCCGTAGAAGATCGAGATGAACAGCGCCGACGGGGCGAGGATGCCGGGACGGCGACCACGATCTTGCCGACCTGGGCGTTCGACTCCAGGGAGCGGTGCGCCTCGACGATCTCGTCCAGCGCGAAGACGCGGTCCACGACCGGCCGGAACGCGCCCGCGCCGCGAGGCCGGCCTCATCCGGCAGTACTACGTCGGCACCTCGCGGATGAACGCGCTGCGCCGCGCCGACTTCGACGCGGCCTTCCCCGGCCTGCTCGACGCCGTCGTCGCCGCCGACCGCGGTCAGTAGGCGGCGCGGAGGCAGCCGACCGGGCGGCCGCCGCCGCGGACCTCGGGCTCGGCCAGCTCGTCCAGGACCTCGGCGGTGATGCCGAGGCGGGTCAGCTCGCGGACCATGACCGGGACGCGGGCGCGGCTGGCGCCGTCGTCGATCTTGAGCGCGACGGCCGAGCCGTTCGGCAGGGCCGCCGCGTACACGCCTTCGGCGCCGTCCTTGGCGAGCAGGCCGGGGATGCCGGCCATCAGCCGGGTGACGTCGCGGCCGGTACCGCCGACCAGCTGGGGTGGGTACGCATGGCGTCGGCGACGGCCCGCTCCGGGGTACCCGGCGGCGCGGTGACCAGCCGGCGGAACGCCGAGGTCAGCCCGCGCAGCGAGAGCGCGAACAGCGGCGCGCCGCAGCCGTCGACGCCGGTGGCGGCGACGGTCTCGCCGGCCAGCTCCTCGATCGTCGCCTGGATGGACTTCTGCAGCGGGTGCGCGGGATCGGCGTAGGAGTCGGTGGGCCAGCCGTTCGCCTCGCAGGTCAGCAGCATCGCCACGTGCTTGCCGGAGCAGTTCATGAACGCCCGCGACGGGCCGCCGCCGGCCCGCAGCACCGCGGCGGCCGCCTCCTCGCCGATCGGCAGGCTCGGCGGGCACACCAGGGCGCTCTCCGGCAGCCGCGCGGTGAGCAGCAGATCCCGTACCCGCCGGACGTGCTGCTGCTCGCCGGAGTGGGAGGCGGCGGCGAGCGCCATGTCCGGCGCCGACAGCTCCAGGCCGGCCCGCAACATCCCGACCAGCTGCAACGGCTTGTTGGACGACCTGGGGAACAGCGGCGAGTCGGTCGCGCCCGCCGCGAACACCGTGCCGCCCTCCGGGTCGACGGTCAGCACCGAACCCAGGTGCTGGCTCTCGATGATCCCGGACCGGATGACATGGACCAGTATTTCGCTCACGCCTCCCGGCCCCCTGACAGCAGATCGGACACCGACGCCCGACCGTCCCTGTAGCGGGCGGCGACCTCCGCGCTGAGCGCGTCCATCACCGCCTGCACCTGCTTGCGCCGCCCTGACACCGACCGCTCCTCCGCCTCGCAGGCGGCGAGCACCCGGTCGAGGTCGGTGTCGGCCACCCCGGCCAGGTCGGTGAGGTCGACCTCACCGGCCAGCTCGTCCACCCGGCGCTGCGCCTGCTCGCTCGGGTCGACGGCCTGGTGGCGGCCCATCCCGTAGGGGGGAGCGGTCGACCCGGCCAGCACCTCGGCGAGTTTGGCGAGCACCGGCCCGCCCTCGCCGGACCGGCGGGCCCGCTCCGCCCGCAGGATGTCGATGCGGCCCTGGAGCAGCCGCCTCAGGTAGGACAGGTCGGTCTCGACCTGCTCGGACTCTGCCCGCTTCGCCCGCACCTGGTCGAGCGGCAGCTCGGCCAGGCCCTGCACGTAGTCCGGGGCGAGTACGCGTTCCGCGCGACTCACCGCACCCCCCGGCCGCTCCACTCCGCGCCGCTCACCGTCGGTCTCCCCCTTGTGTCCCCTGCGCGATCCCGAGCAGCCGCCGGGCGTCCTCCACCGGCATCGGCGGTCGCTGCGCGATCTTGGCCAGGCCCGCGGCACGGGCCACTAGCTGAGCATTGTTCTCTACCCGCTGGCCCGGGGCGTAGGTGAGTGTGTCTTCCATGCCGACCCGCAGGTGACCGCCGGCCGCCAGCGCGGCGAGCAGCACCGGCAGCGCGGTCCTGCCGACGCCGGTGGCCGAGAACGTGGTGCCCTCCGGCAGGTCGCGGAGCAGGTGCTTGGCCGCGACCAGCGCCTCGGCGGTGCCCGGCATCCCGCCCGGCACGCCCATCACGAAGTCGCAGTGCACGTGCCCGCCGTACGGCAGCCCGTGCTTGTTGAGCAGCCGTTGCAGGCTGGCCAGGTGGCCGAGATCGAAGATCTCGTACTCCGGCACGATCCGCCGCTCCCGCATCCGCTCGTGCAGGGCGACGATGAACTCCCAGCGGTTCATGAACACGTCGCCGCCGAAGTTGACCGTGCCCATCGAGCAGGACGCCATGTCGGGGTCGGACTCCAGCACCCGCAGCCGGTCGGACTCCGGGTCGGTGACCGCGCCGCCGGTAGAGGCCTGCACGATCAGGTCGGTGCCGTCCCGCAGCGCGGCGACGGCGTCCTTGAGCCGGCCCAGGTCGAGGGTGGGCCGGGTGTCGTCGTCGCGCAGGTGGACGTGCACGATCGAGGCGCCGAGCGCCGCACAGTCACGCGCCGTGGCGACCAGCTCATCGAGCGTCACCGGTAGGCCCGGGGCGTCGGCCTTGGCCGTTTCCGCACCGGTCGGCGCCACCGTGAGCAGCGTGTCCATGCCCTAGCCACTCTCCCCTAGCGACGGAAGGATCTGAGCACGCCCGGCAGCTCCTTCTCCGGGACCGCGGCGTCCTCGGGGTCGATGGCGGCGGCCATCTCGCCGGCCCGCAAGGTTACTCCGCCGGCCACCGTGCGTTTGACCAGGGCAAGCGCGATCACCCCCAGGTCGGCGTGGCGGACCGCGGTGCCCACGAAGCCGACCTGCCGGCCATCCTCCCGGGTGACCGGGGTGCCGCCCGGCGGCATCTCCTCCGCGGTGCCGTCCAGGTGCAGCAGCACCAGCCGGCGCGGCGGCTGGCCCAGGTTCTGCACCCTGGCCACCGTCTCCTGGCCCCGGTAGCAACCCTTGTCCAGGTGCACGGCGGCCGGGATCCAGCCCACCTCCTGGACGATCGTGCGGTGGTCGGTCTCGAAGTTCAGCCGGGGCTGGCGGGCCTCCACCCGCAACGCCTCGTACGCCCAGATCCCGGCCGGTTTCGCCGCCAGCCCGGCCAGCCGGGCCGCGTACCCGGCGAGCTGGCCACGCGGCACCAGCAGGTCGGCGGCGGCCGCGCCCGGCCAGGTCATCGGCCGTACCCAGCCACCGTCCGGCAGCGGCGCCGCCCGGTCGGCCGGCAGGCCCAGCTCGGTGAGGACCTTGCCGGTGTCGGGACCGACCACCGACAGCACCGCCCAGTCGGCCGTGACGTCGCGGGGCTCGACCCGGGACAGGAACACCATCGAGGTCAGGTACCCGGTCAGCGCCTCGGCCGTGCCGGGCTCCATGTCCAGCCAGGTCGTCGTCCCGTCGTCGAGCACCTGGAGGTGGTGCTCGACGTGGCCGTGCGGGGAGAGCACCAGCGCCTCGGTGGGCTGCCACGGCGGCAGCGCCTCCAGGTGCTGGGAGGTCAGGCTGTGCAGCCAGCTGAGCCGGTCCTCGCCGGTCACCGCGGCCACGCCGCGGTGGGAGCGGTCCACGAAGCCGGCGGCGTCCAGCAGCGTCCGCTGTTCGCGCAGGGGGTCGCCGTAGTGGGCGGCGACCGGGGAGTCCACGCCGTCGGCGGCCACCGCGCCGGAGATGTCGAGTGTCACGCTTCCCCAGTATCCGCGCCGGCTCGACAGTTCGCGCAGCGACCGAAGATCGCCATGTGGGCGAGGTCGACGGCGAACCCGTGCTCGCGTTCCATCGTGGCCGCCAGCCCGCTCGCTACTGACAGTGGCAGCTCGGCTACGGCTCCGCAGTCGCGGCAGACCGTGTGCAGGTGCGGGTCGCCCTGGGTGGTGTGGTACGTCGGCGCGCCGTGCCCCAGGTGGGTGTGGGTGACCAGGTCGAGCTCCTCGAGCAGCTCGAGCGTGCGGTACACGGTGGTGATGTTGACCCCCGGCGCGCTCGCCTTGACCCTGGTCGCGATCTCCTCCGGGGTGGCGTGACGCAACTCACGCACCGCGTCGAGCACGAGCTGGCGCTGCGGCGTGAGCCGGTACCCCCGCCTGCGCAGTTCGTTCTGGAGAGTCTCCACCACCTGTCGATGATAGGCCGGTGGGAATCTCCGTTGCCGACGGCGCGATCAGCACATAAATTCGGCGGTACGCGAGAAGGGAGGTGGTCCGATTCATGAGTGACAACGGGACCCGCGAGGTGGAGCCCCGCTAGTTCTCACAGGCCGGATCGCCTGTCTGAGCTAGGCGAATCCTCGGCTTCCACCGCACCCCCGGAGCGCCGGTCGGTCCCGCCGGCAGGTAACGCTCCGGGGGTGTTCCATATCCGGCCCAGAGTCCGGCCCAGAATCCGGCTCAGACCCGCTTCAACCGGGCGGACAGGTGCGGCTGGAGCGGCTGGCCCATCGCCGCCATGTCGATCGCGTACATCAGCTCGCCCTCGACGATCCCGTACAGCCGGTGGTTGCCCGCGACCTCCTTGGCCGTGGACGTCCGCGCCACCACGTCGGTGGACAGCTCGAACCGGGTGCCGGTGACGGTGCCGAGATAGATCTCCACGATGCCGGTCGGGTGCGCGAGCAGCAGCTCCACCTTGTCGTCCGGCTGCGGCCGCCACCAGCCGACCTCCCGCGCCGCCGGCCGGACCGGCCTGCCGTCGCCGTCGATCAGCCAGGTCCGCGACTCGTAGTGCAGGAACGGCCGGCCGTCGTGGCTGAACCGCAGCTCCTGGGCGTAGTCGAAGTCCTCGATGGTCGGGTAGCCGCCCTTGCCGGTACCCCGCCAGCGGCCGACCAGCGGCAGCAGCGGCAGCAGCGCCGGGTGCAGGTCGGGGCCGGACCGGAGGTCGTCGGTCTCCTCGTACGGGTACCCCGGGTCGGGCTCGGGCGCCGTCACCGCTTCTCCTGCGAGACCGGCCCCTGCGAGAGCCGCACCACCGCACGGCCGGCGAACCACGCGACCACCGCGAACGCGGCCACCAGGAGGATGAGAAACACGCTTTCCAGCACGTGATCGAGCATAGGCTGTGGCCCATGCCCCGTACGCTCGTGGTCAAGGTCACCGCCGGCGAGGACGCCCCGGAGCGGTGCGCCCAGGCCTTCACGGTCGCGTCGACGGCGGTCGCCGCCGGCGTCCCGGTCTCGCTCTGGCTCACCGGCGAGTCGAGCTGGTTCGCGCTCCCCGGCCGCGCCGAGACGTTCGACCTGCCGCACTCGGCCCCGCTCCCCGACCTCCTCACCACGCTCCTCGAGACCGCTCAGGTCACCCTCTGCACCCAGTGCGCGGCCCGCCGCAACATCACCCCCGACGACGTCCTTCCCGGCGTCCGCATCGCCGGCGCAGTCGTGTTCATCGAGGAGGTCATGACCGACGGCACCCAGGCCCTCGTGTACTGACCAGCGCTCGGCACAGCTCGGCCAGAGCAGGGCGTCGGCCTGGTCCTGGAAGGTCAAGTTCGGGTCGAGCGCCCGGTCGGGACTGGATGGCCGCGAGGACGGCCGAGTACGGCGGGACGACCTGGAGCGCGCCCGGGTGGCGTTCGGCGAGCAGGGTTCCCGCCGACGGCTGGTTCGGGTCCTTCGGCGGGCCAGCCCCGCGGACGTGGTGCGGATGCCGCGCCGCAGGTGGTTGCCGCCGACGACGAGCAGGGCGCGGCGGTGTCTCGCCAGCACCTCCCGCTCGACGGTGGCCGCGAAGAACGTCTCCCGCTGGTCGTCCCCTGGCACCTTGTCCGCGTCCGCGCTGGTCCGGACCTGGTACCAGTCGATGTCGACGTCCCCGAGCACCACCCGGCACGCTAGCCACGTGTCCATGAAGAGCGGCGTGAACGCCGCGGCCGGGGTGGCGGTGACCACCCCGGCCGGCTGTGCGTTGATCGGTCAGAACTGGAGCGGGGTGGTGAATACCTTGTTGTCCTCGCTCAGGGAGGTGCGGTCGATCAGGGTCGGGATGAAGTCGCCGTCCGAGAAGTTGAGGTCCTGCTCGAAGCCGAACTTCCAGGTGTCGTCGCCGTTGGGCTGGATGCTGATCCGCAGGTGACCGGCGCTGAGCGAGTCGAAGCTCACGCCCGACCGGATCCGCAGCGGGATGGTGTGCGTCGACTGGTCGTCGAACAGGCCGGGCTGGCCGCTGAACACGGCCACGGCGCGGCCGCTGTTGTCGAGGACCTGGACCGTCAGCTGGGTGTCGCCGTCCTTGTCATCGTCGAGCGTGAAGAACGTGATCGACGCCGAGGTGAGGGTGGCGCCCGGGCCGTCCGGGTGCACCGTTCCGGCGTGGGCGGCGCTGGCGCCCCCGAACATCAGGGCGAAACCCGCCACCAGCGCCGCCACGAGGAACCGGATGGGTCCCCCGCTCCTGAATACACGCACGTGATTCTCCTTCGTCTACTGCGGACTGAGTCCGGTCCGGCCGGTAGGTGCCGGACACAGTGGAGCCTCACCACCCGGCCTGGAGCGGGGCTGACACGATGCTGACCCGGGGCTGAAAAGGGCAGCGCGCGGCGGGTCAGCGACCGGCGAGGAGCGCGTCCACTTCGGCCTCGTAGATGAGGGCGGGGTCGATGTCGGTCAGCTTGAACTGGTTGGCGACCTCGAGGCTGAGGACGCCGTGCAGGCGGGTCCAGGAGGCGAGGGCGAGGCGGCCGGCGGCCGGGGAGCTCGGCGGGGCGTCCATCTGCTGTTGCCAGGCGGCGATCTGCGCGTCGAGGGGGCCCGGCGGGGGGCCGGGGGGGTCGAGGGCCGCCGCGAGTTCCATCAGGACACGCATGGAGCGGTGGGCGGCCCCGGCCGTCCGGTCCGGGGCGGCGAAGCCGGGTACCGGGGTGCCGAACAGCAACAGGTAGCGGTGCGGCTGGCCGACGGCCCAGCCGCGCAGCGCCGCCGCGGTGGCGCGGAAGCGCTGTTCCGGGGTGCCGTCGACGGCGGCAGCCGCCTCGGCGAGGGCGCGGGCCAGGTCGTCGTACCCGTCCCCGATCAGCTCGGCGAGCAGCGCGTCCCGGCTGGTGAAGTACCGGTAGAGCGCCGGCCCGGTCAGGCCCATCCGCTTCGCGATCGCGTTCAGTGACAGCCCGGCCGCGCCCGCCTCGGCGAGCTGGGCCAGCGCCAGCTCCTTGACCTCCTCGCGGGTCTGTTCGCGGTACCGCTCGCGCCGGTTCACGTCACCTCTCCCCTCTCGCGCTTGACAGTGGTGATGCTACAGGGTCATGCTTTGGTTATAGCTTCTAACTCAAGCGAGAGGTCATTACGATGTACGCCACCGAGATCGTCCTCCCCCACACCGGCGAGCCCGAGGTCCTCCAGGTCCGGCAGCGCGAACTGGGCGAGCCCGGCCCCGGCCAGGCGCTGGTCCGGATCGAGGCCAGCGGCGTCGGCTTCGCCGAGCAGCAGATGCGCCGCGGGCGGTATCCCGCCGCCCCGAAGTTCCCGTTCGTCCCCGGGTACGACCTGGTCGGAACCGTCGAGGGCACCGGGGAGCGGGTCGCCGCGATGACCAAGAGCGGCGGCTGGGCCACCTACGCGCTGGTGGACCGCGACAAGCTGGTGCCGGTGCCGGCCGACGCGGAGCAGCTCGACGCCGCCGAGGCCGAGGTGCTGATCCTCAACGGCGTCACCGCGTGGCAGATGCTGCACCGGCAGGCCAGGGTCAGGCGCGGCCAGACCGTGCTGGTACACGGGGCGAACAGCGGAGTCGGCACGCTGCTGGTCCAGCTCGCCCGGGAGGTCGGCGCCACGGTGATCGGCACCGCCTCGGCCCGGAACCTGGCCGCCGTCGAGGCGCTCGGCGCCACCGCCGTCGACCGGCGCGGCGACTGGGCCGCCGAGGTGCGCCGCCTTGCGCCGGGCGGCGTGCACGCGGTCTTCGACCACGTCGGCGTCCGCAACCTGCGGCTGTCCCGGCCGCTGCTGGCCCGCGGCGGGACGCTGATCTCGTACGGCTCCGCCGCCACCCGCGACGACAAGGGCGCCGGCCAGCGGGCCGCGTACGCCCCGTTCCTGGGCATCCTCGCCAGCCTGGCGCTGTGGACCGTGGTGCCGGACGGCCGGCGGATGCGGCTCTACAACGTCTGGGGCGGCAGCCGGACACGGCCGGACCGGTGGCGGCGGCGGTTCGCGGAAGACCTCACCGAGGTGCTCACCCGCGCGGCCGACGGGCGGCTGAAGGCCGTGGTCGGCGGGCGGTACCCGCTCACCGAGGCGGCCGAGGCGCTGCGGGTCGCCGAGTCCGGCACCGTGGTCGGCCGGCTGGTGTTGATCCCCTGAGGCTTGCTGGTCGCGCCACTCCGCCTTTTCCCGCCACCTGGCGGCGGGGAAAGGCGGAGTGGCGCGGAAAGGCGGAGTCGGTCAGGCGAGGGCGAGGGGCGCCTCGGTGACGCCGCGGTCGGCCGCGACGGACAGCTCGCCGGTGCCCTTCGCGGACAGCGCGCGCAGCGTCCAGGTGCCCGGCGCGGCGTAGAAGCGGAACTGGCCCTCCGGCGAGGTCACCACCTCGGCGGTGAACTCGCCCGAGGCGTCCAGCAGCCGGACGTACGCCGAGCCGACGGGCGCGCCGGACGCGGTCACGACGCCCTGGATCACGGTCTCCTTGGCGGTGTCCACACCGGTCAGCGGCTTGCCCTGCTCGGGGGCGCCGCAGCCAGCGGCGGTCACTTCTCCTCGCCCAACGCGATCGGCACGCCCACCAGCGAGCCGTACTCGGTCCAGGACCCGTCGTAGTTCTTCACGTCCCGCTGGCCCAGCAGCTCGTGCAGCACGAACCAGGTGTGCGACGAGCGCTCGCCGATCCGGCAGTACGCGATCGTCGGCTTGGAGTCGTCCAGGCCCTCCTCGGCGTACAGCGCGCGCAGCTCGTCGTCGGAACGGAACGTGCCGTCCTCGTTCGCCGCCTTCGACCACGGCACGTTGAGGGCGGTCGGGATGTGCCCGGGCCGCTGCGACTGCTCCTGCGGCAGGTGCGCCGGCGCGAGCAGCTTGCCGGTGTACTCGTCCGGCGACCGGACGTCGACCAGGTTCGACGCGCCGATCGCGGCCACCACCTCGTCGCGGAACGCGCGGATGCTGGTGTCCTGCTCCTGCGCCTTGTACGTGGTGGCGGGGCGCTGGACCGCGTCGGTGGACAGCTCCCGGGAGTCCAGCTCCCAGCGCTTGCGGCCGCCGTCGAGGAGCTTCACGTCCTGGTGGCCGTAGAGGCGGAAGTACCAGTACGCGTAGGCCGCGAACCAGTTGTTGTTGCCGCCGTAGAGAATCACGGTGTCGTCGTTACCGATGCCCTTGCTGGACAGCAGTTTCTCGAAGCCCGCCTTGTCCACGAAGTCGCGCCGGACGGGATCCTGGAGGTCCGTTTTCCAGTTCAACTTGACCGCGCCCGGAAGATGCCCGGCGTCGTAGGCCTTC
>JBJMIH010000154.1:0-6822 GCA_045806985.1 Mycobacteriales bacterium | reverse complement strand
GCAGCGCGAAGGAGCGGTCAGCGTGGACGTCCGAGCCCAGTTGCTCGCGGAGCGGCGGCGGCTCCTGCCATGGGAGAGCGAAGCGGACGCCAGGCTCCGCATCGAGGCGGTGTCCGCCGGACACACGCCCAATGAGCTGTCCGGCCTGCTGACCAGAATCCGGCGTACCGGCGACTTCGACAAGGCGGTGAGCTGGTTCGCGCACGCCCGCAAGCAGCTGCCGCGCAAGGCCTTCGAGATGGCGATGGTCTTCTACCGCGACTCGATCGTGCTGGACTGGAAGGACTGCGTCCGGCTGGCCGGCCTGATGACCTGGACCCCGAACGCCGCGCCCGCCAGCGCCCCGAACTCCGGCGGCGCGGGTCGGGGCGGCGGCGGTGGGGGTGGAGGCGGCGGCGGGGGGCGCAAGCCCACCCAGTCCCGCCGTCCCCGCCAGCAACCCTGAGACCCGCCTCAGCCCTCGGCGAGGGCGGTGGCCTGCTTCTCCAGCCAAGCCAGGCCGAGTGCGGCCGCCCACCGGGCCAGCAGCTCGCCGACCGCCCTGGCGGCGGCCGTGTCGCCGGACCGCCGGACAAAGTCGGTCACCATCGCCTGCTGGGCGAGCACGCCCGGCACGAACCCGGCCCGCTGCCGCAGGGCGAGGGACCGCTCGGCCCGCGCCATCCCGCCGGCCGTGTCGCCGTTCTCGTACGCGTTGTCGCCGAGGTGCCGCTCGGCGTAGGAGGCGATCAGCGGGTCGCCGGCCTCCTCGGCGCCGCGCAGCGCCTCGGTGTACCGCTCCACGGCGGTGTCGCGGTCGTTCGCGGCGTGCTCGTGGATCACCCCGCACCAGAAGGCGGCCCAGGCGGCGCGGCGCGGGTCCGGAGCCGTGTCCCGGTGGCGCTCGGCCCGTCCCACCAGCGCCGGCCCCTCCGCGCCGGCCGCGCCGAACAGGTTGGCGGCGTGCGCGAGCTGGACCCGGAGTTGCTCCAGGTCCCATTCGAGTACCGGGTCCGGCGCGGTGGCGAGGGCCGCGGCGGCGCGGTCCAGCAGCGGTCCGGCGGTGTCGGCCTGGCGGAAGAAGTCGCCGTCCGCGGCCACGGTGGCGGCGGCGACGGCGAGCTGGGCGGCCTCGGCCGGGTCGGCGGGCTCGGCGGCGTCGAGCAGCCGGGTGGCCGCGTCCCAGCGCCCGGCGAGCCGGAGGGCGGCGGCGGCGGCGACGAGTTCGTCGGCGGAGAGCTGTGTCATGCCGCCAATGTACTTCGGTAGTAAATAGTTCGGTACTGAATTTTCAGTCGATCAGGTCACGGACGACCGCGTCGGCCAGCAGCCGGCCGCGCAGGGTCAGCACCGCCCGACCGGCCCGGTACGGCTCCGCCGCCAGCAGGCCGTCGGCGCGGGCCTGGTCGGCGGCCCGCCGGCCGGCCGGGGTGAGCTCGGCCAGCGGCAGCCCTTCCCGCAGCCGCAGGCCGAGCATGATCCGCTCCACTCGCTGGGTGTCCGCGTCCAGCACCTCCCTGGCCTGGGCCGGCGACGCGCCCTCGGCCAGCCTGCCGGTGTAGGCGGCCGGGTGCTTCACGTTCCACCAGCGCACGCCGCCGACGTGGCTGTGCGCGCCCGGCCCGATCCCCCACCAGTGCGCGGACGTCCAGTACAGCTCGTTGTGCCGGCAGCGGGCGTCGCCGTCGCGGGCCCAGTTCGACACCTCGTACCAGTCCAGCCCGGCCCCGCCGAGCGCCGCCTCGGCCGCCAGGTACCGGTCGGCGAGCACGTCGTCGTCGGGCATCGGCAGCTCGCCGCGCCGGATCCGGGCGGCCAGCCGGGTGCCGTCCTCCACGATCAGCGCGTACGCCGACACGTGGTCGACACCGGCGGCCAGCACCGCCTCCAGCGAGGCCTGCCAGTCCTCGGCCGTCTCCCCCGGCGTTCCGTAGATCAGGTCCAGGTTGACGTGCGCGAACCCGGCCGCCCGCGCCTCGGCCGCGGCGGCCGCCGCCCGGCCCGGCGTGTGCGTGCGGTCGAGCACGGCCAGCACGTGCGGGCGGGCCGACTGCATGCCCAGCGAGATCCGGGTGAAGCCGGCCGCCCGCAGCGCGGCCAGCGAGGCCGGGTCGACCGACTCCGGGTTGGCCTCGGTGGTCACCTCCGCGCCCGGCGCCAGTCCGAACGCCTCGTCGATGCCCTCCAGCAGCCGGGCCAGGTCATGGTGGGGCAACAGCGTCGGGGTGCCGCCGCCGAAGAACACCGTCGACACGCGC
Organism: Mycobacteriales bacterium; assembly: GCA_045806985.1. GTDB lineage: Bacteria > Actinomycetota > Actinomycetes > Mycobacteriales > JBJMIH01 > JBJMIH01. The sequence continues at coordinate 4,585 of JBJMIH010000154.1, read as the reverse complement.
GGCGCGCGGTCGCCGAGGACCTTCGCGGCCAGCCGGATCTCGGCGAGGGCGGTGTCGGCGTACGCCGCCTGCGAGGCTCCGCCGCCCAGCTCGGTGGCCGTGTAGGTGTTGAAGTCGCAGTACCCGCAGCGGGTCGCGCAGTACGGCACGTGCACGTACACGCCGAACGGCCGCTCCGGCAGGGTGGCGAGGGCGGCCTCGGGCAGGCCCCCGTCCAGGGGGGCCGGCTCGCCGTCGGGCAGGGCAGTAGGCACCTGACTAGTGTGGCCGCATGGACGAGCTGGTGCATTACGCGGTCGCCGGCGGGGTGGCCACCGTCACCCTGGACTCCCCGCACAACCGGAACGCGCTGTCCGGGCAGCTCATGGGCGAGCTGCTGGCCGGCGTCCAGCGGGCGGTGGCGGACGGGGCGGTACGGGTGATCGTGCTCAGCCACGCCGGCCGGGTGTTCTGCTCCGGGGCCGACCTGAAGGAGACGGCCGCGGCCACCGGCGGCGACATTCCGGTGGCCACGCTGCCGGCGATCCTCACCGCCCTCTGGGAGTCGCCGAAACCGGTGCTGGCGAGGGTGGCCGGGCCGGCGCGGGCCGGCGGGCTGGGCCTGATCGGCGCCGCCGACCTGGCGGTGGCCGCCGAGGACGCCACGTTCGCGTTCACCGAGGTGCGGCTGGGCGTGATCCCGGCGGTGATCTCGGCGACCGTGCTGCCCCGGCTGGCGCCGCGCGCCGCCACCGAGCTGGTCCTCACCGGCGAGGTCTTCGACGGCCGGCGCGCCGCCGAGATCGGCCTGGTCACCGCGGCGGTGCCGGGCGGCGAGCTGGACGCGGAGGTGGAGCGGTACGCCGGCCTGCTGCTGCGCGGCGCGCCGGGCGCGCTGGCCGGGGCGAAGGAGCTGCTCCGCCGCCCGGCCTCCGGGTCGCTCGCCGACGACCTGGCCGACCTGTCCAGCCTGTCGGTGCGGTACTTCACCGGTCCGGAGGGACGGGAGGGCGTGCGGGCGTTCGCCGAGAAGCGCGATCCGGCCTGGGTGCCGAAGGACTGACCGCTCAGCCGGCCAGCGCCGGCTCCGGGCGGGTACGCAACGCCGTCCGGGCGGCGATCGGGACCAACATGCCGGCCCCGACCAGGACCGCGCCCAGGATCAGCCAGCCGGCCGCGCCCCACAGCACCACGGCGGTCGCCACCGCGGGGCCTGCCATCCGGGCCACGCCGAAGCTCATCGTGTAGAGGCCCTGGTACTGGCCCTGCGCCTGGGCGGGCGCCAGCCCGAAGCTGAGCCCCCACTGCCCCGCCGACTGGAGCATCTCGCCGAGCACGTGCACGAACGCCCCGCCGACCAGCACCGCGACCGCGAACCAGACCGGCTGGCCGGCGGCCAGCGCGTACAGCACGCAGGCGCCGAGGACCAGCACGCTGGCCGACCGCTGGAGGGCGGCGGCGCGCCGGACGTCCTCGCTCCCCCGGCTCACCCGCACCTGGAACAGCACCACCATCACGGTGTTGATCAGGAACAGCACCGAGACCACCGCCTTCGGCGCGTCGGTCCGCTGCACCACCCACAGCGGCACCGCGTAGTCCAGCAGCCCGAAGTGCACGGCGAGTACCGCGTTGAGGAGGGCGAGCAGCACGTACGGCCGGTCGCGCAGGGCGCCCCAGCGCGGTCCCCCGGCGACGGCGGGGACGCCGGCCAGATGCGGGATGCGCAGCAGCACGGCGGCGGCGACCAGGAAGGTGGCCGCGTCGCCGAGGATCATGGTCAGGTACCCGGCCCTGGTGTCGACGGTCAGCGCGACGCCGGCCAGCACGGTGCCGACCGAGATGCCGACGTTGGTGACCGCGCGCAGGTAGGCCTTGGCGGCCACCCGGCCGCGGTCGGTGAGCGCGCCGGCGATCAGCGCCTGCCGGGCGGTGATCGCGCCGGTGTCGGCGATGTTCACCCCGCAGGCCACGGCCAGGAACGGCCAGAAGCTGTGCACCACCGCGTACCCGCAGATCAGCACGGCCTCGGCGAGCATGAAGGCGAGGGTGACCTCGCGCGGGCCGATGCGGTCGGCGAGGTGGCCGACCGGAACCGCTACCAGCAGGCTGAGCCCGGCGGCGAGGGTGAGCCCGAGCCCCACCCGCGCGGTGGGCAGGCCCACCGAGTGGGTGAAGTAGATCATGCTCACCGTCATGAACAGGCCGTTGCCGACCGTGTTCACGAACTGGGCCACGGTGAGCGGCCGGGCGGGGCCGGGTTCCGGGAACAACATGGGCCTCACGCTAACAGTACGGGCGTACTGCTAATAGTGTGTTCCCCACCACGCCCCTGGCAGTACTGGATCGACGCCCTCCGGAAAGATGGGAGACATGCGCGCCCGCTCGGTCGTCACGGTCGTCGTGGTCGCCGCCCTGGCCCTCGGTGGGTACGTGGTCGTCCGCGACTGGCTGCTGCCGCGCCTGAGCACCGGCTGCACCGCCAACGCCGCCGGCCACCGGACGCGCCTCGACCCCGAGCAGATGGGCAACGCGGCCACCATCGCCGCGGTCGGGCGGTTGCAGGGGCTGCCGGTCCGGGCCGCCGAGATCGCGCTGGTCACCGCGCTCCAGGAGTCCAAGCTGCACAACCTGTCCTACGGCGACCGCGACTCGATCGGGCTGTTCCAGCAGCGGCCCAGCCAGGGCTGGGGCACCCGCGAGCAGATCGCCGACCCGCGGTACGCCTCCGCGAAGTTCTACGAGGAGCTGCGCAGGATCCCCAACTGGGAGGAGCTGCCGCTCAACGACGCCGCCCAGCAGGTGCAGCGCTCCGGCCACCCCACCGCGTACAGCAAGTGGGAAACCACCGGCACCACCGTCGCGCTGGCCCTGTCCGGCGCCGAGGGCGCGGCGGTGGCCTGCAAGTACTCCACCCGCTCGCTGAGCAGGCAGGACGTCGGGCCGGACGGGCTCACCCCGCGGGCCAGGACGCTGAGCGGCGCCATCAGGGCCGAGTTCGGCTCGGTGCCGGTACGCGGCACGCCGGAGGTCCACGGCCGCGAGCTGGAGGTCCAGGTGCCCGGCGAGTCCGAGCCGACCGCGCGCGGCTGGGCGCTGGCCAACTGGGCGGTGGCGCACTCCCGCGACTACGGCGTGACCAGGGTCAGCTACCACACGCAGCGGTGGACGGCCAAGAGCGGTGACTGGGCCCGCGCCGACAAGACCACCCTCGGCGACGGCATGATGCACGTCGAGGTCGCCAAGGGAAACTGAAGGAGCGGTACCCCACCGAACCGACCCGGCTAACCTGCCGCGCGGTACTCCGCGGAGTCATCCGGGTCTTCCAGGTCGAGGAAGCCCTCGCCGATCGCGTACGGTCGCGCTTCCAGCGCGGTGGCCACGGCGAGCACGGTCTTCTGGGCGCCCTCCGCGGAGCCGCGCACCGAGAGCATCAGGCTGCGGACAGCCGCGTCGTCGGGAGCGTCCACACAGGTCTCCAGCGAGAACCCGACGCCGTCGAAGTCGGCCCACCCGTCGGCGGCGAAGCGCACGGCGGGGAGCTGCGCGGTCAGCACCGCCCGCACCTCGGCGCCGGTACCGAGGGCCTGGTTCCAGCCCTCCGGAATGTCGTCGAGGACGCGCGCGCCTTCCGGGCATCGCATCACCAGCACGTCCCAACTCATCAGTGGCACGCTAGCCGGCCGGTGGCTGGTTGTGAAGTCTTTCACATGCGGTCCGGAGCCCATGTCGGAAACCCGACGAATCCCCCCGACATCGCTCACGGCGCCGGCTCGGCCTGGCCGAGGCGCTTGCGTACCTGCCGCTGCCACGGTTCCGGCAGCTCGGGGGCGTCCAGCAGCCGCGGCAGCAGGCCAGGCTCGGTGGTACGGGCGCGGAACGCCACGCCGATCGTCACCCCGTGGTCCGGCCGGTGGACGACCTTGACCGGGTCGCCGGCCGCGAGCTCGCCCTCCTCGACCACCCGCAGGTAGGCGCCCGGCCAGCCGCGCGCGGTGAACCGCTTGATCAGGTCCCGCACGTCCCAGAACCCGGCGAACGTCCGGCACGGGATGCGCGGCGAGGTCACCTCGACCAGCACCGACCCGATCCGCCAGCGCTCGCCGATCAGCGCGCCGGTGACGTCGAGCCCGGCGGTGGTGAGGTTCTCGCCGAACATGCCGGGCCGCAGCGGGCGGTCCAGCTCCCGCTCCCACCAGGCCGCGTCCTCCCGCGCGTACGCGTACACCGCCTGGTCGGGACCGCCGTGCCCGCTGAACACCTGCTCGTCGCCGGTGACGCCGAGCCGGTGCACGGCCACCCGGCCGGGCAGCGGGCGCTTGTCGATCGCGGTCGCGGACTCGCCGTCGGCCCAGTCGACCGGAACCGCGTGCCCGGCGTTGACCGCCACCAGCTCCGCACTCATGGCGACAGTCTGGCAGTACGGACCGCCCGAACCGGAATGATTTTGCCTGGGGCGAAACGTGGGCTACTTGCCCTTCTCGCCGCTCGCGTCGGTGGACAGCGCCGCGATGAAGGCCTCCTGCGGGACGTCGACCCTGCCGATGGTCTTCATCCGCTTCTTGCCCTCCTTCTGCTTCTCCAGCAGCTTGCGCTTCCGGGTGATGTC
>JBJMIH010000153.1:0-2690 GCA_045806985.1 Mycobacteriales bacterium | reverse complement strand
AGGATGGTCGGCCCGAGCAGGTGGTCGGACAGCTCTGACAGGTGGTCGTTGACGGCCATGTCAGCTCCCCTTCAGCCCTTTCACCATGGTCACCGTGCGGTCGAACTCGGTGGCGAAGCTCTCCGGATCGTTCCGGGTGAGCCCGCCGACCCGGACCACGGTACCCGCCTTCTTCGACGCGCTGTCGAAGGGGGCGAACCGGACCCAGATCCGGCGACGACGACCGGTCAGCGTGGCGATCAGACCGAGCACGATGAGCACCGCCGCCAGCAGCACGTACTGCTGCGTGGGGTCGTGGCTGACCTGGAGGTTCGTCCACTCCTTGTACCCGTCGAAGCTGACCGTCGTGCCGTCCGGCAGCGTCAGGTGCTCGCCGATCCGGAGGAACTGGCGCTTCATCATCTTCAGCTGGCCGCCGTCGATGAGGCTCTTGTCGATCGTGAAGACCGACTTGGGGATGCCGGCGTCCAGGCCCAGGTCACCCTCGTACACGACCAGCGACAGCCCGGGCGCGAGCGGCTTCGCCGACAGCGACACCAGCCCCAGGTTGTCCAGGCTGGTCGGCGTGAACACGCCCTCGATGCCGATCTGCTTGGGCCGGGCGTCCGGCAGCTTCACCACGCCGTCCGAGGTGAACCGCGCGTCCTGCTGGAGGAACGGCACGCTCTGGGTGAAGGTCTGCCCGGTCGGCGTCCGCACCGTGATCGTCGGCGCGTAGCCGTGGCCGAGCAGGTACAGCCGGTCGCCCTTGTACCGCAGCGGATGGTTGACCCGCAGGTCGTACGGGGTGTTGTGGGGACCGTAGGTGAGGTGCGCCTGGTAGTTGACCGGCGTGCCGGCCGCGTCGTACCGGGCGTTGAAGTCCTTGAGGTGCACGCAGAACGGCGGCAGCGCGTTGTCGGCCACGGCCGCGCCGGACTTGTACTGGTCGAACTGGATCACCGTGTTGCAGAACCCGTGGTCCTCCACCACGATCACGCTGCCCTTGTAGCCGAACAGCGAGCCGATCGCGAGCCCGGCCAGCAGCAGCACCAGCGACAGGTGGAAGACCAGGTTGCCGGTCTCCTTGAGGTACCCCTTCTCGGCGGCGACCGCGACGGCGCCGCCCTCCTCCTCGCGCACCACGGTCCGCCAGCGCTGGCGGCGCAGCCGGCGGGCGGCCTCGGCGGCCAGTTCGGCCGGCTCGCCCTCGGTCTCGTACCCGTCCGACTGCGGCAGCCGGGACAGGTTGGCCGGCGCGGCCGGCGGCCTGGTCCGCAGCGCCCTGGCGTGCTGCCAGGTACGCGGGATCACGCAGCCCAGCAGCGAGACGAACAGCAGCAGGTAGACGGCGGCGAACCAGGGCGCGGTGAAGACGTCGAACAGCCCGGCCCGGTCCAGCCAGCGCGCCTCGGTCGGGTGGTTCTTGAAGAAGTCGTCGACCTTGAGCTGGTTGAGGCCGCGCTGCGGGAGCAGCGCGCCGGGCACGGCGGCCAGCGCGAGCAGGAACAGCAGCAGCAGCGCGGTACGCATGCTGGTGAGCTGGTACCAGGAGCGGCGGGCGTAGAACAGCAGCTTGCGCCGGCCATCGGGCCTGGCGGGACGTTCGGGCAGCTCGTCGGCGGGCCGGGTCCCCATGCCCTCCGCGGCCGCGACGTCGTCCTGAATACTCACCAGTCACACCACCGTCGTGAAGCTGCCCACCCAGGTACGCAGGTCGCGGGTGAGGTCGTCCCACCAGCCGGTGAGCAGCAGGACGCCCACCACGACCAGCATCACCCCGCCCACGCGGGTCACCCACTGCGCGTGCCGGCGCACCACGCCGACCGTGCCGAGCACCCACCGGAAACCCTGCCCGAACAGCAGGAACGGAATGCCCAGACCGACACAGTACGCCGCCGACAGGACCGCGCCGCGTCCGGCCGAGGCGCTCTCGTACGCCAGCCCCTGCACCGCGCCCAGCGTCGGCCCCACGCACGGCGTCCAGCCGATCCCGAACACGATGCCCAGCAGCGGCGCCCCCGCCACCCCGGATGCGGGCAGCCAGCGCATCCTGACCTGCCGGTCCAGGCCGGGCACCACGCCGAGGAAGGCCAGCCCGAGCAGCACGATCAGCACGCCGAGCAGCTCCTCCACCAGCCGCTGGTGCAGGGCGAGCTGGCGGCCGAGGCCGCCGAACAGCGCCCCGTACGCCACGAACACCGCGGTGAAGCCGGCCACGAAGCCGGCCGAGCCGAGCAGCACCCGCAGCCGCGCCTTGCGGCCGTCCTGCATGTCGGCCCCGGTGAGGCCGGTCACATAGGAGAGGTACCCGGGTACCAGCGGCAGCACGCAGGGTGACAGGAAGCTCACCAGGCCGGCGAGGACCGCGACCAGGATGGCCAGCGCCAGCGGGCCGGTGTCGACGGTGCGGGCGAAGGAGTCGCCGGCCAGGGCATAGCTGGCGTAGCTGGTCATGACCGCTCCGCTGCCACCTTGCTGACGGCGGGCTGGAGCTCGGAGTCGACCAGGCCCTTGCGGTAGAGCGCGGCGACCCGGCCCTGCCGGTCGATGATCACGGTGGCCGGGATCGAGTTGGGCGGGAGCTGGCGGAAGTCCATCGCCACCCGGCCGTCCGGGTCGTACAGGCTCGGGTAGGTGAGGCCGTGGTTGTGCTCGTACGCCTGGGCGTCGGCCTTATAGTTGGGTAGTTTGTCGTGTAGGTAAAGTTT
>JBJMIH010000152.1:0-12702 GCA_045806985.1 Mycobacteriales bacterium | reverse complement strand
GAGCGCGAGCATGTTCGCGCCGAAGTTCTGCTGCAGCTGAGTGTGCTTGTACAGGTTGTTCAGCACGACCTTGGCGACCGCGTCGCGCTTGAGCACCAGTACCAGCCGGCGCCCCGTCCGCACGCTGGACTCGTCGCGGATGTCGGCGATGCCGGCGAGCCGGCCCTCCTTCACCAGCTCGGCGATCTTCTCGGCGAGGTTGTCGGGGTTGACCTGGTACGGCAGTTCGGTGACGACGAGCGTCTGCCGGCCCCTGCGGTCCTCCTCGACCTCGATCACCGCGCGCATCCGCACCGAGCCGCGGCCGGTGCGGTAGGCCTCCTCGATGCCGGTCCTGCCGACGATCAGCGCGCCGGTCGGGAAGTCGGGGCCCTTGACCCGCTCGATCATCGCCTCGAGCGTCTCTTCCGCCGGCGCGTCCGGGTGCTCCAGCGCCCACTGCACAGCCGAGGCGACCTCGCGCAGATTGTGCGGCGGGATGTTCGTCGCCATCCCGACCGCGATGCCCGCGCTCCCGTTGACCAGCAGGTTGGGGATGCGGCTGGGGAGGACGTCGGGCTCCTGCGACCGGCCGTCGTAGTTGGGGCTGAAGTCGACCGTGTCTTCCTCGATGTCGCGCAGCATCTCCATGGCGAGGGGATGCAGGCGGCACTCGGTGTACCGCATGGCCGCGGCGGGGTCGTTGCCGGGCGAGCCGAAGTTGCCGTTGCCGTCGATCAGCGGGTACCGCATCGACCAGCTCTGCGCGAGCCGGACGAGGGTGTCGTAGATCGGGCTGTCGCCGTGCGGGTGGTAGTTACCCATGACGTCGCCGACGACGCGGGCGCACTTGAAGTACCCGCGGTCGGGACGGTAGCCGCCGTCGTACATGGCGTAGAGCACCCGGCGGTGGACCGGCTTCAGGCCGTCCCGCACGTCCGGCAGCGCACGGCCGACGATCACCGACATCGCGTAGTCGAGATAGCTGCGCTGCATCTCGACTTCGATGCCGATGGGTTCGATGCGGTCGTGCTCGCCGGGCGGCGGCGTGGTCGTCTCTGTCACCTCTTACCTTTCACAGAACGTCGAACCGTCGCCGGTCAGATGTCGAGGAAGCGCACGTCCTTGGCGTTGCGCTGGATGAACTTCCGGCGGGATTCGACGTCCTCTCCCATGAGGACGCTGAAAAGCTCGTCCGCCGTTGCAGCGTCGTCCAAGGTCACCTGGAGCAGCACCCGGCTGGACGGGTCCATCGTGGTGGACCACAGCTCCGTGGAGTTCATCTCGCCCAGGCCCTTGAACCGCTGGACCCCGTCGTGCTTGCGCGGGTCGGCCCTGCCGGCCTCCATGCCGAGCTTGATCAGCCCGTCCCGCTCCTTGTCGGAGTAGGCGTACTGGACGTCGTCGCCGCGCCGGTTCCACTTGATCTTGTACAGCGGCGGCTGCGCCAGGTACACGTGGCCGAGCTCCACCAGCGGTCGCATGAACCGGAACAGCAGGGTGAGCAGCAGCGTCCGGATGTGCTGGCCGTCCACGTCGGCGTCGGCCATCAGCACGATCTTGTGGTACCGCAGCTTGTCGATGTCGAAGTCGTCGTGGATGCCGGTGCCGAGCGCGGTGATCAGCGCCTGCACCTCGTTGTTCTTGAGCACCCGGTCGATGCGGGCCTTCTCGACGTTGAGGATCTTGCCGCGGATCGGCAGGATCGCCTGGAAGCGCGAGTCCCGGCCGCCCTTGGCCGAGCCGCCGGCCGAGTCACCCTCGACGATGTACAGCTCGCTCTCGCGCGGGTCGGTGGACTGGCAGTCGGCCAGCTTGCCCGGCAGCGAGCTGGACTCCAGCAGGCCCTTGCGCCGGGCCAGCTTGCGGGCCTGCGCGGCCGCGACCCGGGCGCGAGCCGCCGACGAGGCCTTCTGGATGATGATCTTGGCCTCGCTCGGGTTGCGCTCGAACCAGTCCGACAGCCACTCGTTGCAGACCTTGAGCACGAAGCTGCGCGCCTCGGTGTTGCCGAGCTTGGTCTTGGTCTGGCCCTCGAACTGCGGCTGGGCCAGCTTGATCGAGACGATCGCGGCCAGGCCCTCGCGGATGTCCTCGCCGGTGAGCTTCTCGTCCTTCTCCCTGAACAGCTTCTTCTCGGTCGCGTACCGGTTGACCACGCTGGTCAGCGCCGAGCGGAAGCCCTCCTCGTGGGTGCCGCCCTCGTGCGTGTTGATCGTGTTGGCGAAGGTGTACACCGACTCGCCGTACGACTCGTTCCACTGCATCGCCACGTCGAGCGCCATCCCCTCGGCCTCCTCGCCGAAGGAGATCACCGAGCGGTGGATCGCGGTCTTGGTGGCGTTCAGGTGCCGGACGAAGTCGACGATGCCATCCTTGTACTGGTAGACGGCCTCCGCGGGCTCCTCGTCGCGCTCGTCGCGGATCGCGATCCGCAGGCCCTTGTTGAGGAAGGCGTACTCCTGCATCCGCCGGGACAGCGTCTCGAAGGAGTAGTGGGTGGTCTCGAAGATGTCCGGGTCCGCCCAGAAGGTGACCGTGGTGCCGGTCTCCCGGGTGGGCTTGCCCTTGGCCAGCGGCGCCACCGGCTTGCCGTAGTCGTAGTCCTGGGTCCACTCGTACCCGTCGATCCTGATGAAGACGGAGAGCCGGGTGGACAGCGCGTTCACCACCGAGACGCCCACACCGTGCAGGCCGCCGGAGACCTGGTACGCCTGGTTCTCGAACTTGGCGCCGGCGTGCAGCATGGTCAGCACCATCTCCACGGCGGGCTTCTTGTGGACCGGGTGCATGCCCACAGGGATGCCGCGGCCGTTGTCGGCCACCTGGACGCCGCCGTCGGCCAGCAGCGTCACCTCGATGTTGTCGCAGTACCCGGCGAGCGCCTCGTCGACGGCGTTGTCCACCACCTCCTGGACCAGGTGGTGCAGGCCCCGCTCGCCGGTGGACCCGATGTACATGCCGGGACGCTTGCGGACGGCGTCGAGGCCCTCCAGGACCTTGATCGAACTCGCGCCGTAGTCATTGTTCGTCTTCTTCGCCACGCGACCGCTCTCTCGCACACATGGGATGGCGCTCGCCGCGCGGCTGGCGGTCGTCTTCGGCCTACGGCCACCTGAAGTACCACAGCGAGCACCTGGTCGCTTCCATTCTACCGGGTCGGAGACACTCAACCGGCCATCGGTGCGGCCTGTCGCGCACACACGGCGGCGGGTAGGGCCGGGCGGTTATCCCCCCACGCGGGAGAGGGGTCGGGAGGGGCGAGGGACCGGCTCAGGCCGTGAGGGTGGCTCAGGGAGTCCGAAACAGGACGATACAACCTGCCGGCGGCCCGGACCCGTTTCCTGGACAGCCCACCGAGGAGACCGGATGCCGCGAGGTTCCGAAACCGACGAGTACACCGCGTACGTCACGGCACGCGCCCCCGCGCTGCGCCGGTCGGCGTACCTGCTGTGCGGTGACTGGCACCGCGCCGACGACCTCGTCCAGGTGACGATCACCAAGCTGTACGTGCACTGGCGGCGGGCCAGCCGGGCCGACAACCTCGACGCGTACACCCGCCAGATCCTGCTGCGGAGCTGGCTGGACGAGCGCCGCCTGGGGTGGTTCCGCCGGGTGCGCGCCGCCGGGTCGGCGGCCGACATCCCGGACCGGCCGGCCCTCACCTCCGATCCGGATCAGCGACTCGCGCTGCGGCAGGCACTGAGCCAACTTCCCCCGCGCCAGCGGGCCACCGTCGTCCTGAGGTTCTGGGAGGACCTGAGCGTCGCCGAGACCGCGCGGCTGCTCCGCTGCTCCGAAGGCACCGTCAAGAGCCAGACCGCCCAGGCCCTCACCGCCCTCCGCCGGTTACTCGCCGAACCCACGTTCGGCCCGCCGGCGCGCTGAGAGGAAGCACCGCCATGCCCCACGAGCATGATCGCGACATCATCGACCGGCTCCGCACCGTCCACCTGGGCGAGGAGCCGCCACTCCGGCTGGACGTGGTCGCCGCCCGCCATGCCGGCACCCGGATCCGCCGCCGGCGGCGGCTGGCCGCGACCGGCACCGCCGCGGTCGCCGTGGTGGCGGCCGCCGGCCTCACCGCCACCGCACTCGCCGCCGGCGGCCGGGGCGCCGACCGTGCCCCGGCCGGGACGCCCACCGCGGGCCCGCCGGCCCCGGTCACCCGGTTCGACCCGATGGTCCAGCAGGTCGACTGGGGCTGGCTGCCGGACGGGCTCACCGGGCGCACGGCCCAGCTCGACCCGCTGGTCGAGCGGCTGGACGTGCACGGGACAACCGTCCAGGCGCAGGGCACGACCCGCTACGGGAGGCAGGCCGACCTCACGGTGACCGTGCCGGGCGGAGAAGACTTCGACGTCGCCGAGTCGGTTCCCGCCCCCGACGTGAACGGCGTACCGGCCGTCTGGATCACCCGGCTCGGCCTCCGGTCCGGCGGCCGGCCGGGCGGCGCGGCGGTCGACCACCCGATGCTGTCGTGGGCCTGGACCCCGGGCGGGCAGGCCGTCCTCTCGCTCGGCGGGCAGGAGGTGCCGTCGGGTCAGGAGGGGCGGGACATGGTGCTGCGGATGGCCCGCTCGCTGAAGCTCGACGCGCACGTGCCGGTGCGGTTCCCGTTCACCGTGACGGGGATGACCGACCTCAAGCCCTGCCAGACGACGATCGACACGGAACCGACCAGCCCGCAGCCGTGGTCCGGCAGCCTCGAGCTGTCCAGGACCGGCAGCTGCCCGCCGGGGAAGGACAGCCAGATCCACGCGCTCGGCGTGCGGGTGAGCCGGAACAGCGACCGGAAGGGTGATCCCAAGGTCGGGTACCCCAACACCACCGTCGACGGGCATCTCGCCGTCCGCAGCCAGACCGGCGGCCACGACTCCCTGACCGTGTTCGACGTGGACGGGTGCCGGGTCGCGATGAGCCTCGACACCGTCGACCTGGGGGGTGCGATCGGCACCCGGGAGTCGCTGCCGGCGATGATCCGGAAGGTACGCGTGGTGGATTCACCGGACCGGACCGGCAACTGGATCACCGACCCGCTGCGCTGACCGGCCGGCGATCGGAGGCGGGTCGCAACCTGCGGCCCGCCTCCGGCGTCTACAGCACAGGGGATCCGGTCGTTTCACGTGGAACCGACCGACCCGCCGGTCGGCACCTGCCGGCCGCTGGCTAGGCTCCCCTCCTGTCCATGCTGTCGTGACCCTCAGGACGAAGACCCGTGAATTCGATCATCGAGCTGTACAAGAAGGTCGAGCACCTCGTACACGAGGGCTTCAAGTTCGGGCTCGTCGGCCTGGCTGGCTTCGTGGTCCAGCTCAGCGTCTTCAACCTGCTGCGGTTCAACGGCCCCAGCGGCGAGGGGCGGCTCTACCAGAAGCCGCTGACCGCCACCGGCATCGCGATTGTGATGGCCGCGATCGTGACGTACCTCGGCAACCGGTACTGGACGTACCGGCACCGGGAGCGGAACAACGCCGGCGCGGAGTTCGTGATCTTCCTCATGCTGAACGCCGTCGGCCTGGGGATAACCGAGACCTGCCTGTGGATATCGCACTACGCGCTCCAGCTCACCAGCCCGCTCGCCGACAACATCGCCGCCAACGTGATCGGCCTCGGCCTCGGCACGATGTTCCGCTTCTGGTCCTACCGCCGCTTCGTCTTCCTCGCCGCCCAGGGCTAGGTCCTGTCTCTCGGTGGCCGCCGGCTCCGAAACGGCCGCCGGCTCCGAAACCCGCCAGCCCGCCGCCCTTCCCGTCACGATCAAGGACTTGTGGCCGCGTTGTCACATGAAAATGCGGCCACAATTCCTTGATCGTGGCCGCAGGGGTCCGAAATCCGCCAAGGGCATACAGGCGGAAGCCGACTTTGAGACACGGGCTAGCCGGTCCAGCTTCCCGCTGCCGGCGTTGTCGGCCCCCTTGCGTGCGAAACGCAGCACGCGGCGCGGACCTCCGCCTTGGCAGCGGAAACCTGAATCCGGCTAGATCAGCGGGCCCTGCGGGGCCCCCGCCTGGGGGTCGTGCTGGTCGGCCCGGTCACCCTGATCCGGCGTACCACGCCGTGACCCACCCGCTCGGCCAGCAGCCTGAGCAGCGTCGGGGCGAGCAGCCGCAGCTGGGCCGCCCAGGTGCTCGACTCGGCGACCACCAACAGCTCCCCGTCCTGCAGGCCGACGGCCTGGCAGTGCGCGGCCACCTCGGCGCCGACCAGCTCCGGCCACCCGGCGACCACGCTGTGCCGTACCGCGTCGTCGCTCCAGCCGCGCTCTTCCACAAGCCGGCGGACCAATTTCCCCAGGGGCTGTGGATCACGGGGGTCCGGGCCGGGGCCGGTGAGCCCGCGGCCACGCCGGGCCGGCTGGCGGCGGGAGCGGCTGGGCGCGTTCGCCCCCGCCTCGCGGGCCCGCGCGAGGGCCTCCCTGGCCAGGTCGGGTCCCTTCGGCCGGCCGGGCTCGCCGCCAGGGGGCGGCGGGTCAGCGGACACGGGTCACCTCGCCGCCGAACACGTCGTACCGCGCGCCGCGCAACAGGTCCGGCACGTCGGCCGGCACGGCGGCGGTGACCAGCACCTGCTCGGCCTCGGCGACCATGCCGGCGAGCCGGTCCCGGCGGCTGCCGTCCAGTTCCGCGAACACGTCGTCCAGGATCAGCACCGGGTCACCACCGTCGGCCCGCAGCAGGTCGTAGCTGGCCAGCCGGAGCGCCAGCGCGTACGACCAGCACTCGCCGTGGCTGGCGTACCCCTTGGCGGGCAGGTCGGTGCCGGACGGTGCGGTGAGCGTCAGGTACAGCTCGTCGCGGTGCGGGCCGACCAGCGACACCCCGCGCTCCACCTCCTGCGGCCGGACCCGGGCCAGCTCGGCGAGCAGGGCGGCCGCCAGCACCTCTCGTTCGGCCGTGACCGGAAGTTCGGCGCTGGCGCGGTACTCGAGGCCCACCGGGCCGCCGCCACCGGACACGGCGCCGTAGGCCTTCTCCAGCAGCGGGCGCAGCGCCTCCACCAGCTCCCAGCGGCCGGCGAGCAGTTCCGCGCCGTGCTGGGCCAGGTGGTTGTCCCACGCGTCCAGGGTGCGCAGGTCGCCGGCGCCGCCGGCCCGCCGCGCCGCCCCCGCGGTCTTCAGCAGCGCGTTCCGCTGCCGCAGCACCCGGTCGTAGTCGGCACGTACCCCGGCGTACCGCGGCGCCCTGGCCACCAGCAGGTCGTCGAGGAAGCGGCGCCGGTCGGCCGGCTCGCCCTTGACCAGCGCCAGGTCCTCCGGGGCGAACAGCACGGTCCGCAGCGCGCCGAGCAGCTCGCGCGGCTTGACCGCGTTGCGGTTGAGCTTGGCCCGGTTGGCCGCACCCGGGTTGATCTCCAGCTCGGCCAGCAGCTCGCGGCTGTCCCTCGCCATCGCCACCCGTACCACCGCCCGCGCCGCGCCCTGCCGGATCAGCGGCGCGTCGCTGGCCACCCGGTGTGACCCCAGCGTGGCGACATAGTTGACCGCCTCGACCAGGTTGGTCTTGCCCTGCCCGTTGGGCCCGATGAACGCGGTCGGCCCCGGCTCCATCGCGACGTCGGCCGTGGCGTAGCTGCGGAAGTCGGCCAGTGCCAGGTGCCGGACGTACATGACGGGCCGGCCTAGTGTCCCGTGCCGGAAATCCGGCCAGCGGAGAACGCCGTCAGCGGTGCGCGCGACCTTCCGCCCGCGAGGCGGTGCGTCGCCCCGGCGGAGCCGGACGTGGCAGGCGGGAAGCTGGCCGGCCGAACCGCCGTCAGGCTTCCTGCGCGGGACACTTCAGCCCTGCTCAGAGGGTTCGGCGCTCTGCTTGGCGCCGTGCACGGCGTGGCCGCCGAACTGGTTGCGCAGGGCCGCGACGACCTTCATCGCCGGCGAGTCCACCTGGCGGGAGGCGAACCGGGCGTACAGCGCCGCCGAGATCGCCGGCATCGGCACCGCGTGCTCGACCGCGGCCTCCACCGTCCACCGGCCCTCGCCGGAATCCTCGGCCCAGCCCTTGATCCCGTCCAGCGTGGGGTCGTTCTTGAGTGCCAGCACCAGGAGGTCCAGCAGCCAGGAGCGGATCACCGTGCCCTGCCGCCAGCTCGCGAAGGCCTCGGGCACGTTCTCCACCACGTCGGCGGCCTCGAGCAGCTCGTAGCCCTCGGCGTAGGCCTGCATGATCCCGTACTCGATGCCGTTGTGGACCATCTTGGTGAAGTGCCCGGCGCCGATGCCGCCGGCGTGCACGAAGCCGTCCTCGCCGGCCGGCTTGAGCGCGTCGAAGACCGGCTGGAGCTGGGCGACGTGCTCCGGCGCGCCGCCCACCATCAGCGCGTACCCCTCCTTGAGACCCCACACGCCACCGGACACCCCGCAGTCGAGGAACCCGATGCCGCGTGAGCCCAGCACCTCGGCGCTGGTCGTGTCGTCGGTCCAGCGCGAGTTGCCGCCGTCCACCACCACGTCGCCAGGTTCCAGCAGGGTGGCGAGCTCCTCGATGGTGGACCGGGTGGGCGCTCCGGCGGGCACCATCACCCACACCGAGCGCGGCCGGGACAACCCCTTGACGAGGTCGTCGAGGCTGCTGACGTCACGCGGCTTCGCCGAGTCGCGGTCGTATCCGAGGACGGTGTGGCCGGCGCCGCGCAGCCGTTCGCGCATGTTGCCGCCCATCTTGCCGAGACCGATCAGACCGAGCTCCACCGCTTTACCCCCTCGCCGAAGACGCCGGACACCCTCACGCTACCTCGCCCGATTTCCGCCCACTGATCTAGGCCGAGAGCCTGATCGGCATCAGCAGGTAGCGGTACTCGGTGCCGCCGTCCTTGCCGGTGAGTACGGCCGGCTTGGTGGCGGTGGTGAACGACATCCGGGTCACGTCGGAGCCGACCGCGCCGAGCCCGTCGAGCAGGTATCCGGGGTTGAACGCGATTGTCAGCTCGTCGCCCTCGAAGGCGGCGTCCAGCGACTCGACGGCCTGCGCCTCCTCGTTGCCACCGGCCTCCAGCACCAGCTCGGAGCCGGCGAAGCGGATCCGCACCGGGGTGTTGCGCTCGGCCACCAGCGAGACGCGCTTGACGGCCTCCACCAGCGGGGCGGTCTCCACGTGCGCGACCGCGCTGGTCTCCTTCGGCCACAGGCTCTGGTACTTGGGGAAGTCCGGGTCGAGCAGCCGGGTGGTGGTGCGCTTGCCGGCGCCGGCGAACCCGATCATGCCCTCGCCGGCGCCGCCGGAGGACAGCGCGAGCTCGACCTCGGCGCCGCCGGTGAGGCTCTTGGCGGTGTCGGCCAGCGTCTTGGCGGGTACCAGGGCGTTCTCGGTGAGGTCGGGGCTGAGCGGCCGCCAGGTGATCTCGCGGGCGGCGAGCCGGTACCGGTCGGTGGCGGCCATCACGATCCGCTCGCCCTCGATCTCCAGCCGGATGCCGGTGAGCATGGGCAGCGTGTCGTCGCGGCCGGCGGCGACGGCCACCTGGGCGACGGCGGTGGCGAACGCGTCGGAAGCGACCGTGCCGACGACCTCGGGCATGGCCGGCAGCGACGGGTAGTCCTCCACCGGCATGGTCGGCAGCGTGAACCGGGCGCTGCCGCAGGCGATCTCCACCCGGGCGCCGGTGGCGTTGACCTCGACCGGCTGCGCCGGCAGGGCGCGGGTGATCTCGGCGAGCAGCCGGCCGCTCACCAGGACCGTGCCGGTCTCCGAGCCGTCGATCGGGACCTCGACCTCGCTGGATACCTCGTAGTCGAATCCGGACACGGTCAACGCCTGCTCCGCGGCGTCCAACCGGACGCCGGCGAGTACCGGTACCGGCGGGCGCGTCGGCAGGCTTTTCGCCGTCCACGCCACGGCGTCGGCGAGCACGTCCCGCTCTACCCGGAACTTCATCGTGGTGCCTCCCCTTACCTGCTGCCGTGCCTCTGGTTGCGGGTGTTGTCCCCAGCCCGATCGCGGGTTTCCCCACAACTCGGTCCTGCCTCTTGCTTGGTGTTGCTCTTCAGAGAATCTCTGTAGTCCTCGTAGTAGGTGCTGTGGATACCGTGGAAAACCCTTGTCTTTCCAGCTCAACGCCACAGTGGCCCTGTGGGTGAATTGTGGGCGACCGGTGGGCTACCAGTATCCCCGCTGTGGACGACAATTCTGTCCCCAGCTGCCGTCCACCGCCCGTCCCCAGGAATCGGGCGGTTCCCCACAGGTTTACCCCCAGCCTGTCCCCAGTGGTTTCCCCAGCCTGTGCACACAACCTGTGGATGAGATGCGCCATCCCGGTGACCACCGGCCGGCGCGTCATCTGACCCGTCCCTTGATGCGGTTGGTCAGCTCGGTGACCTGGTTGTAGATCGAGCGGCGCTCGGCCATCAGCGACCTGATCTTGCGGTCGGCGTGCATGACCGTGGTGTGGTCGCGGCCGCCGAAGGTCTGCCCGATCTTGGGCAGCGACAGGTCGGTGAGTTCGCGGCACAGGTACATGGCGATCTGCCGGGCGTTCACCAGTACCCGGTTACGTGACGAACCGCACAGGTCTTCCACCGTGACCCCGAAGTACTCCGCCGTCGCGCCCATGATCGTCGCCGCGGTGATCTCCGGGCCGTTCTCGGCCGGGATCAGGTCCTTGAGGACGATCTCGGCGAGCGCCAGGTCGACACCCTGCCGGTTGAGGCTGGCGAACGCGGTGACGCGGATCAGCGCCCCCTCCAGCTCGCGGATGTTGGACTGGATCTTGCTGGCGATGAACTCGAGCACGTCCGGCGGCGCCGACAGCCGCTCCTGGGCGGCCTTCTTCCGCAGGATCGCGATCCGGGTCTCCAGGTCGGGCGGCTGGATGTCGGTGATCAGGCCCCACTCGAACCGGGTCCGCAGCCGGTCCTCCAGCGTCGACAGCTGCTTGGGCGGCCGGTCGGAGCTGATCACGATCTGCTTGTTGGCGTTGTGCAGCGTGTTGAAGGTGTGGAAGAACTCCTCCTGCGTCCGCTCCTTGTTCTCCAGGAACTGGATGTCGTCGACGAGCAGGACGTCGACGTCGCGGTAGCGGCGCTGGAACGCCTGCGCCTTGTCGTCGCGCAGGCTGTTGATGAAGTCGTTGGTGAACTCCTCGGAGCTCACGTAGCGGACGCGGGCGCCGGCGAACAGGTTCTGCGCGTAGTGCCCGATGGCGTGCAGCAGGTGGGTCTTGCCGAGACCGGACTCGCCGTACACGAACAGCGGGTTGTAGGCCTTGGCCGGTGCTTCTGCGACGGCAACGGCGGCCGCGTGCGCGAACCGGTTGGACGCGCCGATCACGAAGGTCTCGAAGGTGTACTTCGGGTTCAGTCGGGCGGGCTCGACCGTGCGCTGCGGGCCGGACGGCCGACTCGGTCCCCCCGGGACCTGAGCCTCCGAGCCGTGCCGGTCGCGGCCGGTGCCGGGCAGCGCCCGGACGTTGGACAGCTCCTCGGCCGGCTCGGCGTCGTCGTCGAAGGCCTGCTCCGCGCCGGGGGCCACCGGCTGGACGGTCACCGCGACCCGGATCTCGCGGCCGTACGCCGTCGACAGCGCGTCGGCGATGACCGGGCGGAGCCGGCTGTCGAGGACGTCCTTGGCGAACTCGTTGGGCGCGGCCAGCAGGGCGGTGTCCTCCACCAGGCCGAGCGGGCGCGTCAGTCCGACCCAGGCCCGGTGCTGCGGCGAGAGCTGCCCGTCGGACAACCCGTCGAGCGCGCGCGCCCAGACCTCCTCGAGCTCGAGGGTCGCAAGGGCGAGCGCGCCCTCACCGCCGCCCCCCGCGGCGTCGTTGCCGGGTCCGGTCGACCCCCCGGTGCCGGTCGCGAAGTCGGGCGCGGGGTCGGTCGGCCGGTCAGTCACGGCGTTGCAGATCCTTCTCGGCTCGTCGTTTTGGACAGGAACGCCCGGGACTGCCCGCCTCGTGTCCACACGGTTGTCCACAGCCTGTGGAGGCGACGATCTTCGGGGGTGGCACGGCCTGGCAGGGCCGGCAGCGTCCGTCGCGACCGGGGAAGGGTGGCGACGTGGTGCGTCCGACATCGTGACCGATGGCGGCGGGGAGGACCGGCGCGGGGACGCTAACAGCCCCTCGACCGGCCCGCAAGCAGTTGTCCACAGGTCGGGACGGGTGATGTCGGCGCGTCGCGGCCGTACGTTTGACCCACCGCAACGCGGTCCGTATCTTAGGACGGTCGTGTGCCTGTTCTGGGGCATCGATCGTCACGCAGACTTTCGCGGTCGCACGAGAAGGCCGTCCAACAACACCGCGCCAGCAGCCAGCCAGGAGCCTTTCCCCGTGAGCAAGCGCACCTTCCAGCCGAACAACCGCCGTCGGGCCAAGACGCACGGCTTCCGGCTGCGCATGAGCACGCGCGCGGGCCGCGCCATCCTCGCTGCGCGCCGCCGCAAGGGCCGCACCGAGCTCTCGGCCTGACCGGCACCCGCGGACTGCCGGCTCCGCCGTCCCCCTTTCCGCGAGGCGGTGCCGTGCTGTCCTCCGAGAACCGCCTCCGTCGCCGGACCGAGTTCGCCGACGTCGTGCGCGCCGGGCGTCGCGCCGGCCGGCCGCTGCTGACGGTGCACCTGCTGTCCTCGGCAGACGGCGCCCCGCCGCGAGCGGGTCTCGTCGTGAGCAAGGCCGTGGGCGGATCGGTGATCCGCAGCACGGTGGCTCGCCGTCTCCGCCACGTGCTTCGCCCCGTCGTCGACGAGCTGCCCCCGGGCAGTCGCCTGGTCGTGCGGGCGGCGCCGGCCGCTGCCG
>JBJMIH010000151.1:0-9555 GCA_045806985.1 Mycobacteriales bacterium | reverse complement strand
TACCAGGCGGCGCTGAAGAACGCGACCGTCGCGCCGCCCAACGACAACGTCGGGCGCAAGGGCCTGGCCTGCTCGATCTTCCTCGGCTACACGCCGACGACGACCGGCGAGGGCATGTCCTGGGCGATGGAGGGCTACGTCAACGACTTCGGCATCGCCAACATGGCCAAGGCGCTCGGCGACCAGGACAACTACACCTACTTCCTCAACCGCGCGCGCAACTACGTGAACATGTTCGACCCGTCCATCGGCTTCTTCCAGGGCCGCAACCCGGACGGCTCGTTCCGGCTGCCGGCGTCGCAGTACGACCCGCGGGTGTGGGGCTACGACTACACCGAGACCGACGGCTGGAACATGGCCTTCACCGTGCCGCAGGACGGGCAGGGCCTGGCCGACCTGTACGGCGGCAAGGCGCAGCTCGCGCAGAAGCTGGACACGTTCTTCGCCACGCCGGAGACGGCGGCCTTCCCCGGGTCGTACGGCGGCACCATCCACGAGATGATCGAGGCGCGGGACGTCCGGATGGGACAGTACGGGCACAGCAACCAGCCGTCCCACCACATCCTCTACATGTACGACTACGCGGGCCAGCCGTCGAAGACGCAGGCCAAGGTGCGCGAGGCGCTGTCCCGGCTGTACGCGGGCAGCGACATCGGCCAGGGCTACCCCGGCGACGAGGACAACGGCGAGATGTCGGCGTGGGACATCTTCAGCTCGCTCGGCTTCTACCCGTTGCAGATGGGCAGCCCGTACTACGCGGTCGGGTCGCCGCTGTTCAGGAAGGCGACCGTGCACCTCGAGGGCGGCCACGACCTGGTCATCAACGCCCCGAAGAACAGCCCGCGGAACGTGTACGTGCGGGGGCTGAAGGTCAACGGGCAGCGGTACGACAGGACGTACCTGCCACACAGCCTGCTCGCCAAGGGCGCCACGCTGGACTTCGACATGGGTCCGGCGCCGTCGAAGTGGGGCACGGGCGGCGGCGACGCCCCGCCGTCCATCACCAAGGGTGACCAGGTCGCCAGGCCGCTGCGGGACGTGACGGGCGGCGCCGGCTTCACCGCGACCAGCAGCGACGGCACGGACGTGACGGGCCTGTTCGACAACACGTCCAACACCCGGGTGACGTTCACGGCCGGCACACCGTCGGTCCGGTACCAGCTCGCCGCGCCGCGGAAGGTGACCATGTACACCCTCACCTCCGGCGCGGTCGCCGGCGACGCCGCCGCCTGGACGCTGGAAGGCTCGACGGACGGCACGACGTGGACGGTCCTCGACCGCCGCGCCGACCAGACCTTCCCGAGCCGCCTCCAGACCCGCGCCTTCGGCGTGGCCAGGCCGGGCGACTACCAGTACTACCGGCTGACCGTCACGTCGACGGCCGGCGCCGCCACCCCGTCCCTCGCCGAACTGGAGCTCCTCGCCAACCCCTAGCTCGCGTTCCGACCCCCGCGCCACCGGTGATCGCCCCCCTTTGTCCCCGGTGGCGCGGGCATGTCCGGGGTGGTCAGGCCGGCCAGCAGGGCGCGGAGGGTGGCGGTGAGGGCGGCCCGGTGGTCGGCGGTGCCGGGGCGCGGGCCGGTGGTGGCGCTGTAGCCGGCCAGGCGGTCGAAGAGGAGGCCGTCGACGCAGGCGACCAGGTCCCGGGCGGCGCGGTCGGCGTCGGCGGCGCCGGCCCGGGCGAGCAGGTCGGCGGCCATGGCGCGGAACGGGGCGCCGGCGGCGAGGGTTTCGCGGAGGGCGGGGTCGCGGCCGGCTTCGAGCATGCAGGCGTACCGGGCGAGCAGGCGGCTGCGGCCGGTGACCAGCCAGCGGTCCAGCGACTCGGCGGCGACCGTGGCGATCCACTCCAGCCCGGCGCCGGGCGCCGGCGGCGGCGCGGCGGCGAGGTCGGCCGTGTCGAGGGCGAGCAGCCGGTGGACGACGGCGTCGATCAGCGCCTGCCGGGTGCGGAAGTAGTACGAGGTGGAGCCGGGCGGCACGCCGGCCTCGGCGTCGACGGCGCGGTGGGTCAGGCCGCGCATCCCGTGCGCCGCGATCACCTCGATGGCCGCGTCGGCGAGTACCTCGCGGCGGTCAGGGGCCATGGTCGTAGAGTAGGGCTCTACAGATGTAGAGGAGGCCCCGTGCCGGAACGTCACGCCGTCGTGGCCGGAGCCGGGATCGCCGGCCTGGCCACCGCCGCCGCACTCACCCGGACCGGCTGGCGGGTCACCGTGCTGGAACGCGCCGAGGGCCCCGGCGACGCGGGCGCGGCCATCTCGCTGTGGGGCAACGCGCTGCGCGCGCTCGACCGGCTCGACCTCGGTGACCGGGTGCGCGAGGTCGGCGGCCGGCCGGGCACCGGCGGCAGCCTGCGCCGGCCGGACGGCCGCCACCTGGTCAGACCCGCGGCCGTGGACGGCATGGGCGTCGAGGTGGTGCTGCTGCTCCGCGCCGACCTGCACCGGTTGCTGCGGGCCGCGGTACCCGACGGCAGCCTCCACCTCGGTGTCCCGGTGACCGGCCTGGCGGCCCGCGGCGTCCGCGCCGGCGACCGGGAGATCGCCGCCGACCTGGTGGTGGGCGCGGACGGAATCCACAGCACGGTGCGGTCCGCCGGCTGGCCGGACGCGTCCGGTCCGCGCTACGCCGGTTACACCACCTGGCGCGGGGTGACCGCGCGGCCGGTGCCGGGCGAGTACGGCGAGACGTGGGGGCGCGGCGCGCGGTTCGGCGCGGTGCCGCTCCGGGACGGCCGGGTGTACTGGTACGCCACCGCCAACCGGCCGGAGGGCGTCGCCGACGTCGACCCGCACGCGGAGGTGGCGCGGCGGTTCGCCGGCTGGCACCCGCTGGTACCCGCCCTGATCGCCGCCACCGAGCCGGAGAACGTGCTGCACCTGGACGTCCGTGAGGCGCCGGCGCTGGACTCCTACGTCGCCGGCCACACGGTCCTGGTCGGCGACGCGGCTCACGCGATGACTCCCGACCTGGGCCAGGGCGCGTGCCAGGCGATCGAGGACGCGGTCGTCCTCGCCGCCGAACTCCGCACCGCCGATGGCCCGGCCGCGGTCGCGGCCGCGCTGCGCCGGTACGACCTCGCCCGCCGTCCCCGCACCCGGGGTGTCGCCCGGACCGCGCGCCGGCTGGGCCGGTTCGGGCAGGTGGACGGCCGGCTCGCCACCGCCCTCCGCGACCTGGCGGTCCGGCTGACCCCGCCGCGCGCCGCCGCCCGCTCGCTCGGCAGGGTCGCCGGCTGGACGCCGCCCACCCTCGATGGTCATGCTGAGGCCCATGACACCGGAGTGGCGGGCGCAGTTCGACGCGGAGATCACCTTCAGTAACGGCGGGGGAGTGTCGGTCCACGACTTCCGGCTGGACATCCCCGGCGACACCATCACCGAGCCGGAGCTGGGCGAGTACCTCGTCCGCCACCTCGGCCTGCTGATGGTGGACACGGTCACCGTCAGCAACGTCGAGCTGATCCGGGAGCCGCACAAGGGCTCGCGCGGCCGGGAGGCCGCCGACCGCCCGGAGCGGGCGGTCGTCGACCTCAGCCATCCCGTCCGCGACGGCATGATCACCTACCCGGGCCTGCCCGGGCCGGAGATCGGCGCGTACCGGACCCGGGCGGAGTCGCGGGCCAGCTACGCGCCGGGCACCGAGTTCCACCTGGGCCGGATCTCGATGGTCGCCAACACCGGCACGTACCTGGACACCGCGTTCCACCGGTTCGCCGACGGTGCCGACCTGGCCGCGCTGCCGCTGTCCGCCTCCGTCGACCTGGCCGGCCTGGTGGTGCGGGTGACCGGCGCCGGCGAGCGGGCGGTGGACCGGGCGGCGCTGCTGCCGCACGAGGTACGCGGCCGCGCGGTGCTGATCCACACCGGCTGGGACCGGCACTGGGGCGCCGAGCGATACGGCGCCGCCGACCACCCGTACCTGACCGGTGCCGGCGCGGAGTGGCTGGTCGAGCAGGGCGCCGCGCTGGTCGGCATCGACTCCGTCAACATCGACGACATCGCCGACACCACCCGGCCCGCGCACACCGCGCTGCTGGCGGCCGGCATCCCGATCGTGGAACACCTGCGCGGGCTGGACGCGCTGCCGCCGGACGGCTTCCGCTTCCACGCCGCCCCGCCGGCCGTCGAGGGCCTCGGCACCTTCCCGGTCCGGGCCTACGCGCTGGTCGGGTTGTAACCGAGCAGGCGCACGCCGCGCTCGGTGCTCGGCTGGTGGCTGGTGCCGGGCGCGAACCGCACCCAGGTGCCGGGCCCGTACCGCCGGCCGTCCTCGATCATCTCGCCGCTCAGCACGTACACGCCCTCGCCGGTGGGGTGGTGGTCGACGTGCGGCCACCGGCTGCCCGGCGCCATGTCCACCATCCACATCCGTACCGGCCCGGGCCCGGGCAGGTCCCGGCGCAGGCACCCGGGGCCCACCTCGACCGGGGGAAGATCCTCGTCAACCAGCAGCGGGAGCACGTCGTCGTCATCGGTCATGCGGTCGATCCTCGCCGACCCGCCCGCCACCGGCCGAGTGTCAGGATCGACATCATCCGGTACTTTCACGCCATGCCGCCGTCCCCGCACCGCGTCGTCGCACTGGTCCACCCGCCGCAGGCCCCGTTCGAGCTGGCCTGCGCGGCGGAGGTGTTCGGCACGCCCCGGCCCGACCTGCCCGACTGGTACGCGTTCGGGGTGTGCGCGGAGCGGCCCGGCCCGGTCGCCACCCTGGCCGGGTACGACATGCTGGTCACCGCCGGTCTGGAGGCCCTGCGCACCGCCGACACGGTCGTCGTCCCCGGCTGGCGGCCGCCCACCTCCCCGGCGTCCGCCGAGGTGATCGACGCGGTGCGGGCCGCCCACCGCCGCGGCGCGCGGGTGCTGGCGATCTGCTCGGGTGCGTTCGTGCTGGCCCAGGCCGGCCTGCTGGACGGCCGCGCCGCCACCACCCACTGGCGGCTGGCCGACGAGCTCGCCGCCGCCTATCCGCGCGTCCGCGTCGACCCTGACGTGCTCTACATCGACCACGGCGACGTCGGCACCAGCGCCGGCACGGCCGCGGGCATCGACCTGTGCCTGCACGTGCTCCGCGCCGACCACGGCGCGGCGTACGCCGCCGAGGTGGCCCGCCGGATGGTGATGCCGCCGCACCGCGAGGGCGGGCAGCTCCAGTACGTCTCCCGGCCGGTGCCGCGGCGGGACGGCGAGGCGCTCGCGCCGCTGCTGGACTGGGCCGCCGCCCGCCTCGACCAGCCGCTGTCGCTGGAGGTGCTCGCCGCCAGGGCCGGGGTGTCGGCGCGGACGCTGGGCCGCCGGTTCCGCGAGCAGACCGGCACCAGCCCCGGCCGGTGGCTGCTCGCCCAGCGCCTGGCCGCCGCCCGCACCCTCCTCGAGGAGACCGACCTCCCGGTCGAGGCGGTCGCCACCCGGGTCGGCCTCTCCTCCGCCACCAACCTCCGCCGCCGCTTCGGCCAGGCCCTCCGCACCACCCCCGGCGCCTACCGGCGGGCCTTCGGGGTCAGGTCGGGTGGACTTCCAGGTAGCGACGAGCGGTGAGGTAGCGGGTGTAGCGGCGGAGGGCCACCGCGCCGATCGCGCCCCAGACCAGGGCGCCGAGGGTGGCGTTGACGCCGCCGAGCTGGAGGTGGTGGCCGAGCGGGGGGATCAGCGCGGCCAGGCAGATCGCCGCCATCGAGGGGCAGGCGATCATCGTGACGATCGTGGCGCCCTTGCCGTTGGTCGGCGACGGGAACGGGGTACTGAAGTCGACCGCCCGCATCGCCGCCCTGGCGCGGTCGCGCAGCTCGCCGGCGTGCGCACGCTGGTACTCGGCCCGCGTCGCGAAGCCGGGCCGGGAGCGGGCGTACCCGGCGCGGCCCTTGATCACGGCCACCATGCCGGCCGCGTCGGTCTCGGCCACCGGCAGCGTCCAGGACTGGCCGGCGCCCTCGACGTGCAGCACCGGTCCGCCGGTGAGCTCCAGCCCGATGCCGTACGGCAGCGCCGCACGGGACTCCCGGGCCACCGGCTCGCTCCACACCCGCCCCAGGTCGGCCCAGGAGATGCCGACCCTGCTGTGCCCGGCGTCCAGCACCAGCCGGTCGTACTGCACCCGCAGCCGGCCGGGCCCGCGCAGCGGGAACGGGATCTCCATGCCGGAGGCGACCAGGTCAGCGGCGAGCGGCCGGCTCAGCACCCGGACCGCGAGGAGTGCCAG
Source organism: Mycobacteriales bacterium (assembly GCA_045806985.1). Classification (GTDB taxonomy): domain Bacteria; phylum Actinomycetota; class Actinomycetes; order Mycobacteriales; family JBJMIH01; genus JBJMIH01. The sequence continues at coordinate 3,351 of JBJMIH010000151.1, read as the reverse complement.
CCCGTAACCGGCTGCCCACAGCGCGGCGGCGGCCGGCACGATCAGCAGGTACGGCCGGTCCGCGCTGCCGTCCGGGCCGACCAGGCCGAACAGCAGCCCGCCGGCCAGCGCCGCCGCCCCGAGCGGGATCGCCAGCATGATCAGGCAGGTCTTCGGCCAGGTCGACACCGCGCGGCGGTTGCAGGCCAGCACGATCGCGCCGATCAGGTACGGGTACAGGTAGGCGAGGACGGCGACGCGCACGGCATGGCCGAACTCGCCGCCGAACGTGTGGTGGGCGCCGAACGGCAGGTGGATCCGCGCCTGCGCCCACGCCTGGACGGCGGCCAGCCCCAGCACCGGCCCGACCAGCGCCGCCGCCAGCAGCGGCACCGCCGCCAGCCAGCGGAGGGCGATCCCCGGACCGGCGCCCAGCTCGCCGCGGGCCGCGTCCGGCGACCACGTCCGTCCTGCCACCCGTACCCCCCTCGGCGTCACGACCGCTGCACGGTAACAGGTACCCCGGATGACCTGGTGGCACACAGCGGCACGCAGGCCGGCACCAGCCCGCCCGCGCCGAGCGCACCGACCAGCCCGCCGGAGCGGTTCCATCAGCCCGCGGGTACCCGGGTCCAGCGGCCGCGGAGCAGGTCGGCGGCCCCGTCGCGGGGAAGTTCCGGCCACTCCACGAGCAGGGCCGCGAAGTCCTCGATCGCGTCGACCACCGGCCGGTGGTCGGGCAGTACCTCCGGGTCGTGGAAGACCGTGGCCGTCACCTGGCCGGCGTGCCAGCGGCAGAGCAGGTGCAGGCCGTTGCGGCTGGGCGCGCTCGGCGGTCCGGCCGGCCCGAGGGCGGCCGACAGCTCCGGCTCGGCCGGGCCGATCACCGCGCCGCCGCCCAGGTCGATCGCGCGCAGCGGCGGTTGCAGGTTGAGCACCACGAAGCGGCGGGCGCGCAGCGCGGCCATCCCGCCGAAGTCGCTCAGCCACAGGCCGCGCAGCGGCGGGCTGGCGGTGTTGGCGGCGGCGTGTGCCCGCGCCCAGCCGGCGACGGTGGCCGCTCCACCGGCGGCGGGCACCGAGACCACCGCCTCGTGCAGCGGTCCCGGCACCGCCATCCACTTCGGACGGTTGCGGCCGCCGCGGGCGTACAGCACCGGTACCGGCGCCGGCGCCCACAGGTCGGTGACGAAGCAGGTCGCGGCCAGCAGCAGGGCGGACGGCGACAGCCCGGTGGCGTCCAGCGCGGCGGCGAGCAGCCCGTGGTCGAACACGACCGGGACGGCCTCGCTGGCCGCGCATTCCGCCCACGGCTTGTCCCGCCCGCCGGGGAACTCCGGCCGGGGCGCCGGCCCGGCCATCGCGGCGGCCCAGTACCGGCGGGCGGCCGGCCGGTCCGGGTCGCGCTCGGCGGCCTCAGCGTGGGCGAGGAAGCCGGGCGGGCGCTCGGGCAGGGCGGCCGGCTGGCGGTACCCGGCGGCGGCGCGGCGCACGAAGTCCACCAGCGTCATCCCGTCGCAGAACGCGTGGTCGGCGCGGACCAGCAGCAGGTGGTCACCGCCGTCCTCGGCCAGCAGGCAGGCCGAGGACGGCGGGTCGTCGCGCAGGTCGAGCGGCGCGTACAGCACCTCGGCGAGCGTCTCGACCACCCGGGCCGGCCCGGCGGCCGCCCGCACCAGGCGCAGCGGCGCGCGGTCCGGGTCGGCGGCGAGGCCGTCGCGACCGAGCCGGCACCGCCAGATCTCGGTGGCCTCCGCCGCCGTCCGCAGCGCCGCCGCGAACCGGTCCGCATCCAGCCGGCCGCGGATCCGCCACAGGTACCAGGCCCGCGGCATCGGGTTGGCGCGCAGCGCGCCATCCGCGTCGAACTCGCCGAGCAGGCACGCCTCGCGCTGCACGCCGTACGGCTCGATCCCCTCCGTCATGCGGGCAGCTTGGCCCAGGCGGGCTGGTGGCGGGCCCAGCTTGCCAGCAGGTCGGCGTCCGCCTCCAGCGCGCCGTTCCGGTGCAGGTCGCGCAGGCGGCGCAGCGGGGTGAGCCCGGTCGGCCAGTGCGCGAGCGAGCGGCGGTAGCACTCGGCGGCCTCGTCGGCGTTGCCGAGCTGCTCGTGGCACTGGCCGGCGTTGAACCAGGACAGCCGGCCGTACGGGAACTCCAGCCGGGCCGCCCGCAGGTACGCCTCCAGCGCGCCCGGCACGTCGCCGGCCCGGTGCCGCAGCTCGCCCAGCTCCAGCCAGGTCTTCGGGTCGACCGGGTCGATCTCGGTGGCGAGCTTCTCCACCAGCGCCAGCGCGGTGTCGTGCTCCCCCAGGTAGCTATGCGTGCGCACGGCGGTCTCGACGGCGGGGAAGTAGTTGTCGGCGGCGATGATCCGGGTGTGCTCGTCGTCGCCGCGCAGGTCGGCGGCGATGCCCAGCCACCGGTCCAGGTCCGCGCGGAGCAGGTCGTGGTCGCCGGTGAGGAACGCCAGGAAGCCCATCGCCCGGTACCACCGGCTGGTCATCAGCGCGCCGCTGAAGTCGTCCACCTCGGGCAGCGCGACGTAGCGGGCCAGCGCCGGCTCGCCCTCGGCCCGCCAGAACCGGATCGTGTCCGGCTCGCGGCGGCGGGCCGCGTTGACGGTCGCGTTGATCGTGGTGACCACGCGCATCCTGGCGTACCGGGGGTCGTCGCCGAGCTGGCCGTACAGGGTGCGGAAGTGCGGGTCCAGCTCGGCCGCGTGGCCGGTGGTCAGCATCTGCTCGGCGAACAGCCAGCTGGCCAGCGCGTACGCCTCCTCCGGCGTGCGCGCCGGCTGGTCGGGGCCGGGTACCAGCGTCTTCGCCTCGGCGTGGAAGCCGACCGCCGAGACCAGCCTGGCCAGCAGCGCCCGGTCGAGGATCGGCAGGTCGGCGGCGCCGGCCACACGCTCGCGGACGTCGGCGGGGCAGCCGTCCGGGGCGGCCAGCCACTCGTCGAACGTGGCGGACGTCGCGCCGGACGGCTGGCCGAACACCGCCGCCGCGCGCTCCAGCTCGGCGCGGAACATCGCGGCGGTGGCGCGCTGCGGGTGGATCTCGCGGAACCACGGCTCGCGGCGCTCGCGCACGGCCGCCGCCGACATCAGCGGCGTGTGGATCGACACCGGCGGGATGTCCGCCGGCTCGACGCCGACCGGCGGGGTCAGGTCCAGGAACGGGCGGTACCGCTCCAGCGCCGGCGGCCGGGCCGCGCCGGCCGCCCTGGCCGCCCACCTGTCCGTGTCGGCGCGGGCGCTGAGCAGGTACGGCACCGGCTCGTCGGCGTCCCGCGCGGCCAGCGCCAGCAGGGCGGCGAGCGCGTCGGCGCGCTCGGCCACACCGAGCCGGGCCGCGCCGCGGTGGTGGCGGCGGG
>JBJMIH010000150.1:0-67824 GCA_045806985.1 Mycobacteriales bacterium | reverse complement strand
TCAAGGAGTTGTGCCCGCATTTTCATGTGACAACGCGGCCACAACTCCTTGATCGTGGCGAGACGGGCGGCGGGCTGGCGGATTTCGGACCTGGCAGCCACTTCGAGACACGGGCTAGCCAGCCAGCGAACCGGTGCGCTTCCGACCGTGTGCGTCAGATTGTCGCGCGCATGATCCACCGCCACTTGGCGATCCTGCGTACCCGCGTGAAGCCGTATCGCGTATACAACTCCTCCGGTCCGGTGTGCAGGTAGGCGCCGCGCTGCGGCGGCCGCTCCTCGGTCTGCTCCGGATAGGCCTCGACGACGCCGCCGCCGGCCCGCCTGATCTCGTCGAGGGCCGCCGCGACCGCCGCGGCCGCCACGCCCTTGCCGCGGTCCCTCCCGTTGGTGAACACGCAGCCGATCCGCCAGTCCGGTGGAGCGTCGGCTCCCTGGTCGTAGGTGCGCCGGTTCTTGATGTTGGGGAGTTCCGCCGGTGGGCCGAACTGGCACCAGCCGACGCAGCGGTCACCGTCGTAGACGAGCACCTGGTGGACCGTTCCGCGCGTCACGTGCCGGCGCTTCGCGTCCCGGTTTCCTTCCGGGGTGTGCCCGTCACCGACACCCTCCGGGTGGAATCCCATGCACCAGCATCCACCCCACACACCGTTGTTGGCCTCGACGAGCGTCACGAAGTCGTCCCAGGTCTCCGGCGTGAGCATCCGCGTCGTCAACGTCATGCCCACAGTGTGGCCGCAGGACGGGGTCGGGTCAGCCGGTGATCGCCGCCAGCGGGATGTAACGGCCGAGCAGGGCGTCTCCGGCCGCGTTGGGGTGGTAGCAGTCGTTGCGCAGGTCGGCGACCATCTGGGTGGGATCGGCGGGGTCGCGCAGTACCGCGTCGAAGTCCAGCACCGCGTCGAAGGCGCCGCTGGTGGTGATCCAGTGGTTGACCGCGAGCCGGGTCGCCTCCTTGTCGCTGCCGGCCGGGTTGCACATCGGCAGGATGGTCGAGGCGACGATGCGCAGGTGGCTCGCGTGGACGGTGGCGGCGATGCCCTTCATGGCGTCGATGACCTGGCTGGCCGGCGCGGGCGGTGCGTTGGTGCCGCCGCCGATGTCGTTGGTGCCCTCCAGCAGCAGCACCGTACGTGCCCCTGGCACCGACAGGACGTCGCGGTGCAGGCGCTGCGGGGCGGGCGGCCCGCAGCACTGGCCGGTCGGGTCGTAGGGGTTGGGCTGCACGCTGACGGTGTTGCCGGAGATGCCGGCGTTGCTGACGGCCAGGCGCTGGCCGGCCGGGAGCGCGTCCAGGCGCTCGGCGAGCACGTCGGTCCAGCGCTGGCCGGGCGGCCCGTAGGCGTTGTAGCCATCGGTGATGGAGTCCCCCAGCGTGACCAGGGTGCCGCGGGCGGCCGGCCGGTCGGCCACGACCAGGTCCATCCACCAGGTCTGGCCGGGGTGGTAGCCGGTGGCGGTGCTGGAGGTGTTGCCGGGGATGACCGGTGTGCTGGGGAAGGCCGTGTCGGAGGTGTCGGCGGCGTGGTCCCCGCCGGCGCCGAGGTAGGAGGCCGGCGGGTCGTAGGCGAACGGCGGGAAGGTGTGGTCGTCGACCGGGCTGCCCGGCGCGTACAGGCTCACCGCCACGTCCTGCTGGGCCGCCACCGACAGCGCGGCCGGGTCGCTGAGGACCTCCTGGCCCGGCTGGATGGTGACGGCGCGGGCGCCGTGGAAGGTCAGCCGGCGGTTGGACCCCGCGACCAGGGCGGCGCTGCCCGGCGCCACGGTACGGCCGATCCAGGCGTCCTGGACGCGGACCGGGGCCGCGCCGAAGGGGTTGCCCAGGCGTACCCGAATCCCGCTGCCGGCGACCGACACCCGCGCGATCTGGCGGACCGTCGCGTCGGGGGCGGTCCCGTGCACCCCTTCCAGCGAGGCGGACCAGACACCGGCGGCACCCCGCGCGGCACCGGTCGAGGCACCGGTCCCGGCGTCGGCCCGCGTCCCGGCGGGCGCCGCGGCGGTCAGCGCCCCGACCGCCGCCACGACGGTCAGCCATGCGAGAGGGCGTGCCATGCGGGTTCGGCCAAGCAGTACGAACCGGTCGATACGCATATAAATGACGCTACCCGACCTGGCAAGGGCCGGAAAGTCGCGCCGGACAGCCGTCGCGCCACCAGGATGCCGAGCCAACTGCCGCCGCCGTGCTCGCCGGCCCCGGCCACTGATCAGCGTCCAGGCGGCCGATCCGCTCGGGGCTCGCGTTTCTCGACCCGGGTCCATCCGGTCCAGCCGCGCTCGGCGATCAGTTCCCGCAGCCGGGTGACGGCGGGGTGGGCGCCATCGGCGAAGGCGTCCATCAGGCGGATGAACGCCGGGTCGGACATGTGCTCGTCCTGCCCTTCCGGCTCGCCGCAGACCGTCGCCCGCTCGTACAGGTCGCTCATGAGGTCGGCGGTCTCGCGCAGGAGCTCCTCGTCCTCCCAGTTCTCCGCGAGCCGGCCGACGAGCTGGTAGAGCCGGACGATGCCCGGGTCGGCGAGCTGGGCCACCTTGTCGGCCATGATCGCCGGGATCGCCTCCGGCCATCGCGCCGCCACCAGGATCCAGGCGTCCCGCTCGAGGGCGATGACCGCCTCCGGCACTCCGGTGGCGCGCAGGCGGTCCAGGTAGTCGACCACCTCTCCCGGAACGGCCAACGAGTCACCGGAGCCCAGCTGCGCGATCCGCCTGCGGTGCTCCCGCAGCTCGCGGATCCGCGCCCGCAGCTGCCGGTCGATCTCGGCGGTGGCGGCGGCGAACGTCTCCGGGTCGGCGTCGAGCAGCTCGCGGACCCTGGCCAGCGGCACGCCAGCCTCGGCCAGGGTACGGATACGGATGAGTCGCACGACCGCCGCGGCGTCGTAGCTCCGGTAGCCGGAGGCGTCGCGCTCCGGCTCCGGGAGCAGTCCGATCTGGTGGTAGTGGCGCACCGCGCGGATGGTCACCCCGGCGTAGGAGGCCAGCTGTCCGATCGTCAGCATTGCCTCAGCCTGCCCGATGGCCACGCGTCGTCAGCTGATTTTGCGGCGGTAGATGGTCATGGCGAGGGCGTAGGCGGCGACGAGGAGGCCGACGCACCAGGCGAGGGCGGTCCAGACCTGGCCGCCGACCGCGTGCTGAGCGAACAGCGCACGGATCGTGTTGACGATGGAGGTCACCGGCTGGTTGTCGGCGAAGGCGCGCACCGGGCCGGGCATGGTGCCGGTGGGTACGAAGGCGGAGCTGACGAACGGCAGGAAGATCAGCGGGTAGGAGAACGCGCTCGCGCCGTCCACGGACGTCGCGGTCAGGCAGGGGATCACGGCGAGCCAGGTCAGGGCCAGCGTGAACAGCACCATGATGCCGGCGACCGCGCACCAGGCCGGCACGCCGGCCCCGGAGCGGAAGCCCATGAGGAGGGCGACCAGCACGACGACCACCAGCGAGATCACGTTGGCGACCAGCGAGGTCAGCACGTGTGCCCACAGCACGGCGGGGCGGGCGATCGGCATGGACTGGAACCGCTCGAAGATGCCGCCCTTCATGTCGAGGAACAGCCGGTACGCGGTGTAGGAGATGCCCGAGGCGACCGTGATGAGCAGGATGCCGGGCAGCAGGTAGTTCACGTACCGGCCCGATCCGGCCCGGATCGCGCCGCCGAACACGTAGACGAACAGCAGCATGAAGGCGATCGGCATGATCGCCGTCGTGATGATCGTGTCGGGGCTGCGGCTGATGTGGCGCAGGGACCGCCCCAGCAGGACGGCGGTGTCCCCGAAGAAGTGCTTGGTCATGATGAGTCCCCAGTGCCCTTGTCGCCGACGATCGAGAGGAAGACGTCCTCGAGGCTCGGCTGCTTCTCCACGTACTCGACCTTGGCCGGCGGGAGCAGCCGCTTCAGCTCGGCGAGGGTCCCGTCGGCGATGACGCGTCCCTGGTGGAGAATCGCGATCCGGTCGGCGAGCTGCTCGGCCTCGTCCAGGTACTGCGTGGTGAGCAGCACCGTCGTGCCGCCCTCGGCGAGCGCCTTGACGGTGGTCCACACCTCGATCCGACCTTGCGGGTCCAGGCCGGTGGTCGGTTCGTCGAGGAAGATCACCGGCGGGTCCCCGATGAGGCTCATCGCGATGTCCAGGCGGCGACGCATGCCACCGGAGTACGCCGACACCCTCCGGTCGGCCGCGTCGCTCAGCCCGAAGCGGGCCAGCAGGTCGTCCGCGATCCGACCGGTGTCCTTCAGGTGCCGCAACCGGGCGACCAGCACCAGGTTCTCCCGGCCGGTGAGGATCTCGTCGACGGCCGCGAACTGGCCCGTCAGGCTCATGGACGCACGCACGTCGGCCGCCTGCCTGCCGACGTCGAAGCCGTCGACACTGGCCGTCCCCGCGTCCGCCCGCAACAGCGTGGCCAGGATCCTCACCACCGTGGTCTTGCCCGCCCCGTTGGAGCCGAGCAGCGCGAAGATGCTGCCCCGTGGCACGTCGAAGTCCACCCCGCGCAGCACGCGCAGGTCCTTGTACGACTTCTCAAGACCCCGCACCTGGATCGCGGGCGCCCGGGCCTGTTCGGTTGTCAGCTGCAATTCCGTGGACATGGCGGCAAGGATGCGGGGTTGACGTTGCGTCAAGGTCAAGCCCCGGGCGGCGGGAAGAAGCCCGTGCCGGCGAACCAGGCGATCTGGGCGGCGACCGCCGCCGGGCCGACCTCGCCGGTCGAGAGGCCCGCGTCCGCCAGCGCCGCGGCCGCGTTCCGCCGGTCCCAGCGCGGCCCGTTGACTCCGGCCAGGAAGCCGGGAGACAGCAGCAGCGCCGGCGCCAGCGACTCGTCCGTGGTGGCGGCGGCGGTCAGGCGGCCCAGCCAGTCGGCCGGCGCCAGCCGGTCCAGGGCGTACCCGCTGGCCCGCAGGCCGGCGGCGACGTCGGCGAACGGTACCGGGTGCGGGCCGACCAGGTGGTACGGGCCGGCCGTCGGTTGGCGTGCCAGCCGCACCAGCGCACGGACCACGTGGTCCACCGGGACGAGATCGACCGCGAAGTCGGCGGGCAGTTCGGGAACGGCGCGGAGGACGACGCAGGCGCGAACGAAGTTCCAGAACGAGTCGTCGGTGCCGCAGGCGCCGGTCGTGCCGTGCCCGCTGATCCTGCCGGGCCGGTAGACGGTGGTGGGGATGCCCCGCCCGGTCGCCGCGGCCATCAGCTGCTCGGCCACCCACTTCGTCGCCACGTAGCCGACCGGTACGACGGCGTCCGGCGTCACCTCCCGGTCCTCCGGCACCACCGGCGGGTCGCCGTGCCGGGAGACCACGGTCGACACGCTGGACACGTAATGCACGGGCTTGACCCGCCCGGTGCCGGCGAGCCGGAGCACCTCGACCGTGCCGAGCACGTTGGCCGCGCGGAGCCGCTGGTACGGCTCGACATGGTTCACCCTGGCGCCGTTGTGGTAGATCGCGTCGACGCGGGAGGCCAGGTCGGCGAACTGCCGACCATCCAGCCCGAGCGACGGGCGGGCCAGGTCGCCGGGGACCGGCACGATCCGCGGGCGGTACCGCTCGTCCCACAGGCCGTACCGGGACAGGCTCGCGCGCACGCGTTCGGCCGCCCGCGTGACGTCGTCGGCGCGGACCAGGCAGTACACCTCCGCGCCGGTGCGGTCCAGCAGCTCGCGCAGCAGGAAGGAGCCGAGGAAGCCGGTGGCGCCGGTGAGCAGCACCCGCCGCTCCGGGCGGGCCGGCTCGCGGCCGGCCGCGGTGATGCCGGCCGGCAGGACCGTGTCGGCGGCCAGCTCAGCGGCCAGCTCAGCGGCCAGGTCGGCGTGGTCCACCGCCGGCGGCGGTTCGGCCTGGTCCGTGGCGGCGGCCAGCTGCGCGACGGTCGGCCTCTCGAACACGGTGCGCACCGAGACCTCCTGGTCCAGGTGCTTGCGGATCCGGCTGGTCAGCCGGGTGGCCAGCAGCGAGTGCCCGCCCAGGTCGAAGAAGCTGTCGTCGATGGTGACCCTGTCCAGCCCGAGCACCTCGGCGAACAGGCCGCACAGCACCTCCTCGCGCGGCGTGCGCGGCGCCCGGCCGTCCCGGTTGGCGGTACGGGTCGGCGCCGGGAGCGCCCTGGTGTCGAGCTTGCCGTTCGGGGTGACCGGCAGGGCGTCGAGCACCACGAAGTCCGACGGCACCAGGTGGTCGGGCACGCTGGCGGCCAACCGGGCCCGGATCGCGCCCACGTCCGCCGCCCGGCCCGCCGCGGGCACCAGGTAGGCCACGAGGCGCTTGTCACCGGGGCGGTCCTGCCGGGCGAGCACCGCGACCCGCCCGACGGCAGGGTCGTCCGCCAGCGCGGCCTCGATCTCGCCGAGCTCGACCCGGAAACCCCTGATCTTGACCTGGGTGTCGACGCGGCCGCGGTATTCCAGCACGCCGCCGGGCCGCCAGCGGGCCAGGTCTCCGGTGCGGTACATCCGCTGCCCGGTGGCGAACGGGTCGGCCACGAACCGCTCGGCGGTCAGGCCGGGCCGGTTCAGGTACCCGCGGGCCAGTTGCACCCCGGCCAGGTACAGCTCCCCGTCGACGCCGGGCGGGACCGGCCGCAGCCCCCGGTCGAGGACGTAGACCCGCGTGTTCCACACCGGACGCCCGATCGGCACCGGCCCCGGGGCGGCCGCGGCCGGCCAGGAGGTGACGTCGACGGCGGCCTCGGTCGGGCCGTAGAGGTTCTCCAGCCGCGTGTCGAGACGGGCGTGCAGCCGCGTCGCGGACTCCCCGGACAGCGCCTCGCCGCTGGTGATCAGCAGGCGTACGGACCGGCAGCCGGAGACGTCGCCGCCGGCCAGGAAGGCGTCCAGCATGGACGGCACGAAATGCAGCACGGTGACGCCGCGCCGCTGGATGAGCTGGCTCAGGTACGCCGGGTCGCGGTGCCCGTCCGGCCGCGCGACGACCAGCCGCGCGCCGACCAGCAGCGGCCAGAAGAACTCCCACACCGACACGTCGAAGCTGGACGGTGTCTTCTGCAGGACACGGTCGCGCCCGGTCAGCCGGTACTCGGACTGCATCCACCGCAGGCGGTTGACGATGGCTCCGTGCGTCACGACCACCCCCTTGGGGCGGCCGGTCGAGCCGGAGGTGTAGATGACGTACGCGGGGTGCGCCGGCGTCAACTCCGCCGTCTCCACCGGTCCCGCGTCCCCGCCGGCGGCCAGGTCGGTCAGGTCCACCGGCAGTCGGGGGACGGCGCCGGGGACCGGGTCCTGCCCCGCGGTGGTGAGCAGGAGTGCCGGCGCGGCGTCGGCGAGCAGGAACGAGATGCGGTCGGCCGGGTAGTCCGGGTCCACCGGCAGGTAGGCCGCGCCGGCCTTGTGCACCGCGTAGAGCGCGACGATCAGCTCCAGCGACCGCGGTATCGCCACCGCCACGACCCGCTCCGGCCCGGCGCCCCGCTCGGCGAGCCGCCGGGCCAGCCGGCCGGCCAGGGTGTCGAGTTCGGCGTAGGACAGCCGCGCGCCCTCGAACACCACGGCGGTGCGGTCGGGCGTGCGCCGCACCTGCTCCTCGAACAGGCGCGGCAGCACGGCCGGCGGGACCGGGTGCGCGGTGTCGTTCCACGCGGTGAGAACCTCGTGCCGCTCCGCCGGGGAGAGCAGTTCCACGTCCCCGATCGGCCGGGACGGGTCGGCGGCGACCTGCTCCAGCAACAGCACCAGCCGCCGGGCGAGGTGTTCGATCGTGCCCCGGTCGAACAGGTCGGTGGCGTAGGCGATGTTGGCGTCGATTCCGGCCGGGTGGCCGGCGATGTCGCGGTTCTCGACGAACGCGGCGGTGAGGTCGAACGGGAACTGCTTGTTGGTCACCGCCTGCGGGCGGACCTCCAGGCCGGGCAGGCGCAGGTCCGCCTTCTCGTTGCTCTGCAGGATCAGGCTCACCTGGAACAGCGGGTGCCGGGACAGCGACCGGGTCGGGTTGAGCACCTCCACCAGCCGCTCGAACGGCACCTCCTGGTTGCCGTACGCCGCCAGGTCCGTCTCCCGGACCCGCGCCAGCAGCTCCGCGAAGCTCGGGTCCCCGGCGGTGTCGGTGCGCAGCACCAGGGTGTTGACGAAGAACCCGATCAGGTCGTCCAGCGCCTCATCGGTGCGGCCGGCCACCGGCGAGCCGATGGGGATGTCCGTGCCGGCGCCCAGCCGCGACAGCAGCGCCGCCACCGCCGCCTGGAGCACCATGAACAGGGTCACGTCGTGCGCCTTCGCCAGCGCGAGCAGGTCGCGGTGCAGGCCCGGGTCGAGTCCGAAGGGCACCAGGTCGCCCCGGTGGCTGGTGTTGACCGGCCGTGGCCGGTCGAACGGCAGGTTCAGCTCCTCGACCATCCCGGCCAGCGCCGCGGTCCAGTACCGGAGCTGGCCGCTGATCAGGCTGTCCGGGTCCCGCTCGTCGCCGAGCACGTCGCGCTGCCAGAGCGTGTAGTCGGCGTACTGCACGGGCAGCGGCGTCCAGCGGGGGGCGCCGCCCGTACGGCGGGCCTCGTACGCCGAGGCGATGTCGCGGACCAGCACGCCCACCGACCAGCCGTCGCTCACGATGTGGTGCGGCACCACCATGAACGCGTACTCGTCCGGCCCGAGCACGACCAGGCAGGCGCGTACCGGCGGGTCGGCGGCCAGGTCGAAGCCGCGGGCCGCGAGCCGGTCCAGGTGCGGACGCAGCCCGGCGGCGGCGCAGTGCGACACCTCCAGCACCAGCCGCGCCCGGTCCGGTTCGAGCACGTGCTGGTACGGCTCGCCGTCGATGGTCGGGAACACGGTGCGCAGCGACTCGTGCCGGGTGACCACGTCGCTGAGCGCGGCCTGGAGGGCGTCCCGGTCGAGGGCGCCGCGCAGCATCAGCACCAGCGGTGCGTTCTGCGCGCCGCCCGGCCCGGCGAGCTCGTCGAGGAACCACAGCCGCCGCTGGGCGTAGGAGAGCGGGATCATCGGGCCTCCCGTGGTGTGGTGCGCGGGCGCAGGGTCGGCCGGGCCTTGCGGGCGCCGACCAGCCGCTGGGCCAGTTCGGCGACGGTGGGCGCCTCGAACACGGCCCGGATGGACAGCTCGGCGTCCAGCGCCGACCGCACCCGGCTGATCAGGCGGGTGGCCAGCAGCGAGTGCCCGCCCAGCGCGAAGAAGTTGTCGTCGATGCCGACCGCGGGCAGCTTGAGCACCTCGGCGAACAGCTCGCAGAGGACCTTCTCCTGGTGGCTGCGCGGCCCGCGGCCCTGCCCGGCCGGCTCCAGTTCCGGCTCGGGCAGCGACGCGTGGTCGAGCTTGCCGTTCGCCGTCATGGGCAGCGCGTCGAGGACGACGAACGCGGCCGGCACCATGTACTCGGGAAGCTGGTCGCCCACGTGCCGTCGGAGGTCGGTGGTGTCCAGGCGGGCACCGCTGCCCGCGCTGGACCCGACGACGACGTAGGCGACCAGCCGCTTGTGGCCCTCCCGGTCCGCGCGGACGGTGACCGCCGCCTGGGACAGGTCGGGATGCCGGCGGAGCGCGGCCTCCACCTCGGCCAGCTCGACCCGGAAGCCGCGGATCTTGACCTGGCCGTCGGCGCGGCTGACGAACTCCAGGACCCCGCCGGGCGACCAGCGCACCAGGTCGCCGGTGCGGTACATCCGCTCCCCCGGCCGGCCGTACGGGTTGGCGACGAACCGCTCGGCGGTCAGCGCGGGCTGGTTGAGGTAGCCGTGCGCCAGCCCGACCCCGGCCGCGTACAGCTCGCCGACCACCCCCGGAGGCACCGGACGCAGGCCCTGGTCGAGGACGTACACCCGCTTGTTCGTCACCGGCAGGCCGACGGGCACCGACGGCCCGCGCACGTCGGCCGGGGTCACCCGGTGGCTGGTGGTCAGTCCCATGCTCTCGGCGGGGCCGTACCCGTTGACGACGGCCAGCTGGGGATGGTCGCGCAGCACCCGCTGCACGTGCGCCGGCGACGCGGCCTCGCCGGCGGTCATCGCCCAGCGGAGCCGCCGGTAGACGGCCGGGTACTCGTCCAGCATGAAGTTGAACAGGCTGGCCGACATCTGCAGCATGGTCACCTGGTGCTCCTCGACCAGCCGCGCGATGACGTCCGGTTCGGGGTTCTGGCCGGGCTGGAGCACGCAGGCGGCGCCGTGCAGCAGCGACCCGAACACCTCGAGGACGAACGCGTCCCAGGACACCGGCGCGCACTGGAGGAACACCTCGCCAGGGCCGAAGTCGACGTAGCGCTGCCCGAGGACGGTGCCCGTCACCGCGCGGTGCGGCGCGGCCACCCCCTTCGGCCGGCCGGTCGACCCGGAGGTGAACATCACGCAGGCGAGGTCATCCGGGCTCGCGCCGGAGCGGACGTTCCCGTCCGGCTGGGCGGCGACGGCGGCGGCCTCGTCCGGGGCGTCGAGGCACACGGTCATCGAGTGCGGCCACTCCAGCCGCTCCGCCAGGGCGCGTTCGGTCAGCACGAGCGGCGCCCCGGTCTCGGCCAGCGCCACCTTGAGCCGCTCGGCCGGGAACATCGGGTCCAGCATGGTGTACCCCGCCCCGGCCTTCAGCACCGCGAGCAGGCTCACCACCAGGTCGAGACCGCGCTCCAGGTGGATGCCGACCAGGTCGCCACGGCCGACGCCGTGCGCGCTCAGCCGCCGGGCGAGCCGGTTGGCCCGCGAGTTCAGCTCGCCGTACCGCAGCGACCGCGGGCCGCACACGACCGCGGTGGCCTCGGGGGTGCGGGCCGCCTGCTCCTCGAACAGCTCGTGCGCGCAGCGGTCCGCCGGAATGTCGACAGCGGTGCCGTTGCGCGTCACCAGCAGCCGCTCGCGCTCGTCGGCCGACATCACCTCGATGTCGCCGACGCGCACGTCGGGGTCGGCGGCGACCGCCGTCAGGATCCGCTCCAGCTGGGCACCCATCGCCTCGGCGGTGGCGCGGTCGAAGACGTCGGTGGCGTAGGAGATCCAGGCCGTGATGCCGTCGAGCGAGGCGTCGGCCCGCTTCCGCTCGGTGAAGGTGACCGTGAGGTCGAACTTCGCCACCCCGATGTCCACCAGCTCGGGCAGCACCTCCAGGTCGCCGAGTCGCATGCTCGCCTCGGCGTTGTTCTGCATGACCAGCATGACCTGGAACAGCGGCTGGCGGGACAGCGAGCGGGCCGGATTGAGCACCTCGACCAGCCGCTCGAACGGCAGGTCCTGGTGCGCGTACGCGGCCAGGTCGGTGTCGCGTACCCGGGCCAGCAGCTCGCGGAAGGTCGGGTCGCCCGAGGTGTCGGTGCGCAGCACCAGGGTGTTGACGAAGAACCCGACCAGGTCGTCCAGGGCCTCGTCGGTCCGCCCCGCGATCGGTGAGCCGATCGGCAGGTCGGTGCCCGCGCCCATCCGGGTCAGCAGCGTCGCGAACGCGGCCTGCGCCACCATGAACAGCGTGCTGCGGCTGGAGCGGGCCAGCTCGTCCAACCTGGCGTGCAGGTCCGGACCGAGCCGCACCTTCACGTACTCGCCGTGGTGGCTGGGCATCGGCCGGTGCGGCCGGTCCAGCGGCAGGTCCAGCTCCTCCGGCAGCCCGGCCAGCGTCTCCTTCCAGTACCGCAGCTGGGCGCTGATCAGGCTGTCCGGGTCGCTCTCGCCGCCGAGCAGGTCCTGCTGCCACAGCGTGTAGTCGGAGTACTGCACCGGCAGCTCCTCCCACGCCGGAGCCGCACCGGCGCGCCGGGCCTCGTACGCGGCGCGCAGGTCGCGCAGCAGCGGGCCGAGTGACCACCCGTCGCTCACGATGTGGTGCAGCACGAGCATGAAGACGTGCTCGGTCGGGCTGAGCACGAACAACATGGCCCGCAGCGGCAGCTCGGCGGTCAGGTCGAAGCCGTACCGGGACCCGCGCTCCAGCAGGCCCGTCAGCTCCGCCTCGGCGCACTCCCGGATGTCGAACGCGGGGACCGCCTGCGCGGCGGGCAGGATCCGCTGGTACGGCTGGCCGTCCTCGGCCGGGAAGACGGTCCGCAGCGCCTCGTGCCGGCCGACCACGTCGGTCAGCGCGGCGCGCAGCGCGGCGGGGTCGAGGTCGCCGCGCAGCCGCAGCACCATCGGCGCGTTGTAGGTGTGGCCACCGGGTTCCAGCTGGGCGAGGAACCACAGGCGCTGCTGGGCGAAGGACAGGGGTATCACGATGCCTCCCTGGGGCGGGTCCGCGAGCGCAGCGCCGGCCGCGGCGCCGTGTGTGCGTACTGGTTTCGGGTGAGTCGTTCGGCCACGCCGGCCACTGTCGGGTGTTCGAAGAGGACGGTCATGGTGAGTTCGGCGCCGAGCGCCGAGCGCACGTGGCTGATCAGCCGGGTGGCGAGCAGCGAGTGCCCGCCGAGGTCGAAGAAGTTGTCGTCGATGCCGACGCCGGGCACCCCGAGCAGCTGGCCAAAAAGTCCGCAGAGGACCTCCTCGGTCCGGGTGCGCGGGCGGCGGCCGGCGGTGGCGGCGGCGGGTCGGGGCGCCGGCAGGGCGGCGCGGTCCAGCTTGCCGTTGCCGGTGACCGGCAGCTCGTCGAGTTCCGTCAGGACCGCCGGCACCATGTGGTCGGGCAGCAGCCGCGCGGCGTGCCGGCGCAGCCCGGCCAGGTCCACCGGGTCCGGCCCGGAGCCGACGACGTACCCGACGAGCCTGCTGTCGCCGGGCCGGTCCTCGCGCACCACGACCGCGGCCCGGGACACCGCCGGATGGCCGGCGAGCACGGACTCGACCTCGCCGGGTTCGAGCCGGAAGCCGCGCACCTTGAGCTGGTCGTCCACCCGGCCGAGGAACTCCAGGGTGCCGCCGGCCCGCCACCTGGCCAGGTCGCCGGTGCGGTACATCCGCTCCCCCGGCCCGCCGAACGGGTCGGCCACGAACCGCTCCGCGGTCAGGCCCGGCCGGTTCAGGTAGCCCTCGGCCAGTTGCACCCCGGCGACGTACAGCTCCCCGGCGGTGCCGACCGGCACCGGCCGCAGCCCGGCGTCGAGCAGGCGGACCGCGACACCGGCGCCGGGCCGCCCGATGGGCACCGTCGCGGCCTCCGGCGGCAGCGCGGCCCGCCAGGCCGTGACGTCGACCGCGGTCTCCGTCGGGCCGTACAGGTTGTACTGCGCGACGTCCAGCGTGCCGGCGCACCGCCGCCACAGCTCCCGCGGGTACGGCTCGCCGCCGCACACGATCCGGCGCAGCGACCGGCAGCCCCGCGCGGACTCCTCGGCCAGGAAGGCCCACAGCATCGACGGCACGAACCCGACGGTGGTGATCCGCTCGGCCTGGATGAGCCGGGCCAGGTACGCCGGGTCCCGCTGCCCGCCGGGCTCGGCGAGCACCAGGGTCGCGCCGGTGACCAGCGGCAGGAAGATCTCCCGGACCGAGGCGTCGAAGCCGGCCGCCGCCTTGTGCAGCATGACGTCGTCGGCGCGCAGCCCGTACCGCTCGCGCAGCCAGCCCAGGGTGTTGACGATCGCCGCGTGCGGGACCGCCACCCCCTTCGGCCGCCCTGTCGACCCGGACGTGTAGATCACGTACGCCCGGTCCGCCGGTGTCGCCCGCCGGGCGGCCGGCGCCGGGCCGGGCGGGTCGGTGGGACCGGCCGGACCCGGCAGGGTCAGCACCGGAACGCCGGCCGGCGCCGGAACCCGGCCCGGCTGGTCGGTCAGCACCACCGACGCGCCGGCGTCGGCCAGCACGAAGGCGATCCGTTCGGCCGGGTCGTCGAGGTCGACGGGGAGGTAGGCGCCGCCGGCCTTGAGCACCGCGAGCAGCGCCACCACCAGCTCGGGCCGGCGCGGCAGGGCCACCGCGACGACGCTGCCGGGCCCGACACCCCGGGCCGCCAGATGGTCGGCCAGCCGCCCGGCGCGGGTGTCGAGCCGCGCGTAGCTCAGCCGCCGCCCGCCGGAGACCACCGCGGTGGTGTCCGGGGTCGCCGCGGCCTGGCGCTCCACGAGCTCGTGCAGGCAGCTGTCGGGGTGCCGGGCCGGTGCGCCGTTCCAGCCGGCGAGCAGCTGCCACCGCTCGCCCGGGGAGAGCAGGTCGATCTCCCCGATCGGCCGGTCCGGCGCGGCGGCCACCGCGGTGAGCAGCCGCACGAGACGTTCGGTGAGCGCCCGCGCGGTGGCCTCGTCGTACAGGTCGGTCGCGTACCGCACGGTGCCGGTGACCCCGCCGGGCGCGCCGGTCGGGTCGTACCGCTCGCGCAGCTCCACCGTGAGGTCGAACTTGGCGGTGCCGGTGCTCACCGGCTCGACCGAGGCGGACAGGCCCGGCAGCTCCAGCCGTGCCTCGGCGTTGTTCTGCACCACCAGCATGATCTGGAACAACGGGTGCCGGGACGGCGACCGCGCCGGGTTGAGCACCTCCACCAGCCGCTCGAACGGCACGTCCTGGTTGCCGTACGCCGCCAGGTCCGTCTCGCGGACCCGCGCCAGCAGGTCCGCGAAGGTGGGATCCCCCGACGTGTCGGTCCGCAGCACCAGCGTGTTGACGAAGAACCCGACCAGGTCGTCCAGGGCCTCGTCGGCACGTCCGGCCACCGGCGAGCCGATCGGGATGTCCGTGCCCGCGCCCAGCCGCGTCAGCAGCGCGGCCAGCGCGGCGTGCAGCACCATGAACAGGGTGACGTGACGCGCCTTCGCCAGTTCCACGAGGCGGCCGTGCACGGCGCCGTCCAGCTCGACCGGCACCGCGGCGCCGGCCCGGCTGGGCACCGGCGGGCGGGGCCGGTCGGGTAGCAGCTCGACCTCGTCGGGGACACCCGCGAGGGTGTCCGTCCAGTAGGCCAGCTGCCGGGAGAACCGGCTGCCCGGGTCCGCCAGGTCGCCGAGCGCCGCACGCTGCCAGAGCGCGTAGTCGGCGTACTGCACGGGCAGGTCGGTCCACCGCGGCTCGCCGCCGGCGACCCTGGCCGCGTAGGCGGTGCCCAGGTCGCGCAGCAGCGGCGCCAGCGACCAGCCGTCGCACGCGATGTGGTGCAGCACCAGGACCAGCACGAAGTCCCGCGGTCCCAGGACGCCCAGGGCCGCCCGCAGCGGAGGTTGGGTGGCGAGGTCGAAGGGTTCCGCGGCGATCCGCGCCACCGCGCCGGGCAGCTCGGGCCCGTCGGCGGCGAAGACGCGGGGTCGCACCACGACCCGCTCCGGGTCCAGTACCCGCTGTTCGGGTTCGCCGTCGACCACCGGGAACACGGTGCGCAGCGCCTCGTGCCGGAGCATGACCTCGCGGACCGCCTGCCACAACGCGGCCTGGTCGAGGTCGCCGCGCAGCCGCACGGCGTGCGGCACGTGGTAGGCGGCGCCGGTGCTCTCCAGCGTGTCGAGGAACCACAGCCGCCGCTGCGCGAAGGACAGCGGTACCCGGCCGGTCCTGGGCCGCGCCCGCAGCGCCGGCGTGGCTCCGGACGGCACCTCGTCGAGGTGCCTGGCGAGCTCCCTGGGGGTCGGGTGGTCGAACAGCTCCCGCAGGCTGAGCTCGACGCCGTACGCGGTGCGGACCCGGCCGACCAGCCGGGCGGCGAGCAGCGAGTGGCCGCCCAGGTCGAAGAAGTCGCCGTCGATCCCGATCGGGCCGACACCGAGCAGGTCCGCGAACATCTCGCACAGCAGGCGCTCGCGCCCGGTTCGCGGTCCCTCACCGGTCGGCGCGGCGCCGTAGTCCGGCGCGGGCAGGGCGCGCCGGTCCAGCTTCCCGTTGGCGGTCAGCGGCAGCGCGTCCACCAGCACGACCGCCGCGGGCACCGAGTACTCGGGCAGGTGGCCGGCGAGATGCTCGCGCAGCCGGGCCGGGCTGGTGTCCGGGCGGGCGACCGCGTACCCGACCAGCCGCCGGTCCCCCGGGCTGTCCTCGCGGACCACCACCGCGGCCCGCCGGACCGCGGGATGGCTGGCCAGCACCCTCTCGACCCCGCCCAGCTCGATCCGGAAGCCGCGCACCTTCACCTGGTCGTCGACCCGGCCCAGAAACTCCAGCGTTCCGCCGGCCCGCCACCGGGCCAGGTCGCCGGTGCGGTACATCCGCTCCCCCGGCGCGCCGAACGGGTCGGCGACGAACCGGGTGCTGGTCAGGCCGGCCTGGTTCAGGTACCCGTCGGCCAGCCCGGCTCCGGCCGCGTACAGCTCGCCGGTCACGTCCTCCGGCACCGGGCGCAGCGACCCGTCGAGCACGTACACCCGCTTGTGCGGCACCGCGCGCCCGATCGGGACGGTCGGCCCCGCCGTGTCGGCCCGGCTCACCTCGTGGGCGGTGGACAGCATCATGGCCTCGACGGGCCCGTACCCGTTCAGCAGGCGGAGGTGCGGGTGGCGGTCCAGCAGCCGGGCCGCGTGCGCCGGCGACATCGTCTCGCCGCCGGTGAGCACCTGCCGCACCCCGGCGAAGATGTCGAGGTGCTCGTCCACCAGGAAGTTCAGCAGGCTCGCCGCGGCGTACAGAATGGACACCCGGTGCTCGCGGACCAGCGCCGCGATCAGGGCCGGCTCCGGACGCTGTCCGGGCTGCAGCACGCAGGTGGCGCCGAACAGCAGGGCGCCGAACAGCTCGTACGCGAACATGTCCCAGGAGATCGGGGCCTCCTGCAACATGACCTCGGCGGGACCGAGGTCGCCGAACCCGCCGCCGAGGAGGGTCGCGACGATGCCGCGGTGCGGCGAGGCGATCCCCTTCGGCGTGCCGGTGGAGCCGGAGGTGAACATCACGCAGGCCACGTCGTCCGGCCGGGCGCCACCGGCCACGTCCGCGGTCACCGGGCTGTCGAGGCAGCCGTCCGCGTGCACGAGGGTCAGCTCGGCGCCGACGGCGGCCAGGCCCGGCGCACGCCGCCGGTCGGTGACCACGACGGACGCGTGGATCTGGTCGAGTTCCCTGCGCAGCCGGGTGTCGGGGGAGTCTGTGTCGAGCAGGGCGTAGCCGCCGCCGGCCTTGAGCACCGCGAGCACCGCCGCGACCAGTTCCGGGCCCCGGTCGAGGTAGATCCCGACCAGGCTGCCGGGCCGCACGCCGAGCTCCAGCAGCCGGCGGGCGAGCGCGTTGGCCGCGGCGTTGAGCGTGCCGTAGTCCAGGCGCCGCCCGGCGAACACCAGCGCCGTCGCCTCCGGCGCGCGCGCCACCTGCCGCTCGAACAGCTCGTGCACGCACCGGTCGGCGGGGTACGTACCTGTCGTACCTGTGGTACCTGTCGTACCTGGCGTGCCCGCGGTGGACATCGTCACCGTCACACTCCGTTCAGGTGGAGAGGCTCGCCGGCCTCAGGTCGGTCCAGTGGGCTTCCACGTACTCCAGGCACGCCGGGCGCGTGTCGGGACCGTGCACGGCGGTCCAGCCGGCCGGCGGCGCGATCGTCGCGGGCCACAGGGAGTGCTGGTTCTCCGCGTTCACCAGCACCAGGTAGGTCGCGTTCTGGTCCTCGAAGGGATTGGTCATGGTGTCGCCTCCAGTGGCAGGTCACGGGACTTGCGGATCGGGCCGGCGAGCAGGATGAGCTTCCCGACCGCGCCGGCGGCCAACGCCAGGGCGAGGGTTTCCCGCACGCCGATGGCGGCGCCGAGCACGCCGCCGAGCAGCGCGCCGAGCGGGATGAGGCCGAAGCTGACGAAGCTGCCGCTCGTCGTGATCCGGCCGAGCATGTCGGGTGGGCAGTAGGACTGCCGGAAGGTCGCGCCGATGACGTTCACCGCGACGATCCCGGCGGACGGGACGAACAGGCCGGCGGCGTAGCAGGCCAGGCCCCAGCCGCCGTGGGTGAGCGGGATGAGCAGCCCGAACGGCGTGCTGCCCAGCGACAGGGCGAGCAGCGCCCGTGCCGTGCCCAGGCGCCGGGCCAGCCGGTTGGCCACCGCGGCGCCGAAGACGCCGCCGAGGCAGTCGAAGGCCATCAGCAGGCCGACCGTGCCGGCGCCCACACCGACCGACCGGATCAGGAAGACCACCAGCAGCGCGTGGCCGGCGGCCAGCAGCAGGTTGTCCACGGCCGCGCCGATCGTCATGACCCTCAGGTACGGGTCGCGGGCGACGAACCGGAGGCCCTCGCTGATCTCCCGGCGCAGCGTCGTCCTCCTGGCGGCCGGCGCCTGCCGGACGGTTGCCCGGGTCCGGATGAGCAGCAGGCAGGCGGCGGAGAACAGGAAGCTCGCCGCGTCCAGCACCATGCCGGAGACCGCGCCGAGCGCCTGCACCAGCAGGCCGCCCAGGCCGCTGCCGCCGACCACCGCGGCCTGCCCGGCGCCCTGCAGCTTCGCGTTGCCCTCGGCCAGGTCGTCCTTGGCCAGCAACGCGGGCAGGTACGCCTGGTAGGCCGGGCTGAAGAAGACCGAGACCACCCCGCCGAGCAGGCACACCGCGACGAGCTGGGCGACGGTCAGCACACCCAGCGCGGCCGCCACCGGCACGCTGCCGACCAGTACCGTCCAGATCAGGTTGCAGACCAGCATGGTGGCCCGCCGGGGCAGCCGGTCGATCAGCGCGCCGGCGGGCAGCCCCACCACCAGCCAGGGCAGCCAGGACGCGGCGTTGAGCAGGCCCAGCGTGGCCGGTCCGGAGTGCAGCACCTGGAGGGCGACCAGCGGCATGGCCACACCGGACACCGCGTTGCCCAGCGTGCTGACCGTGCGACCGGTCCACAGCAGGCGGAACTCGCGCTGCCACAGCAGGCCGCCGCGCCGGCGGGCCGGGCCGCGGGTGGGCTCCAGGGACTCGAGGGTTTCCGTAGTTTCCGCGACGGTGGTCATGGCTACTCCTCCGAGCCGGGCGTCCAGACGTCTTCCGGCCCCACGGCGCGGGCCGCGTACTTGCCGAGCGCGCTGATCAGCAGGCGCATCTCCAGCGCCAGGCACTCCACCAGCCGGACCAGGCCGGCCCGCGCGTCGGCGTCCGCGGCGAGCAGCGCGGCCCGGCCCAGCCCGACCGCCGAGGCGCCCAGCGCCAGGCTCTTCACCGCCCGGGTCCCCTCCCACATCCGGCCGGTGGCCAGCAGGCAGGAGGAGTGCGTCCCGACACGCCGCAGGCACTCGGCCAGCGGCAGCCCGACGTGGTCGAGGAACGCCCACGGCGCCCAGCCGGTACCGCCCTCCGCGCCGTCGACGGTCACCGCGTCGGCGCCGGCCTGCCAGGCGACGGCCGCCGCCTGGCCGACGTCCCGGCCCGGGTGCAGCTTCACCCACACCCTGGCCCGCGGGAAGTTGTTGCGCATCAGGCGGATCTGGTGCAGCAGGATCTCCGGGGTGAACGTGCCGGGGCTGCTGCACCGCAACACCGCGCCGTCGCCGAGCACCGGGTCGATCGCGTACTGCTGGGCCACCTTCGCCGCGGCGGCGTCGTCGAGGACGGTCATCCCGCCCAGCCCGGGCTTGGCGCCCTGACCCACCTTCAGCTCGAAGCCCAGCCGCCCCGAGTCCAGCAGCGGGCGGGCGGACGGGTCGCTGTAGACGAGGTTCCACACCTCGGCGTCGGCGTCCTCGGTGCTCTGCTGCACGACCACGCCGCCGGTGCCGTCGCCCACCTCGCCGGCGTACGCCCGGATCCGCCCGAGCAGCGAGCGCGGAGCGTCCTCCAGCCGCCCGTACCCGTTGACGGGCACCACGTTCTCGCCGATGACCATCGGGATGCCCAGCCGCCCGGCCTGCGCGCTGACGGCCATGCCCAGGTCGGCGCTGGCCACCTGGGTGGAGCCGAACGCGGAGACGAACACCGGCAGCGGCGAGGCGAGGCCACCGATCACGGTGTCCAGGGCGACGTCGCCGTACATCGGCTCGCGCATCAGGTCGATGAGCTTCTCCAGCCGCTCCGGCATGAAGACGGGCGGGCACAGGCGCATGGCGTCGATCCCGTCCGCCGGCCGCGTGCCGGCCGCGCCGAACAGTGCCCGGCCGTACGAGGCGCGGGGCGGGAAGGCGCCCGCGGTGCCCAGCCGCGCCCGCTCCCGCACCGCGTCCTCGGCGAAGCCGTCCGCGCGCAGGGCCGGCGTGACGGCGGCCTCGGGCAGCACCCCGGTCACGGCGACACCACCCCGGGCACCTTCGGGTACGCGCTGGCCTGCCACACGGCCGGCAGTCCGGCCACGTACCGAGTCAGCCGCTCCACCCCGATCCCGAAGCCGGCGCTGGCCGGGATGCCGTCCCGCGCCATCTCCAGGTACCAGCCGTACTTGGCCGGGTTCTCCCCGGTCTCCCGGATGCGGGCGACCAACCGGCGGTGCTCGTACTCGCGCTCGCTGCCGCTGCACAGCTCGCCGTACCCCTCCGGGGCGATCAGGTCGAAGTTGCGCAGCAGGCCGGGGCACTCCCGGCTCTCCCGGTCGTAGAACCCGCGCGAGCCCTTCGGGTAGTCGGTCACGAAGAACGGCCGGCTGGTCTTGGCGGACAGGATGACCTCGGCCGGCCACTCGATCTCGGCGGCCGGGTTCTGGTCGTACCCCATGCCGTGCAGGTCCGCCACCGCCTCGGCGTGGGTACGCCGCTCGAACGGCCGCGCCAGCAGGTCGGTGAAGGCGCCGGGGTCGCGGCCCAGTGTGTCCAGCTCGCCGGGCAGCTCGGTGACCACCCGCCGCACCGCGGCCGCGACGACGTCCTCGGCGACCTGCATCGCCTCGTCCCGGGACGCGCCGGCGATCTCGATGTCGAGCTGGTGGAACTGGGCCAGGTGCCGCCCGGTGTGGCAGGTCTCCAGCGGCTCCAGGCGCACGCACGGCGCCACGTAGAAGATCCTGTCGAAGGCCAGCAGCGACGCCTGCTTGTACAGGATGGCGCTGGTCATCAGCTTGTACCTGGTGCCGTAGTAGTCGATGTCGACCTGTTTGGAGCCGCGGCAGCCGGGGTCGGTGACCGGCCCGATGATGGGCGCGAGCAGCTCGGTGAAGCCGCGCTCGCACAGGTGCTCGCGGGCCGCGGTGAGCAGCCGGTGCTGCACCCGCAGCACGGCCTGGGTGATCGGGGACGACAGGTGTTCCCTGGGGCTGCCGGGCAGCTCCGGCGCGTCGCCGGAGGCGTCGTTGCCGTGTGGTCCGGACATGGCGGTACCGCCACCTTTCCGTGGTAGAGGTTGTCTGGTCAGCCGACGCCGGTGAGGCTGCGGCCCGGTGCCCGGCCCAGCGCGACGCTGTCGCACCGGTGCTCCACATAGGACAGCGCGGCGCGCAGGCCGGCGGCGGTGAGCCGGTGCGGCGCCGGCGGCCCGGCGGGCCGCTCGATCGGCAGCGCGCCGGTGGCGGCCCAGCGCAGCCGCCCGTCACCGTCGATGTAGCCGCGCGCGCGTCCCGCGTTGTCCGGATGCAGGCAGTAGGGGACGTCCAGGTAGCCGCGGGAGAACGCGCGCAGCAGGGCCTGGCCGACGTCCGGGTGCAGGTCGAGCGTCGCCGCGACCAGCGCCCGCGCCTCCCGGTAGGTCTCCGAATCCGCCGGTGCGGCGGGGGTGGCCGCGACCGGCTCGGCCGCCGCCGTGGCCGCCGCGCCCTCCAGGGCGGCGACGTTCTCCGCCATCGTGGGGATGCGGGACGCCTCCGCGACCGTCTTGACGATCAGCCGCTCGGCGCCGGCGCGCACGGCCAGCCGGGCCGAGGACTCCAGCAGCAGCCGGGCGCCCTCCGGGCTGCGCGGGTACACGCCCATGTAGGTGTACACGACGACGTGCCAGTCGGTGTCCGGCAGGTGCTCGCCGGCCAGCCGCCGCAGGGCGGCGATCGCCTCCTCGTCCTGCGCCATGCTGGTCTGCTGCGCGTAGGACAGCGACACGCTGCGCACGCCGTGCCGCCGGAAGAACAGCCCCTCCAGGACGCTGACGGCCACCAGCAGGCTCGGCGGGCACAGCTGGCCCATCAGGCAGCCGCCGAACGTCTCCAGGTGCGGCTCGACACCGTCGCGGCGCAGCCGGGCGAACAGTTCGCAGCAGCGCGCCCAGTTGGCCACCGACTCGCGCAGCGGCACGCGCCCGTACGGCAGGCAGTAGGACACCGGCCCGCCCTCGGTCGCGTCCAGCCCGGCCCGGGCGAGCGCGGCGAAGATCCGCCGCGGCTGGGCCGAGCCGTGCCGCACCTGCACCGGGAAGCCGATGTCGCGGACGCCGCTCAGCATCTCGCCGGTGACCGCCGGCCCGTGCGCGACGATCGGGTACCCGTTGAGCGGCGCGCCGTCGGCCAGCGCCCGCGCGGCCTCGGCGTCCGCGCCGACCCGGGTGTAGCTGTCGAGCGTGATCGTGCCGACCGTGGTCGCGTCGGCGTGCTTGGTGGCGAGCAGGCCGGCGCGCATCCGGGCCGGGTCGCTCATCCCCATCCGCGGCTGCACCACGAGTTCCCCCGCCGCGCGCGCCAGCGCGACGAACTCGCCGAAGCCGCTCATCGCCGCCCTCCGGCGGGGAGCGCGGCGGCGTAGTCGCGGAACTGGGCCAGGTCGGCGCCGTCGTCGAAGACCGCGTCGAAGCCGGCCCGCAACAACCGTCCGGTCCGCTCCCGGTCGGGTCCGCCGATGCCGAGCTTCCCGCCGATGACGATCGGCGTGTCACGCAGCTCCGGCTGCCCGCGCAGCGCGGCGATGGTACGCATCCCGTCCCGGTAGCCGTGCCCGTTGACACTGCTGACCACCACGAGATCCGGCCGGTGCCGGCGGCATTCGGCGACGATCAGCTCGGCCGGCACGCAGGAGCCGAGGTTGGTCACCCGGCAGCCCAACTCCTCCAGGAGGAGTTGCAGGAACACCAGGTTCCAGGTGTGCGAATCAGAGACCATGCTGGTCACCACCGCGTGGAAGGGCGTGTTCCCGCGCGGCGGCACGAGGCTCTGGGTTTCCATGACTCCGCTTCCGGTTCGGGGTGGAAGGCCGGTCGGTATCGCGGCCCGGCACCAGAGTGCGGAAGGGACGAAGCCCGGACATGGGGCAGCGGCACCCAGATTCGGGCCCGCCGCGAAGGCGCGGTGGGTCGCGGCTACCCAGATTCCGCGGCGGTCACCGCCCGCGCGGCATACCCACCTCGTCGAGGCGGGCCAGCGCGACGCGGTCGGGCAGGCCGGTCTTGGCCAGCAGGCTCGCCACGTGCTTCTCCACCGTGCGCGGCGACAGGAACAGCCGCTCGGCCACCTCGCGGTTGGTCATCCGCCGGGTCAGCAGGCGCAGCACCTCGTACTCGCGAACCGTGACCCCGGCCGTGCGCAGCGCCGTCGGGATCTCGTCGGCGCCGGTGCGCCGCTGGCTGACGGTCTCCCCGGCCTGGCGCAGCAGGCCTCGGCAGGCGCCGGAGACCGCCGGCAGGTTCGCCTGGTGGAAGTACCTGTCGGCGCCGCGCAGCCACGGCGCCGGGGTGCCCCAGCCGTCGGCGATGGCGGCCTCGCACACCAGCCGCAGGCCCAGCTGGCGGCTCATCGCGTACGGCCGCGCCAGCTCGCCGGCCGCCGCCACCGTCCGGGTGGCCTCCTCGTGCCGGCCCGCGCGCCCCTCCAGGACCGCCCTGGCCAGCAGCGCGAACTGCCGGTCCCAGCGCAGCCGGCTCGCCGGAGCGGCGGTCACCGCGTCGTACTCCGCCCTCTCCAGGTCGCCGGAGAGCGCGCGCAGCAACAGGTCCAGGCCGTACCGCCCGGCGAGATGGAAGACCGTCGGGCACTCCCGCTCGGCGGCCAGCGCGCCGGCCTGCTCCCGCAGCGCGGCGGCGCGGTCCTCCTCCAGCAGCGCGCAGAAGGTGCGGATCAGCCCGTGGATCCGCGGCGCGTGCAGCGTCTCCACCCCACCCCACGTCCGGAACTCGGCGAAGGCGTCGTCCATCTCCGCCCTGGCGCCCCGGTGCGCCGCGTTGGCGGCCCGCATCAGCAACAGGTACCGCGTGGTCTCGATCAGCTTGAGCCGGGTGGTGGCGGCGAGCACCTGGTCGATGAGGTCGCCGGCCGTCGCGAAGTCGCCGCGCAGGATGTGCTGCAGCGCGATGCTCGCCTCCGCCTGGTACCCGGCGGTGACCGCGCCCGCGTTGACCGCCGCCTGCCTGGCCTGTTCCAGCCGGTCCAGCGAGCCGTCCCGCAGCGCCTCGTCGTTGCCCAGCCGGACCAGCGCGTGGATCTCCCAGATCACCAGCTCGTGCCGCATCGCGATGGCGCGGGCCCGCTCCAGGCAGGCGGTCGCCTCGTCCGGGTCGCGCAGCCGGGTCAGCGCGCCCAGCAGCTGCCACGCCTGGCAGGCCACCACCGGCAGCGGTTCGGCCTCGGCGACCGTGGCCGCCCCGCGGGCCAGCGCCTCCGCGCGCTCGACCCGGTCCGGCCCCGGCGAGTCGAGCGCCAGGTGCGCCGCCACCACGTCGATCGGCGCGCTGTCGCGCGGCGCCGGCTCCGGCCCGATCAGCGCGCGTGCCGTGTCGACCTGTGCCCGCGCGTCGGCCACCCGTCCGGCGACCGCGGCGGCCCACGCCACCCGGGTGTGCCACTGCGCCCGCCGGACCGCGTCCAGCTCGCCGGGCACGCTGTCCAGCGAGTCGACCCACCGCAGGGCGCGCTCGACCAGGCCCGCCTCGGTCAGGGCGTGCAGCAGGGCCTCGTGCAGGTCGGCCCGTTCGCGCGCGGCCGCGCCAACCAGCAGGTCGCTGGCCCGATCGAGCAGGGTGACCGCCGAGTGGGCCGCGCCCTGGGCGAGCGCCCGGCGCCCGGCCTCGGCGAACAGTTCGCCCGCCGCGACCTGGTCGCCGGCCTGCAGGCGCAGGGTCGCGGCCACCTGACACCACTCGCCGGGCAGGTGGGGGTAGACCTCGTCCACCGCGTCGGCGACCCGGCTGGCCAGCTCCACCCACTCCTCGGCGCTGAGCAGGCTCAGCAGCGCCTCCACCAGCAGCGGGTGCTGGAAGGCGTACCAGTCCGGCGTCTGGTCGTCCGGTGTCAGCAGGTGGTTGGCCAGCCCGCCGTGCAGGTAGCTGAGCAGGTTCCGGTCGTCAAGGCCGCTGACGGCGCGCACCACGGCCAGCGGGAAGCGCCGGCCCAGCACCGCGGCCACCAGCAGCAGCTCCCGCGCCTGCGGCGGGAGCTGGTCGACCCGCTGGGCGACGCTGCGGGCGAGCGTGGGCGGCACCGAGCCGCGCAGCTCGTCGGTGACCGACCAGCCGCCGTCGTCGCGGACCAGCAACCGCCCGTCGACCATGCCGCAGAGCAGGTCCTCGGTCAGGAAGGGATTCCCGGCGGCGCCCGCCCACAGCAGGTCGACCAGCGGCTCCGGCACCTCCGCGGCCGGCGCCTCCAGGCAGGAGGCGGCCAGTTCGCGCACCGAGCCGCGGCCCAACCGGTCCAGGCGGATCAGCTGGCCGGCCCGCCGCTGCGCCGCCGAGCGCGCCAGGTCGAGGGCGGGGCTGGGATCGGAGCGCACGGTGCCGAGCAGCACCGCGGGCTGCCGGTCGAGGTTGTCGGTCAGGTACTCCACGACCGCGAGCGTTTCCGCGTCGGCGTCGTGCAGGTCCTCCAGGATCACCAGGCAACCGCGGCCGCGTCCGACCAGCCCGGTCAGCCGCAGCACCCCCTCGGCCAGCACCACCAGCGGTATCCCCTCGGACCCGCCCGGCGCCTGGCCCCAGTCGGGTACCAGCCGGGCCAGCACCGACCGGTACGGACCCAGCTCGGCGGGGTCCAGCGGGTCGCCGGCCCGGACCAGGGACAGCAGCGCCTCGGTGAGCGACCGGAACGGCACCATCGGCCCCACCGCGCTGCCCCGGCCCTGCATCAGGCTCATGTCCGCGGCGAATGCCAGATCCGCCGCCGCCCCCGCCAGCCGCGACTTGCCGATGCCGCCCTCGCCGGCGAGGAACACCGCTCCGCCGCGCCCGCCCCGGGCCGCCGTCAGCGCGCCTTCCACCGCCCGCAGTTCGTCGTCCCGACCGACGATGGCGGTCGACCGCGGGTACATGAAACCGGATCGTAGCCGCCGGCTCACGTAGGCGAAACGTCGGAATTCTGTCAGGACGTCACGTGACGGTGGATACCAGCGGCGCCGAAACCAGGCCGGGCAGGTGGGCTCCCGCGCCCGCCCGCCCGGTGGTCACGTCCCCCGGTCAGCCCCCGCCGCAGCAGGTGGTGTCCGGGTCGTTGAGAACCGCCAGGTGACCCATGCCGCTCACCGCCGCGGCCACGCCGCCCACCGCCACGGCCAGGCTGGCCAGCGCGGCGGCACGCATGCCGAAGTTCATCACCGGCAGCAGCCGGACCATGCCGGCCGGGTGACTGTCGGTGGCCGGTACGGCCTCCTCCGCGGCGCTGCCGGTGTCGTACCCGTACTCCTCGTCGAGCTCGGTCCCTGACACGTGTTCGATTCCCTTCTAGATCGGTGATCGCGCGGGCGGACGCCCGCCGACGCCGGCACCGGGCGGTGTCGGCTCCAACAACAGCACCGACGGCACCCGTTCGGGGAACGCCAGCCGGAGCAGTCCATATCCGATACCCGCCAGCCCGGACAGCAGGCCGGGTGTGGGAACCCCGCCCGGAGTGCCGCAGCTGGCGCCGTACCGGCCGATCGCGTCGAGCACCAGGCCGCCCCGCCGCCGCCGGGCCCGCGCGGCCGAGCTGTCCGGCCGGCGGGCGGCGAGCTCGACGAGCGCCTCGGCGATGCCCAGTTCCCCGTGACACAGGCTCAGGTCGCGCAGCACCGGCCGGCCGGCGAGCCGCTTGACCGCCCACTCCACGCTGGCGCCGGCCAATCCGGCCTGCGCGGCGGCGAGCCCCGCGGTTCCCGCGCACCAGCTGTCCCCGCTGCCGGGCGTGAGGCCGATCCGCGCGTGGTCCAGCACGGTACTGGCGGCGCGGGCACAGCGGTCCCCGCCGCCCGCGGCCGCGTACCGCGCGAGCGCCCAGCCGACGCCGGCGCTGCCCCGGGTGAAGCCACCGGCCGGGAGGTCGCACCCGCCGCCGGTCCGCTCCGCCAGCGCGGCCAGCCGGTCCCCGCACGAGCGGGCCAGCTCCGCCGCGGCCGGCAGGCCGCTCTCCTGGTGGACCGCGGTCATCGCCGCCAGGCAGCCCGCGGTGCCGGCCGCCACGTGCGCCGCGGCCGGTCCGGCCGCCGCCTTCTCCGCCAGCCGGACCGCCAGCGCCGTCCATTGCCGGGTGTCCTCGTCCGCCAGCAGGGTGGCGAGGCGGGCCAGCGCGTACGCGATGCCGCCGAAGCCGTCGTAGGCGCCACAGCCGACCGCCGCGACCAGTTCGGCATGGCCGGCGATGCTCTCGCAGGTCCACGGCACCGGCCGCACCGCGCGCAGGGCCACCTCCGCGTACCGGGGCACCCCGGTCAGGTCGGCGAGCTGGGCCAGGAACAGGGCCACGCCCAGGTACCCGTTGGCCAGGCCCGCGCCCAGCGGCAGCACCAGCCACTGCCCCTCGTCCACCAGCTCCAGGCCCAGCCAGTTCACCCGGTCCGGCCCGGTCAGACCGCGCGCCACCAGCTGGTCCCCGATGGCGCAGGCGGCGGCCAGCAGCCGGCCCGGCTCGGCGGCGGAACCGGGCAGCGGCGGGACGACCGGGTCGCCGCTGGAGTGGCCGCCGGCGGGACGCCGGGTGGCGAGCGTGGCGGAGATGATCCACTCCTGGTCGGCCCGATCCGCCTGGCCCAGCGCCGCGAGCTTCTCCCGGCTGCGCGCCAGCCCGGAGTCGCCGTACGCGTCCGCCACCCGCTGCCCGTCGAAGGTCCACACGTCGCACGCGTCCGGCCGCGCGGTGAAGCACGGCACGTCACCCGCCCACAGGTCGGCGATCTCGTGCCGGACCAGCCGCTGGGTCGGCAGCGGATGGCTGCCCGCCGCCCAGAGCAGGTCGAAGGCCTGGTCCCGGTCCAGGGCGTCGCGGAGCAGGTCCGGGTGGGTGGACTCGTCCAGCAGCCGCGCGTACAGCCGGGTGGGGCGCACCACGATCCGCACCTCGGTGCCGGCGAACGCCTCGACCAGCGCGGCGAACTCGGCGGTGCGGCGCGCGACCGCGTCGTACCCGAGCCGGAAGCCCTCGCGCAGCGCGCCCTCGTAACTGGTCGGGTCCAGCACCTGGCCGTCCAGCACCGGACGGTTGCCCGCCCCGGCGAACGTGCCGGGAACCCGGATCAGGCGCATCCGGTCGGTGGCCGGCGACTCCCAGCCCACCTGGTCCTCCGGCGAGGCGCTGCCGGTGTCCCCGCCGAGTCCGGACAGGTCCTGCGCGCCGTGCTCGCCGACGACCAGCTGCGGCAACAGGCCGGTGCGCTTCACCGACCCGGTCAGCGTGCGGGCCGCCGGATCCGGCCCGGCGGCCGACGGCGCCAGCGTCGGGTGGAACAGCGTCTCCGCGTCGACCAGCACCGGCTGGTCGGCGCAGGCGATCACGTTCTCGCAGTGCACGTCCGAGGCGTGCACCAGGTGCAGCAGGGCCAGCAGCGCGCCGGTGCGGCGGTAGAAGCGCTCGGCCGCCGCGCGGTCGGCCAGCGGGCGGTGGTCGACGAACTCCGCCCAGCCGTACCCGGGACGGGCCAGCACGGTGACGGTACGCAGGTCCAGCCCGGGTACCGCGGCGTTCAGCCAGGCGACCAGCTCGCCGAGACGGACCTGCGCCGCCAGGCCGCGCGGCTTGTACACCAGCCGGCGGCCGCCGGCGAAGGACAGGATCGCCACCGACCGGCCCCGGTGGTGGGTGTCGCCCTGGCCGGGCGCGACCGCCACGACCGGACCGGGGTCCGCCCCCGCGAACATCACCGCGACGATCTCGGTCCGGTCGGCCAGGTACCGGGCCAGCAGCTCCAGGTGCGCGTCGACCGCGTACCCGGAGGTCTCGGCGAGCAGCCGGGCCAGCACCGGGTACGTCGCGAAGAGCCGCGCCAGCCCGCCGGCCGTGCCGGTACGCCGGACGAAGTCGGCGAACCGCTCCCGGCCGTCGCGACCGGCCAGCAGGCCGGCGCCGCTGGCCAGGTTCAGCTCCAGGACGAGGGTGCGGGCGGCCAGCCGGGCCATCCGCCGGCCGAGCTGGGCGGCGAAGGCGTCGGCGATCGCGGGCAGGTCGACCTGCGCGCGGGCGTCCCCGGCACCGGCCAGCAGCTCGCCCTCGCGGACCAGCCGGTCCCGGGCGTCGGCGACGAACGGGTGCAGCGCGGCCGCGAACATCCGCTGCCACAGCTCGGTGGCGTCCCCGGTCGGCTCGGGCAGCCGCGCCGGCCCGTCCCCGGCCAGCCGCAGCACCCGCTCCACGGTGTCCGCCCAGTCCGGCCGGGTCACCCGACCCGCGAGCTCGGCCGGCGGCTCGGCCAGCAGCCCGAGCAGGCCCGCCTCGTCGAGGCCGGCGTCGGCCAGGCGCACGGCGAACTGGCCGGTGGCGGCGAGCTGGTAGGCCGAGCACCACGCCGCCAGGCGGGCCTGGGAGGTGTCGCGCACGGCGGCCGGCGCCGCACCGGCCGGCCGCTCGTGCAGCGCCAGCCCGGGCGCCCACCAGGTGGCACTCATCAGGGCCGGCTCCGGGGCCGACGGTGGCGGCGGGTTCATGTTCCCCACGTTGCCACCTGGCGTGCCGCCGGAGATGGGTAGAACCTACCCAGGTTCCCGGCCGGGCCGCCCGGGTCGCTGGCGCGGTGACCACCAACGTTGCCGGGCCTCGCCGCCCGCCCCATCCCGCGCCACGATCAAGGCGTTGTGCCCGCGTTGTCGCATGAAAATGCGGGCACAACTCCTTGATCGTGACGTCCGAGGATCCACCCCCGCACGCCTCAGCGTCCGGCAAGCCGGTGAACGTTGGTGGTCACCGCACTAGCGCGGGGTCAGGACGCAGAACTCGTTGCCGTCGGGGTCGGCCATGACCACCCAGCTGACCTCGCCCTGGCCGATGTCGATGCGGGTCGCCCCGAGGGAGACGAGGCGGTCGACCTCCGCCCGCTGGTCGCCGTCGGGTGGCGGAGCGATGTCGAAGTGCAGCCGGTTCTTCCCGGTCTTCGGCATCAGCGGCGGACCGCCCCAGGTGACCTTCGGGCCGCCGTGCGGCGAGCGTATCGCGGTCTCCTGGTCCTGATCCCAGACCAGCGGCCAGCCCAGCGCCTCGCTCCAGAAGTACCCGACCCGCTGCGTACCGTCGCAGGCGAGCGCTCCGATGAATCCGCAGTCGGCGAGGAACTTGTTGCCCGGCCCGATGACGCAGAACTCGTTGCCTTCCGGGTCCGCCAGGACGACATGTCCCTCCTCCGGGCGCTGGCCGACGTCGATGTGCCGGGCGCCGAGTGCGAGCGACCTCGCCACCGTCTCCCGCTGGTCCTCCAGGGACGTGCTCGTCAGATCGAAGTGCGAGCGGTTCTGGCCCGTTTTCGGCTCCTGGGTCGGAAGGAATCGGATCCGGAACCCGGTGTCATCGCTCGGCAACAGCGTGATGCCGTCCTCGGGGTCGTCGGCCCTCTCCCCGCCGAGGACGCCGGCCCAGAAGCGGGCGAGACCGGGCGGGTCGTTCGCGTCGAAGCAGAGCGCCATGAGACGACAAGCCATTCCCGACCTCCTCCGCGTCCGCAGAAACGCAACGCTAGGCACCCTCCACCCCACGCGCAACGGAAATGGCCACGCCGGGCCTACGCGGTCGCGGAGACCTCGGGCGGCCTGCGGGAGTGGGCGCCGCACGGAACGTCGGGCTCAGGCGGGCGGTGGGAGTGGCTGGCCACCACGGTCAGTGAGCATCCCGCACATGGTGGTGATCTCCCAGGTCTGCGCGGCCGCGTTCTTCTCCGCCAGGATGCGTACCGCCTGGATGGCGGCGTGGTGGGCGGCGTAGTCCAGCATCGGCAGCCCGCCCTGGTGGTGGCGGATCATCAGTTGCAGGAACAGCACGTCCATCCGGGCCGGCGGCAGCGTCCTGAGCTGGTCGATCTCGGCCGTACTGGCCATGCCGGGCATCCGCCCGTCGGGCTGGAGGCGGTGCTCGGCGGCCATCGCGCCCATCCAGGCCATCGGCCGGCGCGGGTCGTTCACCGGCAGCCCCCACATGCCGAGCCAGCCGGTCATCTCGCCGACCTGCTCCCGCTGGCTGGTCTCGATGTTGAACGCCATGGTGCGGACCAGCGGGTCCCCGGTGCGGTCGCGGACGATGCCAGCCATCCGCACGGCCTGCAGGTGATGGGTCTGCATGTCCCGGGCGAAACCGGCGTCGACAGCGGCGGGCGCCGGGATCGTCGGGCCGGTCCGCCGGTCCGCCAGCAGCACCACCGCCGTACCGAGCGCCACCAGCGCGACCGCGAGCACCGCGACGGCCCCGTACCACGGCCACGGCCGCGGCCCGGACCGACCGGTCCCGGTCCCGTTCCCGCCAGTCACGTCGATCACGTCATCAATGATCCTCCCTCTCGACACCGGTCGAAGACTCAGCGACTATTGAGTCAATGGACGTTGAGTGGTCTTCCTCGGTGGTGGAGCGGGCGCGGTCGCACGCGGCGCTCGGGGAGCCGGCGCGGCTGGCGATCGTGGACCGGTTGCTGCTGGGTGACGCCTCACCGGGGGAGATCGGGCGGGCGCTGGGCCTGCCCAGCAACCTGCTGGCCCACCACCTGAAGTCGCTGGAGCGCGCCGGGCTGGTGGAGCGGTCGCGGTCCGAGGGCGAT
The DNA here is from genome assembly GCA_045806985.1 of Mycobacteriales bacterium. Classification (GTDB taxonomy): domain Bacteria; phylum Actinomycetota; class Actinomycetes; order Mycobacteriales; family JBJMIH01; genus JBJMIH01. The sequence continues at coordinate 36,318 of JBJMIH010000150.1, read as the reverse complement.
CACCGGCGTGTCTACCTGCGGTCGCGGCCGGCGGCGCTGGCCGGTCTGGCGCCGACCGGGACCGTGGACGCACCGCGGGTGGTGTTCGTGTGCACCCGCAACTCGGCCCGCTCGCAGCTCGCCGCCGCGCTGTGGAAGCGCCGCAGCGGCGTGCCGGCCGCGTCGGCCGGGACGACCCCGGCCCGGCAGGTTCACCCCCTCGCCGTCGCCGCGGCGCGTGCGCACGGGCTGTCGCTCGCACGTACCCGTACCCGGCACGTCGAGGAGGTCGTGCGGCCCGGCGACCTGGTGGTCGCCGTGTGCGACAACGCCCACGAGCAGCTCGGCGTGCGGGCCCCGGGCCGGTTGCACTGGTCGGTGCCTGATCCGGCCCGGACCGGCACCGCGGACGCGTTCGAGGGCGCGTTGCGCGAGCTGGCCGACCGGGTCGACCGGTTGGCGCCGGCCGTCCGCCGACAGGAAGAGGCAGCCGATGAGTGACACGACCTCAAGCGCCGCCCGGCCGCGCGGGGAGTTCGCGGGCAGGCCGACCGCGCTGTTCCTGTGCGTGCACAACGCCGGCCGCAGCCAGATGGCCCTGGGGTTCTTCCGGCACCTGGCCGGAGACCGGGCGGTCGCCTGGTCGGGCGGCTGCGAACCCGGCGCCGAGGTCAACCCGGCGGCCGTCGCGGCGATGGCCGAACGCGGCATCGACATCTCCGCCGAGCTCCCCAAGCCGTGGACCGACGAGATCGTCCGCGCCGCCGACGTGGTCGTCACCATGGGCTGCGGCGACACCTGCCCGGTCTTCCCCGGCAAGCGCTACCTCGACTGGACCCTCGACGACCCGGCCGGCAGGAGCGTGGAGGACATCCGACCGGTCCGCGACGAGATCGAACGTCGGGTACGCGACCTGCTCGCCGACCTCGGCGTCCCGTCCCGTGATCAGCGAGCGGCCGGCGGCTCCCCCGGACGTGACTGGGTGCCGGGGGAGCCGCCGGTGGCCGGGGCGGGCCGTCAGCGGCCGGACTGGAGTGCGGTCCAGGTGAGCGAGCCGACGATGCCGTCCGCGGACAGGCCGCGGCTGGACTGGTAGTCCTTGACGGCCTGCTGGGTGCCGCTGCCGAAGCTGCCGTCGATCGCGATCGTGCGTCCGAGCGCGGCGGTCAGCGAGCGCTGCAACCGGCGTACGTCCGCGCCGGTGGAGCCGTTCTGCAGGGTGGGCTTGGTGCCGGCGGACAGCAGCGCCGTCCACACGTGACTGTCGATGGTCGCGCCGGCCGGCAGGCTCTTGTTCTGCCGGTAGGCGGTCACCGCGGCGGCGGTGGCGTCGTCGTAGACGCCGTCGACCGGGCCGGGCGCGAAGCCGGCCTGCTGCAGCAGGTACTCCGCGGCCTCCACGGTCGCGCCGCTGGCGCCGGTGGCGAGGGCCGGGTAGCTGGTGAACTCCAGCACCGGGGCGGTGATGAGGAACTGGTTGTTGGCGCTGTTCCAGTGGCTGGCCAGCCAGCTCCCGGACACCGGCTTGGTGCTGTAGTAGTCGTCGTGGTTGCAGTCGATCTGGTTCTCCGGCGCGCCCGCGCAGACCTTGACCAGCTGGCCCGGCGGGTTGGGGATGCCGCCGTCGTCGTAGCACATGATGTCCTCGTCGTCCCAGCAGTGCCCGTTGCTGGTCGCGTGCGGCGCGCCGGGCAGCACCGCCCCGAGGGTGTGGATCAGCTCGTGCGCCGCCGGCGCCCAGCCCCAGCAGCCGCTGCCGACGCTGGCCAGGTCGGGGCCGGTGTTGTACCGGTTGGTGGAGCCTGGCGTGGTGTCGCCGGCGCCAGGGCCGCCACCGCCCAGCCCGCACCACGAGGTGGTCTCGGTGAACGCCAGGTACTTGCGGTCGGTCCGGTTGTAGCCGGCGTTCTTGAGCGCGGTGAACGTGTGTCCCCAGTCGGTGAGGGTGCCGGCGGGAACCACCACCTCGGTCACGGTCGGCTGGCAGGACGCGTCAGTGACGAACCTGACCCGCCGGTACCCGCCGGTCGCCTCGGCGTCCGTGCGGAACTGGAGGTCGATCTGGGCGGCCCAGCCCTGGTACGTCGCCAGGTACTGGCTCAGCCGGTCGGTCTGCGACGGTTCCCGGACGTACAGGATCTGGACCCGCTTGCCGCTGGTGCCGTTGCCGTCGCAGGCGACGACGCCGGCCGTCGCCGCCGGCGACACGGCCGCGCGGGCGAGGCCGGCCAGGTTGTCGTCCACCGGCCGCGGCGTGGCCGGGCGGGCGGTGCCGGCCGCCGCGTCGCCGGTCATCGCCGTGGCCGCGCCCGTGGCGGCGGCGACGGCGAGTACCAGCGCGGACAGTGCTTGCCGCGTCATGGCTCTCCCTTGAGTCGAGGCTGACGCGGCCAGTCTTGGGTGCGGCGTCCCGCACCCGTCCCGGGTCCGTCCCGGTCCCTTCCCGGGCGGTCGGGTCGGGTCAGGGGCGCAGCAGGGTCTTGATGGCGCGGCGCTCGTCCATGGCCCGGTAGCCCTCGGCGGCCTGTTCGAGGGGGAGGCTGAGGTCGACCACCCTGCCGGGGTCGATCCGGCGGTTCCAGATCAGGTCGATGAGTTCGGGCAGGAACCGGCGCACCGGGGCCGGGCCGCCGTGCAGGTGCACGTGCGAGAAGAACAGCTCCTGGCCGGGCAGCTCGACGCCGTACGGGACGCCGACGTAACCGACGTGCCCGCCCGGCCGGGTGGCGCGGATGGCCTGCGTCATCGACTCCTGGGTGCCGACCGCCTCGATCACCGAGTGCGCGCCGAGCCCGTCGGTGAGGTCCTTGATCCGCGCCACGCCCTCGTCGCCGCGCTCGGCGACGATGTCGGTGGCCCCGTACTCGAGGGCCAGCTTCTGGCGGGACTCGTGCCGGCTCATCGCGATGACGCGGTCGGCGCCGAGCTGGCTGGCCGCCAGCACGCCGAGCAGCCCGACGGCGCCGTCGCCGACCACCGTGACCGTCCTGCCCGGCCCGACCTCGGCGGCCGCCGCGGCGAACCAGCCGGTGCCGAGCACGTCGGAGGCGGCGAGGAAGCTCGGGACCAGGTCATCGGCGGGGATGTCCGGCGTGGCGACCAGGGTGCCGTCGGCCAGCGGGACGCGCAGGTACTCGGCCTGGGCGCCGAGCGCGCCGATGGGCTCGCGGTGGACGCACGAGCTCTGGTACCCGGCCCGGCAGATCTCGCAGGTGTTGTCGGAGGCGAAGAACGAACCAACCACGAACTGCCCAGGCCGGACATTCCGGACGTCACCGCCGACCTCCTCGACGACGCCGGCGTACTCGTGGCCCATCGGCGCCGGGCCCTCGACCTTCTCGATCCCCCGGTACGGCCACAGGTCCGAACCGCACACGCAGGTCGCGGACAGCCGGACGATCGCGTCGGTCGGCGCGAGGATCCGCGGGTCCTCGCGCTCCTCCACCCGGACGTCACCGGGGGCGTACAGGACGGCACCACGCATGATCGGTTCCTCCTATGGGACACGGAGCGTTACAACCTCCAGCAAACCCCAGCCGCGGTGGGCCGGGGAGTTCCTGGCGAAAGGTGTACCGGCAGGGCACCCCACCGCGGCGGCGCGGGACGTACCGTCGAAGCCGTGGACAACCGCACCGAGGTCCGCGAGTTCCTGGTCTCGCGGCGTGCCAGGATCAGCCCCGAGCAGGCCGGCCTGCCCGCCGGGACCAACCGCCGCGTGCCCGGGCTGCGCCGCACCGAGGTCGCCGCGCTCGCCGGCGTGAGCATCGAGTACTACTCCAAGATCGAGCGCGGCGCCCTGGCCGGCGTGTCGGCCGGCGTGCTGGACGCCATCGCCCGCGCCCTGCGCCTCGACGACGCGGAACGGGCACACCTGTACGACCTGGCCCGAGCGGCCGACGGCAGCCCCCTCCCCCGGCCCCGGCGGCGTGGCACGAAGCACTGGACTCCGCACCGGGGTCTGCGATGGACACTCGACGCCGTCACCGCGGGGCCGGCGTTCGTCCGCAACGGCCGCATGGACCTGCTCGCCGCCAACCAGCTCGCCCGCGCCTTCTACGCCCAGCTCTACGCCGATCCGCAGCGCCCGCCGAACTTCGCCCGGCACACGTTCCTCGACCCGGAGGCACACCGCTTCTACGCGGACTGGGACGCCGCCGCCGACATCGTCGTCGCCATCCTGCACACCGAGGCCGGCCGCGACCCGCTCGACGAGGACCTGCACGAGCTCATCGGCGAGCTCTCGACCCGCAGCGAGGAGTTCCGCCGCCGCTGGGGAGCCCACAACGTCCGCCTCCACGGCTCCGGCGTGAAGAGCTTCCACCACCACGTCGTCGGCGACCTCACCCTCGCCTACGAGGGCCTGGAGATGGCCGCCGAGCCCGGCCTCACCCTGACCATCTACACCGCCGAGCCCGGCTCTCCGTCCGAGGACGCGCTCCGCCTCCTCGCGTCCTGGGCCGAGGAGGCGGCGCCTCAACCGACCTCGAAGCTGTAGCGGCCGGAGCCGACCGTGTACGCGGCGTAGCCGTCCCGCCTCCCAGCGGCCGTGGCGTCGCGAGGAGCCCGCACCGTCGCGTGGTCGGCGGCCGGCACGAGTATCCGCGCCGTGGCACCCACCGGGATGTCGACGGTGAGGCGGAAGTGGTGGTCGGAGCGGGTCCAGCTGGAGGCGACCCGGCCCAGCGGTGTGGTCTGGGAGGCCGCCGCCGAGTTGAGGTCGCCGACCGGGTACGGCTTGATCTGGATGCTGTGGAAGGCGGGGCCGGTGGGTTGGATGCCGGCCAGGTCGGTGAAGAACCAGTCGTCGACGGTGCCCATGAAGGCGTGGTCGCGGGAGCGGCTCGTGTCGCATTCCCAGGCCTCCCACATCGTCGTCGCGCCGCACTGGGTGAACCAGTGCGCCCAACCGGGGTAGGTGGGATTGGTGGCGACGGCGTAGGCGAGGTTGCCGTAGCCGGCCTCGGTGAGTACCGGCAGGATCCACCGGGTCCCGTTGGCGCCGGTGGCCAGGTGGCTGCCGGCGGTGGTCACGTCGCCGGCCAGGTTGCGCACGATCGCCTGCCGGTCCGCGGCCGGTGCCAGCCCGAAGGCCAGCCCGAGGAGGTTGGCGGTCTGGGAGTAGCCGCCGGTGGTGATCGTCGTCCCGCCGAACCCGATGGAGACCGTCCCGGGCGGGTCCCGGTAGACGCGCTGGTCGGCGTCGTAGAAGGTCGTGTTGACCGCGGACCCGATGGACCCGGCGAGCTGCCGGAAATGCCGGGCGTCGGCGGGCTGGCCGACCAGGTTGGCGAGGTCGGCCAGCTCCTTGGCCGACTCGTAGAGGAACATGCTGCCGATGAGCTGGCTGGAGGGTGCGACCGCGTTCGTGGGCACTGACCAGTCGCCGAAGGTGAAGCCATGGTAGATGTACCCGGTGGCAGCGATTCCGGCTTCCTCGTTTCGCAGCCAGGCCGCCATCGCCGGATAGTCCCAGCGTACCGCCGACACGTCGCCGAGGTAGGTGTACAGGTAGGTGTGCATGAGAATGACGGCGCTCTCCCACACCGGTTCGGTCACGTACCAGTCCAGACACGACGGGCCGGGGCAGGGCGCCGGACTTGGCACGATCAGCGGCAGCCGGCCGTCCGGGAGCTGGACGTCGTCGAAGTCCCGCATCCAGTTCTCGTAGTACGCCTCCATGTCGAAGTTCCTGATCGCCGACTCGGCGTAGAGCCGGTTGTCGGCGGTCCAGCCCGCCTTCTCGTACAGCGGCGTGTCGGAACCGAAGGAGTCCTGGTTGTTGAGAATGGTCCGGCGCATCGCCTGGTGCATGCCGTTGAACAGGTCGTCGGAGCTGTGGAACCCGCCCGTGCTCGCCAGCGCCGAGTGGACCTCCACGCCGCGGACCGAACGCGGTTCAGCGGTGGTCGAGACCTGCACGTACCGGTATCCCCGCCAACCCCAGTGCGGCTCGTAGGTCTCCGGCGACCCGCCCCGCAGAACGTAGGTGTCGGTCTGGCCCGCCTCATCCGGAAGCGTGCCGTCCGGGTCGATCTTCTCCGCGTAGCGGACGCTGACCGTCGTGCCTCGGGCGCCGGTCATCTCGATTCGCGCCCACCCGGCAGTGGTGGTGCCGAAGTCGTACACCCGCACGCCGGCCTGGGGCTCGGTGACCGCGACCGGGGTCAGGGTCGCGGTCCGCTCGATGGGCGGGATCGACTGCGCGCGTAGCCGCCCCGCCGGCGCCGGCACCGGGATGGCGGCGGTCCAGGCACTGGCGTCGAACCTGGCTCGCGCCCAGCTCGGCCGCGCGAGCCGGGCGTCGTAGCTCTCGGACTGGACGTTGTCGGCCGTCGTCGGACCGTCGGCGGTCCGCCAACTGGTGTCACTGAGCACCCGGCTCGTGGAGCCGTCCGCATAGCGCACGTCCAGCTCGAACTTCAGCTTCGGCCGTGCCGGCTGCCAGGGCACGGTCGCCGGGTCGGCGAAGTGCAGCGCGTTGCCGGCGTACCAGCCGTTGCCCAGGCTCACCCCGACGGCGTTCCGGCCAGCGTGGAACTCGCCGGTGACGTCGTAGGTCACGTAGTCGACCGTCATGTTGTAGTCGGTGAAGGCGGGATCGAGCACGTGATCGCCGATGCGGTGCCCGTTGACATACAGCTCGCCGTAGCCCAGCCCGGACAGGTACGCCCGGGCGCTGGCGATCCCCCCGTGCACGACGAACTCCTTGCGCAGCAGCGGATTCGCGGACGCTTGAGAGCGGCCGATCCACGCACCGCCGAACTCCGCCGGGTCCAGGAACGCCGTCTCGAACCACGCCGGAGCACTCCACGGTGACACCCGGCCGTGGTCGTCCCACACCCGCACGGCCCAGAAGTACCGGGTCCGCGACCGCAACGGCCTCCCGGCGTAGGACACATCGAACGACGTGGCCGAGGACACCCTGCCGCTGTTCCACGCCTCACCGGCACCGCGCGTGATCCTGTCCCGGTCGGTGGAGACGACGACCTGGTACGCCCTCTGGCCAGCACCGTTGCGCGCCGCGCTGTCGATCCAGGACAGGCGCGGCGAGGCGGTGTCGACCCCCAGCGGATCGGACAGGTGCTCGGTGGTCAGGCTGGTGACGCGGAGCCCGGGCGTGGCCCCCGCGGTCGCCGTCGCCGGCACGGCGCCGCCCAGCAGGAGGACCGGCAGCGCCGTCGTGACGACGACCGCTTGTCGTAGTGTCAGCGTTCCGGTTGGCATGACGGCCTCCGTGTCAGGATCCGGCCTTGTAGTCGGTGTCCATGGCGGCGAGCACCTTCGGCGGGGTGGACTGACCGCTGAAGATCTCCTGGAGCCCGCTGAGCATGGTCTGCTGGACCTTGGGGTTGGGCCACAGCTGGTCCATGAACGGCACGGTCCTGCCGCTGTCGATGTACTTCGACAGCTCGGCCAGCGACGGGTCGGTGGCGTAGCCGGTGTTCGGGAGGGACGGCAGGCTGCCCTGCTTCCTGTTGAAGACGCTCATGCCCTTGGGCGACATCACGAAGTTGACGAACCTGAGCGCGAGGTCCTTGTGCTTGGCCTTGGCGTTGACGCCGTAACCGGCGCCGGCGCCGACCGGCATCAGGAAGGTCGCCGGGTCGTCGGTGGCGGGCAGCGCCTTGAGGACGAACGTCCCGGTGGGGTTCTTGCCCTTGAGCAGGGCGATCACCCAGTTGCCCTGGATGAGGCCGAGCGTCTTACCGGTCGCGGCGAGTTCCTGGCTGGCCTCGTAGCTGGTGCCGAGCGGGTTCTGCTGGAAGCAGCCGGCCCTGTTCATGTCGAGATACTTCGCCATGGCGGTGGTCCACGCGGACTGGGCGAAGGTGGCCTGGCCGGCCTGCATCTTCTTGTCGAAGTCCCGATCGTCGCCGTAGACGGTGGTGGCGACCAGCGCGTACAGGACCAGCTGCGTCACCCAGTTGTCCTGGATTCCGAGGGCGAAGGCGGGGGTTCCCTTGCCGGCGGCGGCGCGGCAGAACGCCAGCAGCGCGGTCCAGGTGGTCGGCGGGGTGAGACCGGCCTTGTCCAGCGCCTGCTGGTTGTAGACCGCGCCGATGCCGTTGACCCCGAAGATCGCGTCGTAGGTCCTGCCCCGGTACCGGGACAGGCCCTTGACCGGCGACGGCAGCTTGCCGGCCCACGGCTGGTCGGAGAGGTCGCGCAGGTAGCCGGGCTTGGCCAGAACGTAGGTCGCGCCGGGGTTGCCGTTGCCGGGCCAGACCGACATCACGTCGGGCGCGGTGCCGGAGGAGAGCTGCGTACGGATCTGCTGCTGGTACTGGTCGGCGCCGCTGGTCGTGAAGTTCACCTTGACGCCGGGGTTGGCCGCCTTGAACGCCTTGACGACGTCTTCGACGGAACCCTGGTCGACCGAGGCGAGCGTCAGCGTCTTCGAGCCTCCGCCGGATCCGGTCGTGCCACCGCTACAGGCGGCCAGCAGGGCGCCGGCCGTGAGCACGGCCACCAGGGCCGGCAGTCTGTTCGTCTTCATGGTGTCTCCCGCGGGGAATGGTGCGGCGGTCAGTGGGTGGCGGTGACGGTGTAGTGGCCGGAGGCCAGCCGCAGGGTCGCCCCGGCGGCGGACGGCTCGATGCCCTGGACTCCCGGCTGGTCGAGGGCTGGCGCGCCGCTCTCACGCACGCTGTCCGGGTCGGTGGTGGGGATCTCCAGTACGGCGGTGCTGCCGGGTGGCACCGTGGCGGTGACGGTGATCCGGCCGCCGGCGAGGGACCATCCACAGGCGACCCGCCCGCGTGCGGTCTCCTGCTCGGCGCGGGCCCAGCTGAGCCGCCCGCCGGGCAGCGGGCGGAGCAGCAGCTCGCGGTAGGCCACCGAGGTGGGTGTCTGGTCGATCCCGGCGACGCGGCCGAACAGCCAGTCCCCGACGCTGCCCAGGCTGTAGTGGTTGAACGAGTTCATCGCGGCGGTCTGGAACCCGCGGTGCCCGGTCCAGCCGTCCCAGCGTTCCCAGATCGTGGTGGCCCCGTTGCGGATCGAGTACCCCCAGGACGGGAACTCGTCCTGGTGCAGCAGCGCGTAGGCGAGGTCGGCGCGGCCGAGGTCGGCCAGCACCGGGCAGAGCAGCGCGACACCGACGAATCCGGTGGTGAGCCGGTTGTCGCGCTTCTCGATGTCGGCGGCCAGGTGTTCGACCGCCGCCGGGACCAGGTCCGCCGGCAGCAGCCCGAACGCCAGGCCCAGCAGGTAGCCGGTCTGGGTGCCGCCCTCGACGGTGCCGTCGTCGTCCACGTAGGACTCAATGAACGCCGCCCTGATCGCGGCGTGCAGGTCCCGGTGCGCGGCGGCGACGTCGTGGTGGCCGAGCACCTCGGCGGCCTCGGCCACGATCCTCGCGCTGCGGGCGAAGTATGCCGTGGCCAGCAGGTCCCGCGGCGTCGCGGCGTCGACCTGCAGCCAGTCGCCGTAGGAGTGCCCGGTCCGGTGCCGCCACCGCAGGTCGGGGTTGTGCCGGCGGATGTGCTCGACCCAGGCGACCATCGCGTCGAAGGATCGCCGCAGCACGTCCAGGTCGCCGTAGCTGCGCCACAGGTGCCAGGGAATGATCACCCCGGCGTCGCCCCAGGCCGGCGCCGCCTCGCGGTCCACCGCGACGGCCGGGGCCACGTCGCGGAAGGCGCCGTCGGCGTCCTGGCCGTCCACCACGTCCCGCATCCAGCGGGCGAGGAAGGCGGAGACGTCGGCGTTGCGGCTCGCGGTCGGGGCGAAGATCTGGGCGTCGGCCAGCCAGCCGAGGCGCTCGTCGCGCTGCGGGCAGTCTGTCGGTACGGCGACGAAGTTGCCCCGCTGGGTCCAGGCGATGTTGGACTGGAGCTGGTTGACCGTTCGGTCGGAGCACTCGAACCGGCCGGTCCAGGGCGTGTCGCTGTGCAGGACGCGGGCCAGAACGTCGTCGCCGGACAGCTCGCCGGAGTGGTTGGCGACTTCCAGGTACCGGAACCCGTGCACGGTGAACCGCGGTTCGAAGACCTCGACCGCACCGCCGCCGGCGGTGTAGGTGTCGGTGGCCCGCGCGCGGCGCAGGTTGTCGACGTACAGCTCGCCGCCGGCGAGCATCTCGGCGTGCCGCAGCACGATCCGCCGGCCGCGCTCGGCGCCGCGCAGGGTCAGCCGTACCCGGCCGACCAGGTTCTGCCCGAAGTCGACGACGAACCGGCCGGGCCCGCGCGGGTGCACGGCCAGCGCCGGGACGTCCCGCACCACCCGTACCGGAGCGTCGGGCTCGGCGACCAGTGGCCCTGGGTCGGTGTCGAGCACCGCGACCGGCCGGAAGCCGTCGCCGGCCACGCCGGGTGCGTCCCAGCCGGGCACGTGCGCGCGAGCGTCGACGTGCTCGCCCATCAGCAGGTCGGCGGCCCGGACGGCGCCGGGCCGTTCGGTCCAGCTCGCGTCGGTGGCCACCACCCGCCGGGAGCCGTCGGCGAAGTCCATCACCAGCTGGGCCAGGAAGGCCGGCTGGTCGCCGTAGTGCCGGGCCGGGCGGCGGGGGTCGAAGCCGACGTACCCGCACCACCAGCCGTCCGCGACCACGGCGGCGAGCACGTTGGCGCCCTCGCGCAGCAGCGTGGTGACGTCGTGGCTCTGGTACTGGAGCCGGTGGTGGTACTCCGTCCAGCCCGGGGCCAGCTCGGCGTCGCCGACGCGGGAGCCGTTGAGCCGGGGCTCGTAGACGCCGCGCGCAGTGGCGTACAGGCGGGCCCGCACCGGCGGCCGCTCCAGGTCGAACGCCCGGCGGAGATGGAGTGGCGGGGAGCTGGTCGGCGCGGCGTCGGGGTCCGGTTCGCCCGGCGGGTCGAAGGGCGGCAGGCCGTGCGGGTCACGCCCGATCCACACGGCGGTCCAGTCCTCCTGGTGCAGGAGGCCGGTTTCGAACCAGCTACCCGCCGCGCCGCCCGGCGCACCCGTCTCGTCCCACACCTCCACCTGCCAGTGGTACCGGGTGGCCGAGCGCAGGACGGGGCCGTCCCACGGCACGAGCAGCCCGTCGCCGCGCTCGCGCCGGCCGCTGTCCCAGCACCGCCGGTCCGGGTCGCCGAGGTCCGCGGCACGTTCGGCGGCGGTGATCCGGTACGCGCTCTGCGCCGCCCCGCGTCGGTCGCAGTCGAGCTTCCAGGACAGCCGGGGCCGCGGCTCGCCCATGCCGAGCGGCTCCACGCGCTGCTCGACGCGTAGCCCGTAGGGGCGCAGGTCGGTCATCCCTTCAGCCCTCCCGCGAAGCCGTTGATGATGCTGCGCTGGAGGGCGAGGTAGACCGCCATGATCGGCAGGATGCTGATCAGCAGGGCGGCGAAGATGAGGTGCCAGTCGGTGACGTACTGGCCGACGAAGCCGGCCAGCGCGACCGGCATGGTCTGGTGGGTGCTGCCGCTGAGGTACAGCAGCGGGGTGAAGAAGTCGTTCCAGACGAAGATCGCGTTGAGCACGAGCGCGGTCACCGTGATCGGCTTGAGCATGGGGAACACGACCCGGCGGAAGGCCGCGAGCGGCGTGCAGCCGTCGATGAGCGCGGCGTCCTCGAAGTCGCGGGGCAGCGCCCGGATGAATCCCGTGTACAGGAACGTGGTGAACGGCACCTGGAGGCCCGAGTAGAACAGGATCAGCGCCCACACCGTGCCGAGCAGGTTCAGGTCGCGCATCGTCTGGTAGAGCGGCAACGCGGCGAGCTGGAACGGCAACATCAGGCCGAGCATGATGAGCACGAACATCCCGCGGGACCATCGCGCGGTCGCGCGTGCCAGCGGGTACGCGGCCAGCGAGGACACGGCCAGCACGATCACCACGCTCGCGCTGGTGACCAGCGCGCTGTTGAGGAGCGCGCCACCCAGGCGGCCCTGCCGCCACGCGTCCGTGAAGTTGGCCAGCGTGGGCGAGCTGGTCGGCCGGATCGGCGAGGACGTGTCGGACGGCGCCCGTAGCGCCAGGTTGACCAGCACGTACACGGGGAACGCGACCACCGTGGCGGCGGCGACCATCGCCAGTTCCAGCCCGAACGTGCGCCAGCGGTAGCGGTTCACAGCGCGGCCCTCTCGTTGCGGGACAACACCAGGTACTGCCCGGTCGAGACGACCGCCACGACGATCGTGAGCACCACCGCGAGCGCGATGCTGTAGCCGAACTCGCCGAGGGTGAAGGCGTCCTTGTAGATCAGCGTCGAGACCGTGTCGCTCGCGTGCCCGGGGCCCCCGCCGGTCAGCGCGTACACCTGGTCGAACAGCTTGATCCCGCCGATGATCGACAGCATCAGGTTGATGGTGAAGGCGGGGGCGAGCAGCGGCCGGGTGACCGACCAGAACCGCCGCACCGGGCCGCCGCCGTCGATGGCCACGGCCTCGTAGATCTCCCGGGGTATCGACTGCATCCCGGCCAGGAAGATGACCATGGAGTAGCCGGCGAACTGCCACACGATCACCCCCACCACCGACCAGAGGGCCAGTCGTGGATCGCCCAGCCAGTCCTGCCGCCATGACCTCAGCCCGGCCGCGCCGAGCAGGCTGTTGACCGCGCCGCCGGGGCCGAGCAGGTTCCGCCACAGGTACGCGGTCACGATCGGGGTGACGACCGCGGGGGCGAACAGGAACACCCGCAGCACGTTGCGCGACTTGATCGTGGAGTTGACGCCGAGTGCCAGCAGCAGCCCGATGCCGTTCTGGATGATCGTGATCGCCACGGCGATCAGCAGCGTGTGCCGGATCGCCCGCATCGCGTCGGGGTCGTGGTACATCGCCGTGAAGTTGCGCAGGCCGACGAGGGAGAACCTGGGGTCCAGGCCGTCCCAGTCGGTGAAGGCGTAGTACACGCCGCGGCCGCTCGGGATCAGTACGATGAACGCGAAGAGTGACATCGCCGGCAGTGCGAACCACCAGGACGGCGTGGCCGTCCGCCGCCGCCGGCCGCGTCCGCGGGTGGCCGCGGCGGTGTCCGCCGTCCGGCCGACCGAGCCCGCGACCGGATCCGAAAGCTGATCCCTCGGCGGAGCTGTCACGGTGTCACCTGATTCTTGAAACGATTCATTCAGAAGGCGGACAGGCGCCTCCTCGGCGCGGCCGCGGCACCCCGGTGGCGGTCCCCGCGCGTCGGTCGGCGATTCGGCTCGGCGGATGGGCAACGTTTTCCAAATCGTGCGGCAGACTCTAGAAGCGCTCCCCGGAGCCGTCAAGGGGTTCCAACGCGACAGCTGGGGCTGGAGCGGGAGGCGGGCCTGGGCGGTGGGGCAGGTAACGTTGCCCACATGGCCGGAGAGCAAGCCCCGGTGGGTCCGTCCGGGGCGGCGCGGCGGGTGACCATCGTCGACGTCGCGCGCCACGCCCAGGTTTCCACGACCGCGGTGTCCAAGGTGCTGCGCAACGCCTACGGCGCCAGCCCGGCGATGCGGGCGAAGGTCCGCCAGGCGATCGCCGAGCTCGGGTACCGGCCGTACGCGGCAGCCAGGGGTATGCGGGGCCAGACGTACACCATCGGCGTGATGCTGCCGGACATCCGCAACCCCTTCTTCCCGGAGATCCTCGACGGGCTGACCGAGCGGCTGCACGGCACCGACTACCAGGTGCTGCTCGGACCGGGCTGCAACGGCGAGGAGGCCGAGGCCCGCGTCGCCGAGGCGATGGTCGACCGCGGCATGGACGGCCTGATCCTGATCGCGCCCGTGTCGCCGCGCCCCCGCCTGGAGCACCTCGGCGGCACGGTGCCGACCGTGGTCGTCGGCCGGCACGGGCACTCCCCCGCCTACGACGCGGTGGCCGGCGACGACACCGCGGGCGCCGCCCTGGTCGTCGACCACCTCGCCGACCTCGGGCACCGCCGGATCGCCCACATCGACCACCACGAGACCGACCCGGTCCGCCTGGTGGAGATGCCCAACGCGGTCCGCGCGGAAGGCTACCGGCGGGCGATGCAGGCCCGTGGCCTCGCCGACGAGATCGACGTCGTCACCACCAGCTACACCCAGCAGGGCGGCTACCTCGGCGCCCGGCGCCTGCTCGCCCGCTCCCGCCGCCCCACCGCCATCTTCGCCGGCGCCGACATCGTCGCCATGGGCGTCCTCGAGGCGATCGCCGAAGCCGGCCTGTCGGTCCCCGACGACCTCTCCGTGGTCGGGTACGACAACACCACCTTCGCCGCCCTCGGCCCCATCTCCCTGACCAGCGTCGACCAGGCCGGCCGCCACCTCGGCGACGACGCCGCCCGCCTGCTGCTGGACCGGATAGCCGACCGCCGGAAGCCGACAACCCAGCTCAAGCTCTCCCCCACGCTGGTACCCCGGCACAGCACCGCCCCGCCCCCCACCTGATCAATCGCGCCCGCGCGATGGGATCGGGCAGCCGCATCGTGTCGGCACGGCCACGGCCGACGGTTCGTGCCACGCAGATGGGCACCCCCTGGCTGGGTTCCCGCTCGCTCGTGGTGGCGGCCGATCCGGAGGGCGCGCGCCGCGACGTGCCGGCGATCCTGCTCAGCCGCCTCGCCCGCCACCCGCCGCAGCCGGAGGACGCCGGAGGTTCGGACTTCCGCACCCAACTCGCCGGGACGCTGGCCCAGATCCACGCCATGGCCGGAGCGACGACGGCGCGGCTCGACCCGGTGCGGCTTGTACTTCGGTCGCGCCGGTTCCTCGCCTGCTACCCCCCAGCAACCGGAGCGAGCCTGCCCGACCAGCCGTACTGGGACCTGGCCACGCTGCTCGACCTCCTGCTCGCCTGCGATGCCGTACCCCACCTCATCGCCGTCACCCGCCGCCGTATCCCCGCCGCACGCCGTGTTGCACCTACGGCCGGGCCCGCTCGCCGGCCCGCGATGCCGTACCCCGCGTCGTCGTATCTCCGCCCGCGCTTACGGGCAAGCGTTGTGCCGCCAACTGCGTGCGGTACCTGGGCAGCCTGCCGATGGCCGCCTTGGGTGTTGTCCTCTTGGTTGACGAGTATGGGCCTGTTATCTGGTGGCCGTGGTGCGATCCAGGTCGGGGCGCATCTGGCGCAGCAGGGCGGCGAGTTGGCGGACGGTGGGCGCGGGTGGGGTGGGGCCGGTGGCGGGGATCAGCGGCAGGAGCTGACCGAACGAGGAGTCGGTCAGCCAGGCGCACTCGGCAAGGGTCACGCCACCTCCAGGGCCGAGGGGCACAGGCCCTGGCCGCCACCGGGGCCGAGGTGTGCACAGGCCCTGGCCGCCACCGGGGCCGAGGTGTGCACAGGCCCTGGCCGCCACCGGGGCCGAGGGGCACAAGCCCTGGCCGCCACCGGAACCGAGGTGCACAGGCCCTGGCCGCCACCCGGACCGAGGGGCACAGGACCTGGCCGCCGCCGGGGTCGGGGGCGATGCCGGTGACGTTCGGCCGGGCTGGTCGGCCCGGCCGACGATCCCGGCGACATCACACCCACCGACCTGCGGCCCTTCGGAGACCACGCGAAGACGGCACTCGGCCGGTTCAGTTGAGCGCCGGCCACCCCGTAAACCGTCAGCGGCTCGAATGCGGCGCCACGGCCTGTGCTCATCGCCGCCGGTCTGCTCGGCAGCCACCTCGTCGCCGGGCGGGCGGGCCGCCGCAAGGAGCGGACGTGACGGCCTGGGGACCTTGTCGGGGTTGGTGCCGGGCCGTACCATCGCTCACTATTGGGTGAATCGTTTCATTTTCGCCTCCAGCCGAGGGGAGAGAGCCATGGCCATGAAGGGTCCCATCGGCGGGGGTGCCGCGCGGCGGCTGGGGACGGTCGGGGTGGTCGCGCTCGTCGCCGCGCTGGGTTCGGTCGTGGTACCCGCCGGCCGGGCGGCGGCGGGCACCCATGGTTGGCAGTCCTACGTGTTGGGGCCGCCGTCACCGCAAGTGACGGCGGTCGGGTTGGAGAGTCGCGGTCGGGTGTCCCATCCGCGAACCCTCGTCAGGGGCCGGGGAAAGGCCACGACGCTGACGACGGTCGCGGGCGAAACGCCGGCGTCGGTGCTGCTCGACTTCGGCAGGGACGTCGCCGGTACGCCGCACCTCGACATCACCGCGGTCGCCGGCTCACCCACGCTCACCCTGGTCACCGGGGAGAGCCGCCAGTTCCTGCGCCGGCCGGCGTCGACCACCGTCGCGGTGGCGGCGGCAGCCGGCGCGACCCAGGTCACCGTCGCCTCCACGGCGAACCTCGAAGTCGGCGACACGATCACCGTCGGCACCGATGCCGGCGCCCAGACCCGTACCCTCGTCGCGTTCGACACGGCCAGCTCGACCGTCTCCGTCCAGCCTGGACTGTCGCGGGACGTGGCCCCGGGCACCGCGGTGTCCACCTCGCCGGGCGCGCCGAGCTCCGACGAGTCTCCGGGGCTGGCCGGTGTCGGTGGCATCGACACGCTGCGTCCGGCCGGCGCCGGCCGGGTGTCAGGGGGCTTCCACGGCGGCTTCCGGTTCGTCCTGCTTACCCTCTCCACACAGGGCAGCGTGTCGCTCTCCGCGGCCGCGGTCGACTTCCAGGCGTACCGGGCGACGGCGAAGAACTACCGGGGCTGGTTCCTGTCCAGCGACGACCAGCTGAACAGGATGTGGTACTCGGGCGCCTACACACTCCAGCTGGACATGAAGCCGGCCGGCGTCAACGGCCTGCTCGACCCGCGCATCTTCGACGGCGCCAAGCGCGACCGCAGCATCTGGACCGGCGACCTGCTCGTGCAGGGCCCCGCGGTCATGAGCACCCTCGGTGACCCGGGTGCGGCCTTCCTGAAGTCCTCCCTGAACGTCCTGCTGGCCACGCAGCGGGCCGACGGGGCGCTGCCCGGCTCCCCCGACTTCGCCAAGGGCCGCTCCCCCGCCGGATCGCCGCTGTTCTACTCGGACAACTACTCGGGGTACGGCGCGCGGGCGGCGATCGTGTACTACCGCTACACCGGCGACCGGGACTTCATCACCGCCGCACTGCCCCAGCTGCGCGGCGAGGTCGCCTACAACGACACGTTCCTCGACACCGACAACCTGGTGGTGTCCAACGACCGCGACTACTGGCAGGCGATCCAGGGCGGCGAGGTCACGAAGTACAGCATCGACTACTACGTCCTGCTGCGCGACATGGCCTGGCTCGAGCGCCAGGTCGGCTCCGCCGCCACCGCCGCGGCCGAGGACGCGAAGGCCGACGCCATCAGGGTCGCCATCAACGCCAGGCTCTGGAACCCCCGGCTCGGCGCGTACGGGCAGAGCAGCGACCACCCCGACGTCCTGGTGGAGGACGCCAACGCGCTCGCCCTCCAGTACGACATCGTCCCGGCCGACCGCCGGGCCGGCGTGCTGGCGGCGCTCCGCACGCTGTGGACCCCGTACGGTGCGATCATCGGCCCCGGACTGGCCGACCCCACCGGCCACACGATCGAGCCCTACGGCAACGGCATGGAGACCGCCGGCCGACTCGCCGTCGGTGACACCAGCGGCGCCTTCGACCTGATGCGCCGCACCTGGGGGCCGATGGTCGACCCGGCCGACCCGCTGTACACCGGCGGCCTGTGGGAGTTCAAGAACTCCACCGGCGGCGTCAACCGCGCCACCGCCAGCCTCGCGCACGGCTGGGCCGCCTCGCCGACCGTCCAGCTCACCGAGCAGGTCCTCGGCGTGACGCCGGTCGACCCCGGCTACGCGACCTGGAGCGTCAAGCCGCATCCCGGCAGCCTCGCCTGGGCCGACGGCACGGTCCCGACCAGGTACGGCGACATCGCGGTGGCCTGGCGATCGAACCCGCGCACGTCCCGGTTCACGATGCGCGCCACCGCGCCCGCCGGCACGCACGGTGTCATCGCCGTCCCGGCCACCGGGAGGTCGATCGTCACGGTCAACGGCCACATCGCCTGGGACGGCGGCAGGTGCGAAGCCCACCACGCCCACTTCCGGGACGGCTACGTCCTGCTCACCGTCCCTGGCGGCAGCTACGACATCGCCGTCACCCGCGCCTGACCCGGGCGGCGGCCGAGCAGCGCCACCAGCCGGTCGCTCGGGCCGGAGCCGTCCGGGACCGGTACCGCCGGCCCGAACATCGGGGCTCGACCAGGCCCGGTCACCAGCAGCGGGCAGAGCGGGAGGAGGTCGGCCGCGAGCGCCGCGGGGATCGGCCGCGGCCGGCCGCAGGCCTGGGCGATGTCCCAGCCGTGCACCGCGATCTCGAGGGCGCCCGCGACCGCGACCACGGCCGGCGGCAGTGCCGCGTCGCCGATCGCGATGGCGCGCCACGTCACCGGACGGCTCCACGCGGCGAGTACCGCGGCGGCCCGGCCGCGGACCTCGAGCGACGGGTCGGAGACCGGCACGTCCAGCCCGATGCGGCCGCGGGCGCCGCCCTCGATCAGCGCGGCGAGCGAGTCGCCGGTGTGTCGCAGCAGGGCCCGCAGGTCCCAGTCCGGGCACGGCGTCGGATTCGTGAGGTCCGCGGGCGCCACCTCGCGGACGCGGTCCAGCGCGTACGAGATCGACCGTTCCAGCAGCGCGACGCTCATCCGGCTACTCCGACCACGTCGGCGGGAGGCCGAACGACCGGAACAGCGCCGGATCCAGGAACGCCACGACGCGCGTGACCTGACCGTCCACGATGGTCAGGTGCTGGAGGTGGTTGGCCGCGTAGCCACCGGACCCGTCGGCCCGGTACGCGGCGAAGCCGAGCGAGGCGTTGACGCCGACGACCCGGGCCCGGAACCGGTACGGGACCGCCCGGCCGGCGAAGAATCCCGACACCAGCGCGCGACCGGAGTACCAGGTGTCGACCGGCGGCATCTCCAGCTCGATGTCCGAACGCATCAACGAGACCAGCGTGGTCATGTCACCGGCGACGAACGCCTCCAGGTACTTCTCGACGATCGCGCGCGCCCCCGCGTCGGCCGGCGTGGACGTCGCGTCCTGCTCCGGAGCGAGCTCGGCGAGCCGGGCACGCGCCCGCTGCAGCGCGCTGTTGACCGACGCGACGGAGGTGCCCAGCGTCTCCGCCACCTCCGCGGCCGGGATCGCGAGGACG
This sequence comes from Mycobacteriales bacterium, assembly GCA_045806985.1. Classification (GTDB taxonomy): domain Bacteria; phylum Actinomycetota; class Actinomycetes; order Mycobacteriales; family JBJMIH01; genus JBJMIH01. The sequence goes on along the minus strand of JBJMIH010000150.1, from coordinate 17,362 downwards.
TCGCGCAGGATGAGCACCGCCCGCTGGCGGGCCGGCAGCCGCTGCAGCGCGACCACGAACGCGAGCCGCACGCTGTCGCGCGTCGCGATGACCGCCGCCGGGTCCTCCGGCAGGCCGGCCGCCATCACCGCGGGGAGCGGCTCCAGCCACGGCGCCTCGCGGCCGGCCGGCGACGGCCATCGCAGCTCGGCCGCCGGCTCGACCACGTCGGAGGGCAGCACCCGCCGGTCCGCGCCGGCCAGGGCGGTGAGGCAGGCGTTGGTCGCGATCCGGTACAGCCAGGTGCGCAGCGAGGCGCGCCCGCTGTCGTAGCTGTCCCGCGCGCGCCAGGCCCGCAGCATGGTGTCCTGCACCAGGTCCTCGGCGTCGTGCAGGGAACCGAGCATCCGGTAGCAGTACACCAGCAGCTCGCGGCGGTGCGGGTCGACCAGTTCGGCGAAGCGGTCGGACACGCTGGGCTCCTCGCTCGTCGGCCGGACCAGGGACCGGGCGGTCACCGCGCACCCGCCGGCGCGCTCGCGGCGGCCGGCTGCGGCACCGGTGCGGCCGCCGCCTCGGAGGCTACCCGCCGCGCCGGCAGCCACCCGCCGATCGCCGCGCCGGCGAGGCTGAGCAGCACCGAGACGGCCAGCGCCGGGCGGAACCCGGCCGCGAACGCCGCCGCCGACCCGTACCCGCCGTGCGCGGTGAACACCGCGGCCAGGATCGCCACGCCGAAGACGCCGCCGAGCTGGCGCAGCGTGTTGAAGGTGCCGGAGGCGGTGCCGATCGACTCCCGCGGCACGGCGCCGAGCGTCGCGTTCTGCGCCGCGGGCATGGCGAGGGACACGCCGCAGCCGGCGATGATCAACGGCAGGACCAGGTCCGGGTACGGCCGGCCCTCCGTGGCCAGCAGCGCCAGCGCTCCGAGTCCGATCGCCTGGCCGGCCAGCCCGGCCACCACCAGCGGCCGCTCGCCGACCCGGTTGATCAACATGCCGCTGACGGGCGCGACCAGGAACACCGTCACCGTCCACGGCATCATCCGCAGGCCCGCGCCGAGCGGCCCGGTGTGCTCCGTCACCTGGAAGTACTGGGCCATCAGGAAGGCCGCGCCGAAGGTCGCCGTGTACAGCAGGAAGCCGCTCCCGTTGCCGGCCGCGAACCCCCGGTGCGCGAACAGCCGCATCGGCAGCATCGGCCGGTCCACCCGCAGCTCCCAGGCCACGAACGCGATCATCGCCAGGACGCCGGCGGCCAGCGTGCCGAGCACCTCGGGGCTGGTCCAGCCCGCGTCGTTGCCCTTGATCAGCCCCCAGACCAGACCGAGCGCACCGGTCGTGACCAGGACCAGGCCGCCGACGTCGAGCCGGCCGGCCGGCGCCGTGCTCTCCGGTATCCGGATCCGCGCGACCGGGATCAGCACCGCGCCGATCGGGACGTTCAGCCAGAAGATCCACTGCCAGGACGCGCCCTGCGCGACCGCGCCGCCGACCACCGGGCCGCCGAGCGTGGCCAGGCCCGACACGCTGGAGAACAGGCCCAGGGCGCGGGCACGCCGCTCGGGCGGGTACGCGGCGGCCAGCAGCGCCATCGCGTGCGGCATCACCATCGCGGAGCCGGCGCCCTGCACGGCCCGGGCGGCGATCAGCGCCCCGATGCCGGGTGCGAGCGCGCAGGCGGCCGACGCGAGCGTGAAGACGGTCAGGCCGATCGTGAACAGCCGCCGCCGGCCGTACCGGTCGCCGAGCGCGGCGGCGGTCGCGAGCAGCACCGCGAACGACAGCGTGTACGCGTTGACGGTCCATTCCAGCTGCTCCATCGTGGCGCCGAGATCGAGCCGGATGGTGGTGAGCGCGGTGGTCACCACCATCGCGTCGAGCAGCACCATCAGCGAGGCGATCGAGGTCAGGGCGAGAACCCAACCGGGTTTGGCATTCGTACGCATGCCGGTACCTACCGGCGGGCCGGCCCGAACTCATCGGCCCGCCGGAAGGTTTCCGGTGACGGGAGGTCAGTGCCGGCTGAGGACGACCTTCAGGGCGCCGGTCTCGGCGGCGCGGCCGAACACGTCGTAGGCGTCGAGGAACTCTCCGAAGTCGAAGTGGTGGGTGACGAACCGCGCCGGATCGACCTGGTGCGCGGCCACCAGCCGCAGCAGCATCGGCGTGGAGTACGTGTCCACCAGGCCCGTCCGCACGGTCAGGTTCCTGATCCACAGGTCTTCCAGGTGCAGGACGGCGGGCTTGCCGTGCACCCCGACGTTGGCGACGCGGCCGCCGGGACGTACCAGGCGGGTGCACGTCTCGAACGTGTCCGGAACGCCCACCGCCTCGATCGCCACGTCGGCGCCCAGCCCGGCGGTGAGTTCGTGGACGCGGGCCACCGGGTCCTCCTGGGAGGCGTCCACCACCACGTCGGCGCCGAACTGCTTGGCCGCCTCCAGCCGGCTGGCGGCCAGGTCGATCGCGACCACGTGGCCGGGCGAGAACAGCCTGGCGCCCACGATCGCGGCCAGCCCGATCGGCCCGGACCCGACGACGGCGACGGTGTCCCCCGGCTGCACGGCGCCGTTGAGCACGCCGACCTCGTACCCGGTGGGCAGGATGTCGGCCAGCATCAGGGCTTCCTCGTCGCTCACCCCGGCCGGGATCTGGTGCAGGGAGGTGTCCGCGAACGGCGTCCGCACGTACTCGGCCTGGGTCCCGTCGATCCGGTGGCCGAGAATCCATCCGCCGCCGCCGAGGCACTGCCCGTAGGCGCCCTCGCGGCAGTAGCGGCACCGGCCGCAGGCGGTGATGCAGGACACCAGGACGCGGTCGCCCTCCCGCACGGTCCTCACCCCGGCGCCGACGGCGGTCACCGTGCCCACCGCCTCGTGACCGAGGATCCTGCCGTCGGTCACCGCCGGCACGTCACCCTTCAGGATGTGCAGGTCCGTACCGCAGATCGTCACCGCGTCGACGCGGACGACGGCGTCGGTGTCCTGCTGGATCACCGGGTCGGGTACCTCATCCCAGCTCTTGCGGCCGGGCCCGTGGTAGACAAGCGCACGCATGATCTCTCGCTCCCTCTCCGCGACGCCGCACTGACTGTCCGGCTCACCTCAGCCTGGTCCGCGGCGCCGGCGGGACCCCACGGCCACAGGTCCCGCCCCGGCACGGGCGGCTGGCCCGCCCCCGGGGTCGTAGGTCCCTACCTGCGCATACCCCTTGACTTTGTACCGCAAACCATATTAGCTTTGCGGTACAAAGTTGAAGGAGGCGCGCGATGGACGGGACACGCGGCACCGGCCGGGACGGGACGGCGGGCGATGGCGGCGGGCTGGATCCCCGGGACGCGGCGGCGCTGCTGGAGCGGACCCGGCTGCGGGCGCGCCGCCGGTTGGAGCCCGGCCCGCCGTGGCTGCTGGCGGCCAGGGCGGTCCTCGTCCTGGCCGCGTGCGGCGCGGTCTGGCTCTCGGTACGCGGCCAGCACCCCTACCGGCACCCGACCGCGGCGGCGATCGTCGCCGTGATCGCGTTCGGGCTCGTCAACCTCGGCGGGACCGTCGCGGTCGCCAGGCGCGCGACCGCCGGAGTACGCGGCAGGTCCCGGCTGCGGCCGGCCGAGATCGCGGTCCTGGCGGTGAGCTGGGTCGGCGTGTACGTGGTGATGGGAGTGCTGATCGGCGCCGGCGTCAGCGACGCGGTCGTCTACGGCTGGTACCCGGTCGCGGTGCCGCTGATCGTCGCCGGCCTGGCCTGGGCGGGCATGATGGCGGCACGGGAACGCTGGCGGGCCGCCGGCACCGGGCTCGCGGTCGCCCTCGTCGGCGCCGCGGGTGTGGCCGCGGGGCCAGTCGGGGTGTGGGCAGTTTCCGGGGTGGGCCTGTGCCTCGCCCTTCTCGGCAGCGCCGCCGTCACCTTCCGGCAGCAGCGCAGGTGACGGTACGACCATGACCGACGACGCACTCGACCCGCTGATCCACGCCCCGGCCCGGCTGCGGATCGTCGCGACACTGGCCGCGCTGGACCGCGGCGACACGCTCTCCTTCACCCGCCTCCAGGACATGATCGGGCTGACCCCCGGCAACCTGATCGTCCACCTGCGCAAGCTCGAGGACGCCGACTACGTCGCCACCGAGAAGACCGGCAACGGGGCCGGGTCCCGAACCACGGTGGCGCTGACCGGCCGCGGCCGGGAGGCACTCGACGCCTACACCCGCACACTGCGCGACCTCCTCGGCGGGCTCTGACCGGCACCTCCCACGCTGGTCCCTGGTGGCGCGTTGCTGGCGGTCCGGCAGGGCCGCCGGGGTCGCCGGACGGGTCACGGCGGGGGCGGGGTTAGGCGCAGCAGGTTCCAGGACAGCGGTGGCAGCCGCGCGGTGAGCACGCCGCCGTCCAGGGTGGCTCCGGTCACCGGCCGCGGCACGACCCTGGACGGGGCGTCCGGGGTGTTGGTCGCGGCCGGGTCGGGGTCGGCGAGGGCGAGGTGCTCGCGCACTGTCAGCGCGCCGAAGCCGCGCAGCGTGGTCTCGACGGTCAGCGGGTCCCGCTGGTCGCGGTTGACGGCGAGCAGCGTCACGCCGCCGGTCTCCTCGTCGTGGGTCGCGGTGAGCGCGAGCAGCGGCGCGTCGCCGTGTCGCGCGGTCGGGTACCGGGGCGCGTCGACGGCGGCCCGCAGCACCTGGCCGCGCGCGTACCGGGCGGTCAGCGCGAACGGGTGGAAGGTCGGCTGCCGCCAGCTCGGGCCGCCCGGCTCCGCCCTGATCGGGGCGATCACGTTGACGAGCTGCGCCTGGCAGCCCACGGCCACCCGGTCGGCGTGGTCGAGCAGGGTCATCAGCAGCGACCCGACCACCACCGCGTCCACCACACCGTAGGTGTCCTCGATCAGGCGGGGCGTGCGGGCGACCTCCAGCCGCCGCTCCCCCGCGAACCGGCTCAGGTACCACACGTTCCACTCGTCGAACGACAGCCGCAGCCGCTTCGCGCTGCGCCGCCGCGCCGCCACGTGGTCGCAGGTGGCGACCACCGCGTCGATGAACGCGTCCATGTCCAGGGCGCTGGCCAGGAAGCTGGCCCTGTCGCCGTCGGTCTCCTCGTAGTAGGCGTGCAGCGACACGTAGTCGACCTCGTCGTAGGCGTGCCCGAGCACGGTCGCCTCCCACGCGCCGAACGTCGGCATCCCGCGGTGGCTGCTGCCGCACGCGACCAGTTCGATCCGCGGGTCCACCTGGCGCATGGCCTTCGCGGTCTCCACGGCCAGCCGGCCGTACTCGTCGGCGGTCTTGTGGCCGATCTGCCACGGACCGTCCAGCTCGTTGCCCAGGCACCACAGCCGGATGTCGTGCGGCTCGGCCACCCCGTGGCCGATCCGCAGGTCCGACCAGTACGTCCCGGACGGATGGTTGGCGTACTCGACCAGCGCCCGTGCCGCGTCGATGCCGCGGGTACCCAGGTTGACCGCCACCATCGGCTCGAGGCCGAGCCGGCGCGCCCAACCCACCAGCTCGTTCAGGCCGACCGTGTTCGGTTCGAGGCTGCGCCAGGCCAGGTCGAGCCGGGTGGGCCGGTCCTCGACCGGGCCGACCCCATCCTCCCACCGGTACCCGGACACGAAGTTGCCGCCCGGGTACCTGACGACCGTGGCCCCGAGCTCGCGCACCAGGTCGGCGACGTCGCCGCGGAAGCCGTACCGGTCGGCGGTCGGGTGGTCCGGCTCGTGGATCCCGGTGTAGACGCAGCGGCCCATGTGCTCGACGAACGTGCCGAACAGCCGGGGGTCGACGGCGCCGATCCGGAAGTCCCGGTCGAGTACGCAGCGTGCGATCTCCAACGACACTCCCCTACTTGAGGCCGGTCCCGGCGATCCCCTCGACGATCCGGCGCTGGAAGAACAGGAAACAGGGCGATGAGCGGCAGGCCGCCGAGCACCGCCGAGGCCATCAGCTCCGCGTACCGGATACCGTAGCTACTCTGCGTGGTGGCCAGCCCGACCGGGATCATCATCATTCTGGTACTGGTGAGGACCAGGAGGGGCCACAGGAAGTTGTTCCACGACCAGACGAAGCTGAAGATCGCCAGCGCCGACACCGCCGGCCGGCACAGCGGCATGAAGACCTGCCAGTAGACGCGCAGCCAGCTCGCCCCGTCGGCGCGGGCCGCGTCCACCAGCTCGCGCGGGATGCCGTCGAAGAACTGCTTGAAGACGAAGACCGCGATCGCGTTGGGCACCTGCGGGAGCGCGACCGACCAGTACGTGTTGAGCAGCCCCGCCTTCTCGAACTCCAGGAACTGCGGGATCATCAGCACCTGCGGCGGGATCATGATGCCGGCCATCAGGAACCAGAAGAGCGCCTCCGGCCGCGGAAGCGCAGCTGGGACAGGCCGAAGCCGGCCAGGCTGCCGCACAGCACGGTCAGCAGCATGGTCAGCGTCGAGGCGATCAGGCTGTTCGCGTACCACCTGCCGATGTCGCCGGCGTCGATCACCTGGCGGAACGCGCCGAAGCCGAAGTCGTGCACGGCCCAGGTGTCCGGGTTGGCGGTGATCTCGGCGTCGGACTTGAACGCGGTGTCCACCGCCCAGGCCAGTGGCACCAGCCACACCAGCGCGAAGGCGACGAGGACGCCGGCGCACAGCCGGTTGAACAGGTTCGCCCGTGACACGTCAGACTCCCCTCTCGGCGCGGCGGACCAGCCGGAACCAGCCCATCGACACCAGCAGGACCACGAGGAACAGCAGGAACGCCGTGGTCGACGCGTAGCCGATCCGGTCGTCCACGAACCCGCTGTCGAACACGTAGCCGACCGCCGACCGGCCGGACTGGTTCGGGCCGCCGGTGGCGCCGGTCAGCAGGTACGCCTGGTCGAACAGCTTGGGCGAGGCGATCACCTGCAACACCGTGACCAGCGTGGTGGTGCGGCCCAGCATCGGCACGGTGATCCTGGTGATCTGCTGCCACGGCGTGGCGCCGTCCAGCGCCGCCGCCTCGTACACGTCCCGCGGGATGTCCTGGAGCCCGGCCAGGTAGAGGACGAAGTTGAAGCCGAGCGTCCACCACACCGTGGTCAGCGCGACCGACGGCATCACCCAGTGCGGGTCGCCGAGCCACGACGGCGCGGTCACGCCGACACGCCCAGCCAGTGCGCCAGCAGGCCGATGCCTCCGCGTACAGCCAGCCCCAGATGATCGTGACGACGGCGACCGGCAGCACGTACGGGGCGAAGAAGGCGAGCCGGAAGAACCAGCGGCCCCTGGCCACCCGCTCGGCCAGCACCGCGAAGACGAACGCCAGCACGACCAGCGGGATGGTGGTGAGGATCGTGAAGTACACGGTGTGCCAGACCGACCACCAGAAGTCGCCGCTGCGCAGCGCCTCCCGGTAGTTGGCCAGCCCGGCGAACCTCCCGACACCCGGCCGCACCAGGCTGGCGTCGAACAGGCCCGGTGTCGGTGCGGTAGTAGAGGACGAAGGGGTGGGTGTCGAGCGGCACGGCGTAGAGCGCGCCGCCGTGGTGGGCGGCCCGCCAGGCGCCCTTGTCGAAGCGGTCCGCCGTGAGGCCGTGGCGGGCGAGGTCGGCCGCGCGGAGCGGCTGGAGCAACTTCGCGGCGGCCAGCCGCGGCATCCGGGACAGGTGGCTGACGGCGACCTGCGGCGGCTGCTTGCCGAGGGTGGCCAGGGCCAGCTTGGTGTAGTACGGGTTACCCCAGGTCAAGGTGACCGCGTGCAGCGAGATGTCGGGGTGGGTGCGCTGGTAGTGCCGCTCCATCTGCTGCATCCGGACCCCGTCGCCGCCGCCGAACAGGTTCCAGAACGTCTGGCTGTGACGGGGTTCCTGGGCGCCGGTGAACCCGCTGGCGACGGTGGAGGAGCAGCCGGCGGCGGCCAGCCCGCCGGCGAGGGCGGTGCCGCGCAGGAAGCCGCGGCGGTCGAGGGTCATGGCGAGCCCTCCTTAAAACGATCAAACCGGTCAGGGCCGGAAGCTGGCCCGGTACTCGGTAGGCGCGCGACCGGTCAGCTCGCGGAACGCGGCGTTGAACGCCGACAGCGAGGTGTAGCCGACCGTGGACGCGATCGTGGTCACCGGGGTGTCGCCCGCGGCCAGTTCCTCGATCGCCCGCATCACCCGCATCCGGCGCAGGACCGCCCGCCAGGTCATGCCGGCCTCGTCCTCGAAGCGCCGGGCCAGCGACCGCGGCGCGAGGCCGACCTCGCCCGCCACGTCCTCGAAACGGACCTGATCGCCGAGCCGCTCCTCGGTCAGCCGCAGGGCGCGGCGCAGTTCCGCCGACCGCCCCGCCGGCACGACGACCGGGCTCGGCCGCTCGGCGAGCCGCCAGGTCACCGCGGCGAGCGCCGCGAACAGCGTCTCGGCGTACACCGTGAGGGCGTCGCCCTCGCCCCACGTGCCGCACTCGGCCACCAGGGCACGCGCCAGCGGCGTGAGGTCGAACACGGTCAACGGCGCCGGCGGCGCGGGGGCGAAGCCGGTGTCGAACAGGACCGAGGCGGTCGTCACCGGCTGCGGGATGCTCACCCGGATCGCCTCGCCCGCCTCGATCAGCGCCGCCCGGGCCGGCGGGAGCAACCAGGCCCTGCCCCGCGCCTCCAGCCGGAGGGCACCGGCGGAGGCGCAGAGCAGGTAGTGGCGGTCCACGCGCAGGTCGCGCGCGGGCTCCGGCCCGAAGGTGCGGACGAAGCTGTACGCCTTGCCGGTCATCGACGGCCTCGCACTCAGGCCACCGTCTCCAGCAACTCGGCGTGGAAGCGCCGGCTCACCGGCGCCCCGGTCATGAACGGACGGACCACCTCGCCGGAGCGCGCGAAGGCCTCCGAGGCCAGGTAGCCGGCGAACGACGCCTCGTCCCGCCACTCGTGCACGATGGCGACGCGCGTCCCGTCCTCCCGGCACGCGTAGACCCGGAAGTCGAGGTTGCCGGGCATGGCGCGGATCTGGTCACGCTCGCCGTCGAGTTGGGCGAGAGCGGCGGGACGGTCCTCGACGGTGGTACTGAAGTCGACGATGGCGATGAGCACGATGAACCTCCTGGGTAAGGATGACAACGTCTTCATCCTCGGGTGGCGCCTGCCCGTCCGGCCGCCGTCAACCGGACACGTTCACGCTTGTACCAGCCAGCTCAGAGATCGGACATCTCGTCACAAAGCGGACTAGACTGGCAGGGTGATGAGAGCGTTCCCACCCCACCGGCCGGTACGGACGGCGCTCGCCGCCCTCACGCTTCCGCTCGTCGTGGCGCTCGGCGCCGCGGTTTCGTCCGCGGCGTCGGCGGCCGCCGGCGGGCACCCCGCCGGCGACACGGCTCCGGCGGCGACGCCGACCGTGCCACCGCCGTCCTACCCGAACCCGGGAACCGTCACCGGCGACACCAGCGTCCACGACCCGTCCGTGGTCAGGCGGCCGGCCGGTGGCTACCTGCTCGCGCACACCGGCGCCAACCTCGTCCTCAAGACGTCGACGGACCGGACGGCCTGGCACGACGCGGGCGCGGTCTTCCCGAGCGGCGCGCCGTGGACGCTGTCCTACACCGGTGGCGGCAACCAGCTCTGGGCGCCGGACATCTCCTACCACAACGGCCGGTACTACCTGTACTACGCCGCCTCCACCTTCGGCTCCAACAACTCGGCGATCTTCCTGGCCACCAGCACCACCGGCACGTCCGGCTCGTGGACCAACCAGGGCCTGGTCATCGCGACGACCACCGCCGACAACTTCAACGCCATCGACCCGAACCTGCTGGTCGACGCCCGGGGCAGCTGGTGGCTGAGCCTGGGTTCGTTCTGGACCGGCATCAAGCTCATCGCCCTCGACCCTGGTACCGGCAGGCGGGCCGGCACCAGCCTGCGCGGGATCGCCCAGCGCACCGGCGGCACCACCGCGATCGAGGCGCCCTTCATCTTCCGGCACGGGTCCTTCTACTACCTGTGGGTCTCGTTCGACCTGTGCTGCCGGGGCGCCGCCAGCACGTACCGGATCATGGTCGGCCGCTCGACCAGCGTCACCGGTCCGTACGTCGACCGCGACGGAACCGCCATGACCGCCGGCGGCGGCACCCAGGTCCTGGCCGGGCACGGCGGCGTGCACGGCCCCGGGCACGAGGCGGTGATCGCGGACAGCGACGCCGACGTCCTCTTCTACCACTACTACGCCGACGACGGGACGCCCCGGCTGGGCATCAACCTCCTCGGCTACGACGCGAGCGGCTGGCCGTTCGTGTACTGACCCCGAGCCACCGCCCGGGAGTCGGGTAGCCCTAGACCTGGTGGGCTCGCAGGATGTCCTCGACGGCCTTGGGCAGGGTGGTCTCGAAGTCCAGCAGCTTCGCCCAGTCCGGCGCGACGGTGATGAGCACCATCTGGTCGTACAGGGCCCGGACTCCCTGCTCCCATGCCTCGAAGTGCTCGGCCGGGGTCACCTTCCTGGCCGCCTCGACGTAGGCGTCCGGCACCCCGTCGACCAGCTCGACACGCGCCGCGCCGCGGATCAGCAGCACGCGGGGCGGCCACTGGTCCTGGGTGTCGACGGTGAGCGCCACCCTGGGGTTGCGGCGCAGTGCCCGGACCTTGGCCGACTTCGGCACGGTGGTCATGATCACCTGCTCGCCGGTCCAGTGGAACGCGATCGGGATCGCCCGGGGCGAGCCGTCGATGCCGACGTACGCCAGCCGGGCCGGGATCGACGACCCGAGCAGCTCCTGTGAGATCGGCTTGGCCAGCACCTCGGCCACCTCTTCGCGGTTCATGTCCTGCTCCCTTGTCTCTCGTCGCGCCCAGCCGGCGCGCTTCCCCTGTCGGACGGCGCCGACCGCGCGTTCTCGACATGCCGGACATTGGCGGTATCGCCACGGGGATCAATGCGGCTAGTTACGCTCAGTTGTGATGAAGTGACTTGAAGTGACTGAGGTGACAAAGATGCCGCTGAGCCTGGTGAAAGGAACGTTCCGGATCTTGCACAGCGCGCCGGACGGGGACTCGGTGCACTTCTACCCCGACGATCCGGAGGCGTTCGCCACGCTGAAGCTGGCCGCGCCGCCGAACCACGAGGGCGGGGTGCAGCTGCGGCTGGACGCGATCGACGCGCTGGAGACCCACTACACGCCGCGGGTACACGGCGGGTTCACCCACCACCAGCCGCTCGGGCTGGCGCACGCGGCAGGGGACGAGCTGCTGGGGCTGCTGGGGTTCAGCGGGGTGGTGCGGAACCACGAGACCGTCACCGCGGCGACACCGGAGCGGGCGCCGGGCTGGATCCTGACCCGGTTCGCCGACAAGTACGGCCGGCCGGTGTCGCTGGTGTTCGCCGGCGAGCCGCAGCAGCCGGACCTGGCCGCGGTGTTCGTCAACGTGCCGCTGTTGCGGCAGAGCGTGAACCACCAGTTGCTGGCGGCCGGGCTGGTGTACCCGACGTTCTACTCCCAGCTGTACGTGGACCTGCGCCGGGCGCTGACGGCCACCACTCACCAGGCACGGGACGGCGGCCTGGGCGTCTGGGCGTCTGGGCCCAGGACAGCACCACCGCCGGGTCGGCGATCGCCACCCTGACCGACGTGGACGACAAGCTGGTGCTGCTGCCGAAGCTGTTCCGCCGGCTGATCGACTACTTCGGGCTCGGGACGGGCAGCGCGAGCCTGGACGGGTTCGAGGAGTTCCTGGCCGCCCGGAACGACCGCGTGCTGGTGCTGCCCGACGGGCAGCTCACCGGCCTGGACACGGTGGCACAGGTCGAGGGCCAGACCGTCCGGCTGCTCCACCCGCCGGAGAACCTCGTCTTCCTCGAGGGGTGATCCGGCGTGGACTGGCTGGACTGGCTGCTCAGCCCGGTGGCGCCGGCCGCCTTCGTGGACGAGTACTGGGAGGCGGCCCCACTGCTGGTCAGCAGGGGCAAGCCGGAGTACTTCGCCGACCTGCCCGGCCTGGACGCGGTGGACGAGCTGATCGGCGCCACCGTGGCGAGCCGGGAGCGGCCGGCCGACGGCGAGCGCGTGGTCCGGTCCGAACCGGACGGGACCCTGACCGAGCGGGCCGTCCCGGTCGGCGCCGACGGCGCGCCCGACGTGCAGGCCGTCTACCGCGAGTACCACCAGGGCTTCACGATCGTCGTCAACCAGGTGCACCGCCGGTCGGCGGCCGTCGGCCGGCTCTGCCGGGGGCTGCGCGCCGCGCTGCACCATCCCGTCGGCGCCAACCTGTACCTCACCCCGGCCGGCGCCCAGGGCTTCCTGCCGCATGTGGACACCCACGACGTGTTCATCGCCCAGCTGCACGGGACGAAGGAGTGGCACGTGGCGAGCCCGGCCGCCGCGCTGCCGCTGGCCCGCGAGCGGCGCGGCCCGCAGCGGCTCGGCGAGGCGGAGCGGTACGCGCTCACGCCGGGCGACACGCTGTACCTGCCGCGCGGCTTCCCGCACGAGGCCGTCACCGGCGACACCTCCTCGCTGCACCTGACGATCGGCATTCACGCGTACCGCTGGAGCGACCTGCTCGCGGACGCGCTCGACCTGCTCGCCGCCGACGACGTGGCGTTCCGGCGCGCCCTGCCGCCCGGCCACCTCGACGCTCCGCTGGACGCCGGGTACGCGGCCGAGCTGGCCGGCCGGCTGGCCACCGCGCTGGCCGGCGACGGGCTCGCCGAGCGGGCCAGGGACGGTCTCGGCGCGCGGCTCGTCGCCGGCGACACGGCCGCCGACCGCGGCCGGTTCCGCTCGCTCGACGCGCTCGCCGGGCTGACCGGTGACTCGGTCGTGGTCCGCCCGCCCGAGCTGCTGAGTCGCGTGCGGACCACCGCCGACCGGGCCGTCATCGAATTCGCGGGCAACTTCGTGACCGGCCCGCCACACCTGGAAGCGGCACTGGCGTTCGTCGCCCGCCACGAGCGGTTCGCGGTCGCCGAGCTGCCGGGAGAACTGTCCCCCGAGGACCGGGTCGACCTGGTGAGCCGCCTGGTCAGCGAGGGCCTACTGGAGGTGGAATCCGCATGAGCGAGACAACATCCGGCTACGACCGGGACGAGATCGGCACCGAGCTGACCGAGGACGACCGGAACGTGCTGCACCTGTGGCGGGAGAGCCTGACCTTCCTGGACGACCGGTACAACGACAAGGTCCTGCTGCGGCTGGCCGACCGGTCGATGCGCGACCCCGAGTTCCGCGCCCGGCTGGTCGACGACGCGGCGTCCGTGCTCGCCGAGATCGGCGCGAGCGTGATGGACGGGTTGCGGGTCCGGTTCTTCGCCAACACCCCGGACACGGTCAACGTGGTGCTGCCGCCGCCGGCCGGCGAGGTGCGGCACCGCACGAGCGCCCTCCGCGACGCCCTGCGTTCGCGCACCTCCGGCGACGCCCTGTTCTTCCTGGAGGACGACTGGAACATCAGCGATCCGGGCGGAGCCGACCCGCCGATCTTCCTCCCGCCGAAGGACGACGCCGGTGTCGACCCCCCGCGGAGGTGACACGAAATCGAACCCGAGAGGGAAAAGGCCGCTCGTCCTGAGCCGTCCACACCCGTCCCGACCAGCGACGATGAGCTCACACATTGGCGGTGACGTGGCGATTTGTCATCCGACACCTGTTCATATAAGGGTGTCTGTTGCTTCGCCAGTGGGCGCATCGGCACTGTGTGACAGGCCGGACGGAGGGTGGCCTCGTGGGCCGTCGGGATGGCACGACGTGGGTATGGCGGTGGGTGGCCGGCCTCTCCGGCGCGAGCCTGCCCGCCGCCGTCCTGGCGGTGCCGGCGCTGCGCGCCGAGCCGCTGCTGGCCGCCGGCGTCACCGTGCTCGGCGTGGCGGTGCTGCTGGTGGCCGGCTTCTTCGCCAGCGTCTACGGCCGGTTGCGGGACCGCTGGGTCGACGACACGGCCGACCTGGTCGACCGGTCGCTGCGGCACCGGCTGGCCCGGTTCACCCGCACGTACCGCGAGCTGGTGCTGAGCCTGTACCGGGACCTCGACGTCCGCGACCTGACCACGCAGGGCCTGGCGCTCGACATCCGCCAGATCTACATCGAGCTGCCGCTGGTCGGCTGCAGCGCGCTGGAGGCCGACGCGGGCGTGCTGCCGCCCCGGCCGCCGGCCGGCACGGCCCACCGCGACAGCTCCGGACCGGCGCCGATGCGGTCGATCTGGCAGTACCTCGGCCGCGGCCGCCGGGAGCCGGTCCGGCTCGTCGTCCTCGGGCCGCCCGGCGGCGGCAAGACGACGCTGCTGAAGCGGGTGGCGGTCACGCTGGCCGCCGGCGGGCGGGAGGCCAGGGCCGCCGGTGTGGCGGCCCGGCTGCCGATGCTGCTGTTCCTGCGCGCGCACGCCGAGCGGATCATCAAGGACGACGGGGTGACGCTCGCCGACCTGCTCTCCGCGGCCCTCGCCAACTACCTGGTCACCGAGCCGTCCGGGTGGATCCTGGACCACCTGCGGGCGGGCCGGTTCACGGTGATGCTGGACGGCCTGGACGAGGTGGCCGACGAGGCGGACCGCGCCCAGGTGGCGGCGTGGGTGGACCGCCAGATGGCGGCCTTCCACCGCAACGACTTCATCCTGACCTCCCGGCCGCTCGGCTACCGGGACAACCAGGTGCGGGCGACGGCGGTGGTTCAGGTGCGGCCGCTGAACGAGCCGCAGGCCGGGGACTTCCTCCGCCGCTGGTACGAGCTGGTGTCGGCCCGCGTGCACGACCGGGACGACCGCTACCTCCAGTCCGAGGCGCGCCAGCGTGCCGACACCCTGCTGGAGGGGCTGGCGCAGGTACCGACGCTGCGCGAGCTGATCTCCAACCCGCTGCTGCTGACGATGATCGCGCACGTGCACTACTACCGGGGCGCCCTGCCCGGCAGCCGCACCGAGCTGTACGAGGAGATCTGCGAGGTGCTGCTGGGCCGGCGGCAGCTGGCCAAGGGGCTGTCCGCCCGGCCGAACGCGGGGCAGCGCCTGGTGGTGCTGCAACACCTGGCGCTGCGGATGATGGAACTCCAGGTCAGCGACCTGTCCCCGCGGGAAGCGGCCCGGGAGATCAGGGACCGGCTGGGCCGGATCGATCCCGCCCTGCGCGCGGAGGAGTTCCTGGCCACCGTGCAGGCGGAGAGCGGGCTGCTGGTCGAGCGGGAGTGCGGCTTCTACTCGTTCGCGCACCAGACGTTCCAGGAGTACCTGGCCGCCCAGGCCCTGCACGAGAGCGGCCACATCGGCGTGCTGCTGGACCACCTCGGCGACCCGTGGTGGCGGGAGACCTGCGTGCTGTTCGCGACGATGGCCGACGCCAGCCCCATCGTCGACCACTGCCTCAACATGCACAGCCCGCCGATCGGCGTGCTGGCGGTCACCGCCGAGTGCCTGGACCAGTGCCGCGAGGTCAACCCGGCGCTGCGGGAGATGTTCGACCGGCAACTGTCCGCCGAGCAGCAGCTCGCCGGCGCGGAGCGGCAGCGGCGGCTGCGCGGCATCCAGCTCTGCCGGCGGGCGCGCCGGGTCGAGCGGATCGGGCCGGACCACTACGTCTGCACCGAGCTGGTGACGGCGGGCGACTACCGGTGCTTCCTCGAGGACCGGGCCGGTGACCGGGCCGAGGACCGGGACGGGCCTGGCGGCAGCTGGTCCGCGCCGTCCACCGACCCGGTCACCGGCGTCTCCAGCCGGGACGCGCTGGCCTTCGCCGGCTGGCTGCGGGACACCCTCCGGGACGGCTGGCGGTACCGGCTGCCGCATCCGGGCGAGCTGGACAGGGCCGACAGCTCCGCGCTCCGTGGCTGGCCCGGCTTCGGCATCTGGACCAGCGGGGACGGCGGGACGGAGTACGTCGAACCGGCCGAGGAGCCGCCGCGTCCGGAGCTGCTGCCGGTGTACCTCGCCGACTTCGCGGCGCTGGAGGAGTTCGCGGTGGAGGAGCGGTCACTGGCCGACCTCCTGCACCGGACCGTACCCGGCGCGGCCGCGCAGCGGCTGGCGGAGGTGACGGCCGGCGCGGGCCCGCACGCGCCGCTGATGTCCCGGCTGGCCACGCTGCTCTCGGCGGAGCGGCGCAATCCGCTGATCCGGCACCTGAGTGAGGCGATCCTGCCGGCGGCGGCGGACGCCCACATGGCGCCGTGCCCGGACGCGGCCGCGCTCTCGCACGCCTGGGAGTGGTTCACCCGGCTCCAGGCGCACACGCGGCTGCCGCGCACGTTCGATCCCCAGTTCGTCGCGTTCGCCGAGGCGCTGGGACCGCCGACCCCCTGCGTCGACCTGCCGCTCGCCCTCGGCGCCGTACGGGCCGACATGGCGCGGTTGCGGGACGCCGTCCGCCGCCACCCGACCGGCGTGCAGCGCTACCTCCGGCTGTGCCAGCTCACCGACGTGATGGACCAGGCGCTGACCGCGCCCGGCCGGGACGCGGCGGCGCTGCGCCGGTCCGCGCGCCTCGGCGCGCTCGGGGCGTGCTTCACGGTCGCCAGGGCGCTGCGGACCGAGCGCCCGGACGCCGCGGGCACCGACGGCTTCGCGGTCCGGCCCGGCGCCGGCACGGCCGCGCCACCCGCCGACCTGGCCTGCCTGTTCGACCTGCTGGAGTCCGCCGGCCGGCTGGCCAGGATGCTGGCCGTCGCCGAGTCGCGCGCGGCGCGGGCGGCCGCGCCGACCGAGTCGATACTCATCGTCAGGGACCTGGACTCCGACCCGCCGCCCCGGCCGCGGCCGGAGCCGCCGTTCGCCGACCGCGTCCGCGCGGCCTGCCGGGACGTCGCCTGCCCGTGGGCGACCGTGACACCGTCCACCTGCGACGGCGTCACGCTGGAGCTCGGCGCCCCGCACGGCGCGGCCGTGACCGTGCTCAGCCGGCCGGCCGGCACCCTGCTCGGCCACCGCGAGGTCGAGGAGTTCCTGCGCACCGCCGACCGGTACCACAGCCGGCGGTTCCGTACCTGGCTGCTGGTGTCCGACGCGGTTCCCGACCACGAGGCCGCGACGATGCTCGCCGAGAACACCGGCCCGCGCATCTGGGCCCTCCTCTCCCCCGGCGACCACCTGCGCCACCAGCTCCGCGACATCGTCCTGCGCACGCTGTAGCGACGGGTAGCGAAGATTGGGGGGACACGTCAGGATTGCCCGGAGAAGGACGTTTCGGCTGGACAACGTTGTCAGGAGGGTGGCCATGCCCGAGCCCACCGCGGAGAATCCGGCTGCCGGCCCACCGCTGCGGCGCCGTGCCTTCCTCGGGACCGTCGCCGCGGGTGGCGCCGCGGCCGCGGGGCTGGCCGCCGCCGGGCCGCCGGCCGCCGCCGTACCGGCCGGTCCGGACCGGACGCCAGGCCGTGGCGGGCGGCACCGGCGGCGGTTCCGGTTCGGGGGCAACTACGTGCCGTCGAAGAAATGGTGGTTCAGCTGGTCGGACTGGGACCGCCGGTCGATA
>JBJMIH010000149.1:0-16228 GCA_045806985.1 Mycobacteriales bacterium | reverse complement strand
CGGCGTCGGCAAGACCTCGCTGGGCGAGTCGGTCGCCCGCGCCATGGGCCGCAAGGTCGTCAGGGTGGCGCTCGGCGGCATCCGCGTCGAGGCCGAGATCCTGGGCCACCGGCGGACCTACGTCGGCGCGCTGCCGGGCCGCGTCGTCAGGGCGATCCGCGAGGCCGGTTCGATGAACCCGGTCGTGCTGCTTGACGAGGTGGACAAGCTCGGCAGCGACTACCGGGGCGACCCGACCGCCGCGCTGCTCGAGGTGCTGGACCCGGCGCAGAACCACACCTTCCGGGACCACTACCTCGAGGTCGAGCTGGACCTGTCCGACGTGCTGTTCCTGGCCACCGCCAACGTGCTGGAGGCCATCCCGTCGCCGCTGCTGGACCGGATGGAGCTGGTTCAGCTGGACGGGTACACCGAGGACGAGAAGGTCGTCATCGCCCGCGACCACCTGCTCCCGCGGCAGGTCGAGCGGGCCGGCCTGGAGCCGGACGAGGTGACGATCGACTCCGCCGCCCTGCACGTGCTGGCCGCGGAGTACACCCGCGAGGCCGGCGTCCGGGCGCTGGAGCGGTCGCTGGCCCGGATACTGCGCAAGGTGACCGCGAAGGTGGCGCTGGGCGAGGCCACCACCCCGCTCAGCATCGCCGCCGACGACCTGCGCGACTACCTCGGCAGGCCGCGGCACACGCCGGAGTCGGCCGAGCGGACTGTGGTGCCCGGCGTGGCGACCGGCCTGGCGGTGACCGGGGCCGGCGGCGACGTGCTGTTCGTGGAGGCGTCGCTGGCCGACCCGGAAACCGGGGCGACCGGGGTCACGCTGACCGGGCAGCTCGGCGACGTGATGAAGGAGTCCGCCCAGATTGCGCTGTCGTACCTGCGCTCGCACGGCGCCGAGCTGGAACTTCCGGTCGGCGACCTGAAGGAGCGCGGCGTGCACGTGCACGTGCCGGCGGGCGCGGTCCCGAAGGACGGGCCGAGCGCCGGTGTCACGATGACCACCGCGCTGGCCTCGCTACTGTCCGGCCGGCCGGTCCGGTCCGAGGTGGCGATGACCGGCGAGGTGTCGCTGACCGGACGCGTCCTGCCGATCGGCGGCGTGAAGCAGAAGCTGCTCGCCGCCCACCGGGCCGGGATCACGACCGTGCTGCTGCCGCAGCGCAACGAACCCGACCTGGACGACGTGCCGGAGAGCGTGCGCGAGCAGCTCGACGTGCACCTGGTGAGCGACGTCCGCGAGGTCCTGTCGCTCGCGCTCGAACCGGCCGGGTTCGCCGCCGCCGTGGCGTGACGGCGGACTCGCCGGACAGTTACCGGTAGTACTGCTGCTGGCCGGGCTGCTGCTGGGGGTACTGCTGCCCCTGGGAGTAGCCCGGCTGCTGGTACTGGGGCTGGCCCTGCTGCGGGTACCCGCCGCCCTGCGGCTGCTGGTACTGCGCCGGCTGCTGCTGGTACTGCTGCTGCGGCGCCTGCGGCGGGTACTGACCCTGCGGCTGGGCGTTGCTCATCTGGGCCTGCGCGACCAGCTGGTCGGCCTGCTCCTTGTTGACCCGCGCCTGCCCGCCGCAGAACGTGCACTGCAGCGAGTACTTCGAGCCCACCGGGAAGAGCGGGATCCAGAACAGCGTGAACTTGGTGACCATCCGCCGCACCGCGTGCGCCGCCGGGCGCTGGCAGGATGAGCACACCAGGGTGATCATGGCGAGTGTGTGGACGTAGCGGCGGTAACCCCAGACGAGCAGCATCGAGTCTCCTTCACGAAAGCTGTTGGTGCCTGACTACCCGCATCCCGGCCGGGCTACGCGCCCCGGGCCGGGATTTCGTTCACCGGGGGCCGACGAGGAGCGACTGGTTGCCGCGCCCGAAGGGGCCGTCCGTGTCATACAGCACTGACTCGGCGTAGCCGATCCCGTGCGGCTGAACGATGGTGCGCGCCTCGACGCACACCCACTCCCCGGCCGGGGCCCGATGCAGGTACAGGCTGAGGTCGGGATTGATGAACCAGAACCGCGCGGGGTCGAGGGTAGACGACAGCCCGTTGCCCGAGTCGGCCACGATCAGCGCCCGCTGCAGCGGGCTCGGCTCCTCGTCGGGCAGCAGCGGGTGGCGCATCCGCGTCCACGCGGTCGCCGGTCCCGGGGTGGCGAAGAAGCCGCTGGCGAAGCGCCATTCGATGGCGTCCAGGTAGCCGGTCACCCAGTTGGCGTGCTCGAACCGTTCCGGCGTCGGCTCCGGCAGCGGCGGCGGTTCGCCGTACACCACCGCCGGTACCTCGACGTCCGTGGTGCGGATCCGCCAGGCGGCGGCCTTGACGGCGGTACGCCCGCCGGCCTCCAGCTCGGCCTCGATCAGCTCGACGCTGCGGCCGGTACGGGCGACCCTGGCCCGGACCTCGACCTCGCCGACCGGTACCGGCCCGAGGATCTCGCAGGTGACGCGGGCCGTCTCGGCCGGAGCCAGGGTGGCGGTCCGCTCGATCTCCCTGCCCAGCAGGGCGGCGGGTGGCCCGCCGTGCTGCAGGCCCTGCTGCCACGGCCCCTGGGTGTGCTCGGTGGCCAGGTACGTGGAGTCGCCCTGCGGCAGGAAGAACGCGTCGGCCATGGCACGAGGCTACGGAAAAGCCCCCGCACACCACGTGCGGGGGCTCCTGGCCGGCCCAGCTTCCCGCTGCCGGCGTTGTCGGCCCGCCTGCGTGCCCAAGAACAGCACGCGGCGCCCCGCTCCGCCTTGGCAGCGGGACCTGGGTCCGGCCAGGATCGGGATCTTCGAGGATCTGCTAGGACGCGAAGTCGCGCAGGATCTCGGCGCGGGACGGGTGGCGCAGCTTGGCCATCGTGGTCTTCTCGATCTGGCGGATGCGCTCGCGCGACAGGCCGAACTCGCGGCCGATCTCGTCCAGTGTGCGCGGCTTGCCGTCGGTCAGGCCGAACCGCATGATGATCACCTTGCGCTCGCGGTCCTCCAGCGTGTGCAGCACCTCGTCGAGCTTGTCCTGCATCAGGCCGTAGCTGACCGCGTCGACCGCGTTGGTCGCCTCGCTGTCCTCGATGAAGTCGCCGAACCGGGACTCGCCCTCGTCGCCGACGGCGGCGTCCAGGCTGATCGGCTCGCGGTCGTAGGCCAGCAGCTCCTCGACCCGCTCGGCCTCCAGGTCGAGCTGCCCGCCCAGCTCCTCGCTGGTCGGCTCGCGACCCAGCTCGGTCGCCATGTCCCTGCGTACCCTGATCAGCTTGTTGATCTGCTCCACCAGGTGGACCGGCAGCCGGATGGTGCGGGCCTGGTCGGCCATGGCGCGGGTGATCGCCTGGCGGATCCACCACGTCGCGTACGTGGAGAACTTGAAGCCCTTGGTGTAGTCGAACTTCTCGACGGCCCTGATCAGGCCGAGGTTGCCCTCCTGGATCAGGTCCAGGAACGACATGCCGCGACCGGTGTACCGCTTGGCGACCGAGACGACCAGGCGGAGGTTGGCCTCCAGCAGGTGGTTCTTGGCGCGGTGCCCATCGGCGGCGATCATCATGAGATCGCGCCGGCGCGAGTCGGAGAGGGCGACCCCGTCTTCCTCACCCCGCCGGAGCAGTTCCTCGGCGTACAGGCCGGCCTCGATCCGCTGCGCCAGGTCGACCTCCTGCGCGGCGGTGAGCAGCTTCGTCCTGCCGATCCCGTTCAGGTACTGCCGAACGAGGTCAGCCGACACCGGCGACTCGACCGGGCCATCAAGGTCCGACCGGTATTCATCGACGCTCAGCGGAAGGCTCACCAGTGTCGCCTCCTCCTTTTCGTTCCTTGTGTCAGGCAACTACTTCAACGTGTACGCGGCGCAAAGATTCCCTGGCCCTTCCGGTTTCAGCGTCTTCTCAGATATGGAGACGCTGCTCAGGTGTGACACGGCCGGGAGGGTGACTCCCGTCACGCCAGCGAGGGTTCTACGATGCGTAGAATCGTGATCTCGGAGGTGTGTGCGCATGGCGCGGCTGGGTGAGCTGGAACGGGCGGTGATGGAGGTGCTCTGGGCTGCCGGCCAGCAGGGCAGGTCCCCGGTCACCGCGCGCGACGTGATCGAGGCGCTGCCCGACCGCGAGCTGGCCACCACCACCGTCCTGACCGTGCTGTCCCGGCTCGAGGCCAAGAACCTGGTGGTCCGGATCAGGGACGGGCGCGCCCACCACTACCAGGCCGTCGGCACCCGCGAGGACCACATCGCCGGGCTGATGCGCGAGGTGCTCGGCACCGCCCCGGACCGGACGGCGGCGCTGGCCCGGTTCGTGGACACGGTGTCCGCCGAGGAGGCCGCGGCGCTCCGGCTCGCGCTCCGGGAGCTGGAGGACCCATGATCCTCACCGCGGTCCTGCTGGCCCAGCTCGCGGTGCTGCTGCTGGGACCGGGGGCCGCGCTGCTCGCCGGCGCGGCCTGGCCGGTGCGCGCGCCGCGGGCCGCGCTGGTGCTGTGGCAGGCGATCGGGCTCACCTCCGGTACCGCCGCGGTCACCGCCGGCGCCCTGGTCGCCCTCGCCCCGCTCGGCCCCGACCCGAGGGCCGCGCTGGCGGCGCTGTGGCGCGGCGGGTACCCCGTCGAGGCGGTCGGTCCGGCCCAGGTGATCGCCGCGCTGGCCACCGCCTGCCTGGCCGGGCACCTGGTCGGCGTGACGCTCGGCGCGCTGATCCGCACCGTCGCGCAGCGCCGCCGGCACCGGGCCCTGCTCGACCTGCTGGCCACCCCGATGGGGGAGGTGCGGGTGCTGGACCACCCGACCGCGGTGGCGTACTGCCTGCCCGGCCTGCGCCGGTCCCGGGTGGTGCTGTCGGCCGGCGCGGTCGCGGTGCTCGCGCCCGAGGAGCTGTCCGCCGTGCTCGCCCACGAGAAGGCCCACCTGGCGCAGCGCCACGACCTGGTCATGCTGCCCTTCACCGCGTGGCGGCGGGCGCTGCCGTTCGTGCCCGGGGTACGGCGGGCCGGGTCGGCGGTGGCGGCCCTGGTGGAGATGCTGGCCGACGACCAGGCCCGGCACCGGCACGACCCCAGGGTGCTCGCCCGCGCGCTGCTGCGGGTGGCGGCCGGTCAGGCCCCGGCCGGCGCCCTCGCGGCCGGCGAGTCGGCGGTGCTGGCCCGGGTCCGGCGCCTGGTCGATCCGGCCCCCCCGGTGCCCCGGTGCCTGCCGCTGGCGGCCTACACGGCCGCCCTGGTCCTGGTCACCCTGCCGGCCCTGGCCGTGCTCGCTCCGGCCGTCTGAGCCGGCTCCGCCGGTCAGGTCGGGGAGATCTGGCGGGGGTACCAGAGTTCGCGGGTGAGGTCGAGGCTGGTGCCGTCCGGCCAGACCACCGCGGCCTGCTCGAGGGTGGCCCGGTTGTCCTTGATCACCACGCGGGAGATGTCGCCGGTGTCGATCCCGAAGAAGATCAGTTCGCCGTCGTAGGAGTGCCTGTCGCGGGTGGCGTCGACCAGGGCGACGATCTCGTGGATCAGCGCGGCGCCCTCGTCCCGCGGCCAGGACCCTTCCGGGGGCAGGATCGCGCCCGCCTCCCGCCGCGTGAGCGGGCCCTCCGCCGTGTCGACCGTGGTGGAGGCGACGTCGAGGTGCACGTACTCCCGCTCGTCCCGCCACGGCGGCCCGAGGCCTTCCTCGTGGTACAGGCCGGAGTCCTTGAACTCCAGCCAGCTCAACGGCGGCGTGATGGTGATCTTGCCCCGGACTTCACGCACCGCCCCAGCGTAGGCGAAACGTGCCCTTTCGGGCAGGCGAACGGTCTAGGCCTCCAGCAGCAGGGTGACCGGGCCGTCATTGGTGGACACCACGTGCATGTGCGCGCCGAACCGGCCGGTCTCGACCTTCGCCCCGCGCTCGCGCAGCGCCGCCACCACGGCCTCCACCAGCGGCTCGGCAACCTCGCCCGGCGCGGCGGCGGACCAGGACGGGCGGCGGCCCTTGCGGGTGTCGGCGTACAGGGTGAACTGGCTGACCACCAGGATCGGCGCGCCGACCTCGGCCGCCGAGCGCACCCAGTCCACCCCGTCCGCCGGGAAGAACCGCAGCTCGTGCAGCTTGCGGGCGAGCGTGCCGGCCCGGGCCGGGGTGTCGTCGTGGGTGACGCCGACGAGGGCGAGGAGGCCGGGCCCGATCGACCCGACCACCTCGCCGTCCACGGTCACGCTCGCGTCGAGCACCCGGGTGACGACGGCGCGCACGTCACTCCCTGCCGGACGGGGCCAGCGGGCCGCTGCCGGCGGCGGCCCTCGTGATCGCCGCGGCGACCGTGGCGTAGTCGGTCGTGTCCAGCTCCAGGGCGGCCGCGGCCAGCCAGCCGTCGACCTGGTCGGGGCGGCGGGCGCCGACGATGGCTCCGGTGACGCCGGGCCAGCCCAGCGTCCACGCCACCGCCGCCGCGGCCTGGCTCTGCCCGTGCCGCCTGCCGACCTCGCGCAGCTCCCGGGCGACGGCCAGGTTGGCGTCCAGGTCGCGGGTGAACGCCGGCGAGTTCCTGCGCCAGTCGTCGTCCGGCAGGCCCGCCACCCTGTCCGCGTCGAACGCCCCGGTGAGCAGGCCGGACTCCATCGGCGAGTACACGATCACGCCGGTGTCGTGGCCGGCGCACCAGGGCAGCAGGTCGGCGGCGGCGTCCCGGGTGATCGCGGAGAAGTGCGGCTGGAGGGAGTCGACGTGGCCGACCTTCTCCGCCGCCTCCAGCGCGGGCACGTCGTGGTTGGACAGCCCGACCGCGCGGACCTTGCCCTCTTCGCGCAGGTCCACCAGCGCCGCCCAGTAGTCCTCGACCGGCGTGCCGTCCTCCGGCGGCCAGTGCAGCTGGAACAGGTCGATCCGGTCGACGCCGAGCCGGCGCAGCGACGCGTCCGCCTCCCGCCGCAGCGAGTCCGGCGAGCCGACCCGGCGCGGCGGCGCGGCCCGGTCGTCGTCGTCCCAGACCAGGCCGCACTTGGTGAACACGTACGGCCGGTCGGCGGCGGAGTACGGCTCCAGCGCCCGCCGGACGACCTCCTCCGAGTGGCCGAGGCCGTAGGCGGCGGCCGTGTCGATCCAGTTGATCCCCAGCTCGACGGCGTGCCGGATCGCCGCGATCGACTCCTCGTCGTCCTGCGGCCCCCAGCCGAAGGCCCAGCCACCGCCGCCGATCGCCCAGGCTCCGAAGCCCACCCGGGTGATGTCCATGCCGGTGGTGCCGAGCGGGCGCGTGGGCAGTCCCATCATGATTCCTTCCCGTACGTGGGCGCTCTCATTCCGACGGTAGTAGGAGTCCGCGAACGACGAGGTCGGTGACGATCGCCACGGCCTGGGCGGCCAGCACCGGCTCCGGCGTGTCGTAGGCGGCGGCCAGCACGCTGACCAGGTCGCGCAGGGGCGTGCCGCCGTCGCAGCCGCCGACCAGGGCGACCAGGACCGGGTCGGCGTGCGCGGTCCAGCGCAGCCCGGAGGTGAGGCGCAGGATCTGGTCGTCTACGGCCCAGCCGCCGTCGGCGTCGGCGGCCAGGCTGGCGTACTGCTCCAGCCGCAGGTCCGGCGCGGCCCGCAGCCGCGCGCCGAGCAGGTCGTGGTCGCGCAGCCAGCCCTCCCGGTCCAGCCACCCGCCGATCTCCTCGCCGCCCAGGTGCGCCGCGGGCTCGCGGGACTCTTCCAGCCGCACCGCCGGATCGTCCGCACCGGACCTGCGCAGCGTGACGACGCCGAACGCCACCGACTCGGCGCCGGCCGCCTCGAACCAGTCCAGCCAGTCGGCGGCCCGCGCCGCCGCCTCCGGGCCGCGGTCCTCGCCCGCGTCCCGCAGCCAGGTGGCGACGTACTCGGCCGGGTCGACCACCTCCCGCTGCAGCACCAGCGCGTCGCAGCCGGTCGCGGCCAGCCACGGGCCGAGCCGGTCCCGCCAGTCCTCGCCCTTCAGGTGCAGCCAGTTGGCGAGGAACTGGGCGTGCCCGCCGTCGGCGAGCAGGCCAGGCACCTCGGCCAGCAGCCGGCGGGTCAGCCCGTCGCCCTCGATGCCGGAGTCCCGGTACGCGTACCGGGAGCCGCCCGCGCCGACCACGAACGGCGGGTTCGACACCACCAGGTCGAAGCGGCGGCCGGCCACCGGGGCGAACCACTCGCCGGCCAGCAGCTCCCACCGCTGGCCGTTCAGGGCGGCGGTGGTGGCGGCGAAGCGGAGCGCGCGCGGGTTGACGTCGGTACCGGTCACGGCCGCCGCGTGCCGGCTCAGGTGCAGCGACTGGACGCCGGACCCGACGCCCAGGTCGAGCGCGGAACCGACCGGGCGGCGCAGGGTGGCTC
This sequence comes from Mycobacteriales bacterium, assembly GCA_045806985.1. Taxonomy (GTDB): domain Bacteria; phylum Actinomycetota; class Actinomycetes; order Mycobacteriales; family JBJMIH01; genus JBJMIH01. The sequence goes on along the minus strand of JBJMIH010000149.1, from coordinate 7,962 downwards.
TGGCCATGGTCAGCGAGGCGGCGCCGATACCCAGCACGTGGTCGGGGCGGATCCGGCCGTGCCGCTCGGCGGGCAGGTCCGACAGCACCCACCAGTCGCCGTCCTCGTCGCCGTACGGGCGCAGGTCCAGGCCGGCGCGGTACCCGCCCTCCGCCGGCGCCAGCAGGCCGGCGGCGAGCGCCGCCGGCAGCGGCAGCGGGTCGAGCGCGGCCGCCAGGTCGGCCTCGGGCGCGCTCGCGCCCAGCAGCAGCACCCTGGTCAGGGTCTCCAGCGGGCTGCCGCCGGTGGTGGTGCGCAGGGCGGGCGCCAGCTCGCCGCGGGCCATCGCCGCCGCGGCGGTGTCGCCGACCACCGCCCGTACCCGGTCGACCGTGTAGCCGGTGGCGGTGAGGGCGTCCCGGAGGCGGGCGCAGTCGTCGGGCGTGAGCAGGGGTTCCATGGTCCCCATCCTTCGCCACCCGGATCGGCGGTTGGCATGCTGGGGTCGTGACCGACGACCCCGGCGAGGACATCGACCCGTACGGCCCGCACCGTGACCTGGTGCCCCAGTACGTGCTGCCGCTGGTGGTGCGGATCGAGCGTTCCGCGCCGCCGACCAGGACGGACGCGCTGGAGGCGGCGGCCGGCGCGGTGCTGGCGCTGCGTACCGACCCGCGCTCGGCCGGCGACGGCGAGTGGGCGGCGGCGGTACGGGCCTGGGAGGACGGGCGGATCCGCAAGGTGGTGCGGCGGGCCCGCGGCGCGGAGTGGCGGCGCGCCGAGGCGCTGCCGGGGCTGACCGTGACGATGCGTACCGCCGAGGTCCGCGTCCACCCGCCGGTGCCGCTCGACGCCTGGCCGCGTGACCTGGCCCGGTTGCAGGTGTCCGGCACCGACCTGGCCGACCCCGAGCCGCCGCCCCCGCCGCCCGCCGGAGTACCGGTGCTCTGGCTGAACCCCGACCTGGAGATGACCGCCGGCAAGGCGATGGCCCAGGCGGGCCACGGCGCCCAGCTCGGCTGGCTCGCCCTCGACCCGCCCGGCCGCGCCGGCTGGCACGACGCCGGCTTCCCGCTCGCCGTCCGCACCGCCCCCGCCGCCCGCTGGCGCGACCTGTGCGCCCGCGACCTCCCGGTGGTCCGCGACGCCGGCTTCACCGAGATCGCCCCCGGCTCCCGCACCGTCATCGCCGACATCACCCCCTACCGCCACGTCACCGCCCACGGAGGGTGAGGCCCTGGGCGATGCCGAGGATGTCGAGCTGGTCGAGTTCGGTGCGGGAGCCGGAGATCATCAGGGTGTGGTCGGGGTCGAGCTGCACGTAGAAGGCGGTGTGCCAGCGGTCGAGGCCGGCCATCGCGTCGCCGGTGTCGCGGAGGCCGACCCAGCCGTGCCAGCGGCCCGCGGTGGCGGGGGAGAGACCGACGGGGATCGGCCGGCCGGCCTGGACGTCCACGATGAGGTTCCCCGAGGTGTGCAGCCGGAAGTACATCTGGTCGGGGTCGACCAGGGCGGGCGCCGCGCGTTCGGGCAGCCAGCGGAACCGGAACGGTGTCGTGACCGGCGTGTGCTGGTCGTGCAGGTTCTCGGCGACCCTCGTCAGGGTGGTCCGGTCGGTGGACGCGCGGGCCGCGTCTTCCTGGAATCGCGGCGACCACGCCACTGACACCCACTGGCCCGGCGTGCGCTGCCAGCTGAGCGAGAGCGGCTGCCCGTCGCCGGTCGTGTGGGTGAACGTCGCGGGCGCGCCGCCGACGGTGGTCGGCTCGTGGACGAAGTTGTCGTTGCTCAGGGCGGGCGAGGCCAGTGGGTCCTGCGGGGACAGGCTGATCTCGATCGCGGGGGCGCTGCCGCCGAACTCGTAGATCAGGTCGGCGTACGCCGTGACGTAGGTCCCGACAGGCGTGGCCGGCAGCCAGCCCGCGTACACCGGCATGTCCGGGACGACGACGTGCGCGGGGGCCAGGCGGAGAGTGGGCGGCTTGGTGCTGTCCGGGGTGGGCGTGGTGACCGCGCCGCCGTGATGGGCGGCGTGGGCGGCCAGCAGGGCGGCGGGTACGGCCGCGCCGGTGACGGCCACGGCGATGCCGGCGGCCGTGAGGCGGCGGCGGACGGTGAGTTGGCGGTTCCGGTGGCGTACCCGGTGCAGCAGGTCGGCGCCGTCAGGGGCCTCGGCGGCCTCGTCGGCGAAGCTCTGCCTGATGAGCTGGTCGAGGTCGGTCATCACTCGCCTCCGGTGAGCAGGTGGACGGCGTTCGAGGTGCGCAGGCGGGCCAGCGCGCGGGACGCGATGCTGCGGACGGTGGCGATCTCGCAGCCGAGCAGGGCGGCGATCTCGCGGTCGTCGAGGTCCTCGTAGTAGCGCAGCACCAGCACGGCGCGCTGGCGGCGCGGCAGGCCGGCCAGCACCGCCCTGACCGCGTCCCGGTCGGCCTGCGGGCCGGCCGGGTCGCCGCCGCCGTCGCCGGGCGCGGCGGTGTCGGGCAGGGCATCCAGGACGGCCTCGTGGCTGGACCGGCGGCGGCGCCAGGACAGGTACTCGTGCAGGATCGCCCGCCGGACGTACCGGTCCGGCGCGTCGATCCGCCGCCACCGGCGGTGCGCCTTGACCAGCACCTCCTGGAGCAGGTCCTCGGCCCGGTGGCGGTCCTGGGTGAGCAGGTAGGCGACCCGCAGCAGGGCCGGCCCGCGTCCGGTCACGTACTCCTCGAACGATTCGCCCATCGACACTCCCGCGCTGGCCGTTTGTCCCTCCCTGTGACGCCATGGCGCGGCCGATGTGTGCCGCCCCGTCGGCGGAGGGAGCACCATAGGGCGCATGACGCTCTCGCTCCCCATCGAGCCCGCCGCGAACGAGATGCTCCGGCGCAGCCCGTTCGCGCTGCTGGTGGGCATGGTTCTGGACCAGCAGTTCCCGCTGGAGCGGGCCTTCAGCGGGCCGTACGTGCTGGCGCAGCGGCTCGGCCACGAACCGGACGCCGCCGAGCTGGCCGGGTTCGACCCGGACGCGCTGGCGGCGATCTTCGCCACCCCGCCAGCCGTGCACCGCTTCCCGAAGTCGATGGCCGCCCGCGTGCAGGAGGTGTCGCGGCTGCTGGTCGAGCGGTACGACGGGGACACGGCCCGGCTGTGGAACGAGGCCGCCGACGGCGGGGACCTGCTGAAGCGGGTGTCGGCGTTGCCGGGGTTCGGTCGGCAGAAGGCGCAGATCTTCGTCGCCCTGCTCGGCAAGCAGTTCGGGGTGCGCCCGGAGGGCTGGCGGGAGGCCGCCGGCGCGTACGGCGAGGAGGGCTCGTACCGCTCGGTGGCCGACATCGTGGACGAGGACTCGCTGGTCAAGGTGCGGGAGTTCAAGCAGGCGATGAAGGCCGCCGCCAAGGCCTCGGCCCCCCGATAGCACAGAGTAGGACAAACCGGGCATGTCTTACGCCCTGCCTGGCGCTGCGCGGCGGGCGCCGCGGTGCCACGATGGGGGGAGTGCCCCGCCCCCGCGCGCACCCCGGGAGTAGCCGTGAAGCGTGACCACCGGATCGTCCCGGTCATCACCACCGCCGAGGTCAGCCCGGCCGAGCAGCTGCACTCCCGGCAGGTCCGCTACCTGGTGCTCAACGGCCTCCGCGTGGTCTGCCTGGTCGCCGCGACGCTCTGCTACCCGCACTGGTTCCTGTGGGTCTTCCTGGCCGGGTTCGGCCTGTCCTGGCCGGCGGTGCTCATCGCGAACGACCGGCCGCCGCTCAAGCCCGGCATGTTCCACCGGCTCCTGCACCCGGACCGCGAGCTTCCCGCCGCCCCCTCCGGCGACGATGACGCCGACCATCCGCGCGTCATCGACGGATGAGTTGGCATCATGGAGGGAAGCACCCATCCGATCCGGCAGGAGCGCTTCGTGAGCACTGAGGTCCAGGAAAAGCCGTCGACCACCGACTCGGACACCGGCGACCGGATGTTCCACTACGTCCGCAAGGAGAAGATCGCCGAGAGCGCCGTCATGGGCACCCACGTGGTCGCGCTCTGCGGGGAGACCTTCCCGGTCACCCGCTCCCCGAAGCCAGGCTCCCCGGTCTGCCCCCGCTGCAAGGAGATCTACAACGCCTTGCCGAAGGGCGAATGATCGGCCGGCCGATCCGCTACCTGCGGAGCATCCGCGAACCGGCCGCCGGCATCATCCGGTCCTTGAAGGCGCTGCGCAGTCCCGGCGGCCGGTCGGTGGGCCAGACCTGTTCGAGGGTGGCGTTCAGCTCGGCGCCGACCAGCACGGCCAGGGCCAGCACGAAGAAGAACAGCAGCGCGGCGATGGGGGCCGCCAGCGTGCCGTACACCTGGGCCCGGCCGATCACGTACGACAGGTACAGCCGCAGCAGGTAGCTGCCCAGGATGAACAGGCCGGTGGCCAGCACCGCGCCCGGCATCGCCCGCCGCCACCGTAGCCGCACCGGCGGGGCGAAGTGGTACAGCAGCGAGAGCGCGGCCATCAGCACCAGCACCACGACCGGCCAGTACAGCACCCGCACCAGCCAGTCGCCCCAGCTCGGCACCAGCCGGTGGATGTTGGCGGGGCCGAGCACGGCGATCGGCAGCAGCGCCGCGCCGGTGGTCACCGCCATCACGTACATCAGCAGCGCCAGCAGCCGGCTCTTGACCGCGCCGCGCAGGTCCCGCATCCCGTACGCGATCGTGATCGTGTTGACGAAGGTGGCCATCGCCGACGAGCCCGCCCAGAACGCCAGCAGGAAGCCGATGCTGATCACGTCGGCGCGGCCCTGGCTGAGCACCTGGTGCAGGGTCGGCTGGACCACGTTGTGCACCACGTCCGGGGTGACGATGTGACCGGAGAAGTCGGTGAGTCGCTGCTCCACCCGCCGCACCGAGTCGTGACCGATCAGGTTTCCGACGTACCCGATGCCGCCGAGCAGCGCCAGCGCCAGCGGCGGCAGCGACAGCAGCTGCCAGAACGCCGCCTCGGCCGACAGGCCGAGCACGCGGTCGTGCCAGGCCTTCGCGGCGGTCAGCCTGAGCAGCTTGAGCAGCCGCACACCCGACGGCGCGGCGGCCGCCGGTGTGGAGTCGGTCACGGCCAACACGGTACGGGCTACGCCTCCTTCCGGTCCTTGCTCATTGTCCCCTGAGACCGGTCCTCGCCAGATGTCCGGCCCATCCTGCCCTACCAGCGGGTTGATCGCCCCCGGCAGCCGCGGGTGTCCCGCGCCGGAACGCGGGAACACGCCGGCCGACCACCCGTTGGGCGGCCCGCGGCGGGCCGTTGGTTAGGCTCGGGGACGGCCCTCGCCGGATTTCCGCCGGGGGCTGTCGCACGTCCGTCCCGCCCGACCCCGAGGGAGCGATGACCGCCGCGCCCGTCACCCGACCGCTCGGCCTCCGCGCGTGGCAGGCGGAGGCGCTGCGCCAGTACCACGAGGCCAGGCCGCGGGACTTCCTCGTCTCGGCGACGCCGGGCGCCGGCAAGACCCGGTTCGGGCTGCGGGTCGCCGCCGACCTGCTCGAGGCGCGCGTGGTGCAGCGGGTGATCGTGGTGACACCCACCGACCACCTGCGGACCCAGTGGGCGGAGGCGGCGAACACGGCCGGCCTGCCGCTCGACCCGGCCGCCACCAACGCGGTCGGCCCGATCGGCAGGGACTTCGTCGGCGCGGTCGTCACCTACGCCCAGGTCGCCTCGCACCCGATGCTGCACCGGGCCAGGGTGGAGGCGCGGCGCTCGCTGGTGATCCTGGACGAGGTGCACCACGCCGGCGACAACCGGTCGTGGGGCGAGGCGCTCCAGGACGCGGTCGACCCGGCGGCGCGCCGGCTGGCGCTGTCCGGCACCCCGTTCCGGTCCTCGCCGGACGAGAAGATCCCGTACGTGCGGTACGAGCCGGACGGTGAGTACACGCTGCGCAGCGTGCCCGACTACGTCTACGGGTACCGGCAGGCGCTGGCCGAGCAGGTGGTGCGGCCGGTGATGTTCTGCGCGTACTCGGGCGTGGCGCGGTGGCGCAACTCGGCCGGCGAGGTGATGGCAGCCCAACTGGGGCAGGTGCTGACCCGCGAGGAGACGCAGGCGGCGTGGCGTACCGCGCTGAACCCGGCGGGGGAGTGGATGTCGGCGGTGCTGGCGTCGGCCGACGCGCGGCTGGACGAGCACCGGCTGTCCGGGATGCCGGACGCCGGCGGGATGGTGCTCGCCGCCGACCAGGACCACGCGCGTGCGTACGCGGCCCTGCTGACCCGCATCACCGGCCGGGAGCCGGCGGTGGTGCTGTCCGACGAGCCGGACGCCAGCCGGCGCATCGAGGCCTTCCGCGACTCCGCCGACCGCTGGCTGGTGGCGGTGCGGATGGTGTCGGAGGGCGTGGACATCCCGCGGCTGGCGGTGGGGGTGTACGCCACGTCCGCGCAGACCCCGCTGTTCTTCGCCCAGGCCATCGGCCGGTTCGTCCGGGCGCGGCGGCGCGGGGAGTCCGCGACCGTGTTCCTGCCGAGCGTGGCGCCGCTGCTGGCGATGGCCGCCGAGCTGGAGGAGGAGCGCGACCACGTGGTCCGGCTGGTGGAGCGCCAGCCCGACGACGAGCTGGAGGTGGGGGTCTCCGAAGCCCCGGAACGGCGGGCCGGCGCGCTGGGGACGTTCGAGCCGCTGGAGTCGGAGGCCGCGTTCAGCCACGTGCTGTTCGGCGGGGAGGCGCACACCGGCGACGACCAGCCCGGCGGCGACGAGGTGCCGCCGGAGGATGAGGATTTCCTCGGCCTGCCCGGCCTGCTCACCCCGGAACAGACGGCCGCGCTGCTGCGGCGGCGGGAGGCGGAGCGGCGCCAGCGCGGGGTGCCGGCACGTCCGGAGGAGGTGGCCGACGACGTCGCGCCGCACCTGGCCGCCGCCAAGCTGCGCCGCGAGGTGAACTCGCTGGTGGCGCAGTACGCGCACCGCACCGGCCGCCCGCACCGGCAGGTCCACGTCGAGGTGCGCGAGGCGTGCGGCGGCCCGCCGTCCGCCAAGGCCACCCTCGCCCAGCTCGCCATCCGCCGCGACTGGCTGCTGTCCCGCCTGACCTGAAACGAAGCGCGGCGCCCACCGGGAGGGGGGGCGCCGCGCCGGACGTCTGGGTGGGCTACAGCGGCTGGGTGGCCGGCCACTCGCGGTTACCCGACGCGTCGATGATCTCGACAGCGATCTGCCGCAGCGACTCGCCGAACTTGTTCGCGTGGTGCCTGCAGAACACCAGATCACCGCCGGTCGCAAGGATCGCACGGACCTGGGCCCTGGCTCCGCAGCGATCGCATCGGTCGTCCGCGTTGAGCTGGGCAGCGGTAGGCGGCGGAGGTGTCAGCGTCGTGGACACGGTGTCGTCCCCTCTCTGCTCAGCCGGGGGGCGCACCGGCGGTTAGCCCCGAGAGGGCAGCCGGAACATGAAGCCCTCCTGACCAACAGCCTCCCATGACAGGAGGCCTTTCCGCTGCTGCCAATGCCCGGCAAACCGGAAATTGGGGAGACTTCCGTGGCCGATTTCACCGAGGGTGAACAGGGACCTGCGGTGTTGTATACGCACAGCGATTACGCATAAGCGAAGGGTCGCCGAGGCGACCCTTCACCGTGGCGGATCAATGACCCGCTGTCGTCAGTCGAGGTAGTCGCGGAGCACCTGGGACCGCGACGGGTGGCGCAGCTTCGACATCGTCTTCGACTCGATCTGCCGGATCCGCTCCCGGGTCACCCCGTACACCTGGCCGATCTCATCCAGCGTGCGCGGCTGGCCGTCGGTGAGGCCGAACCGCAGCCGGACCACGCCGGCCTCCCGCTCGGAGAGCGTCTGGAGCACCTGCTGGAGCTGGTCCTGGAGCAGCGTGAACGACACCGCGTCCACCGCCACGACCGCCTCGGAGTCCTCGATGAAGTCGCCGAGCTGGCTGTCGCCCTCGTCGCCGATGGTCTGGTCGAGCGAGATCGGCTCCCGGGCGTACTGCTGGATCTCCAGCACCTTCTCCGGG
>JBJMIH010000148.1:0-4412 GCA_045806985.1 Mycobacteriales bacterium | reverse complement strand
GTCCAGCGTCTCGCTCGGCGTGGCCGTGAAGCCGCTCACGCCCTTGGCCAGCACGTAGTACGTCTCGTTGCGGAACAGCCACACCCACGGCGAGTCCGCGAGCAGCTTCTGCTGGAGCTGGCCGAAGACGTCCTTGCGGGTGTCCACATCAGTGGTCGCGTTGCCCTGCTGGAGCAGCTGGTTGAGCTGCGGGTCGGCGTACGCGGCCGGCACGGTCAGGCTGCCGGTGCTGGTGAAGTACCGGTTGTACTGGAGGTACGGGTCGGTGCTGCCGCCGTTCAGGGCGAGCGCGGCGTCGAAGTTGGCCTTCAGCCAGTTCGGCACGTACACGCCACTCTGCTGGCGGTCCAGGTCCAGGGTGATGTTGATCTTGGCGAGCTGGGCCTTGAGCACCTGGGCGATGTTGGTGGAGCTGTTGTACTCGCCGGTGTCGACGATCGTGTGCAGCTTGAAACCGCTGGCGTAGCCGGCGGCGGTGAGCAGCTCCTTCGCCTTGTTGACGTCCGGCGTGGTCGTGCAGGGCAGGCCCCTGGTCGCCGAGGACTGGTACTCGGGGCTGGTGATCGGGCCGGTCGGCTTCGCCTGCCCGAAGTACACCGTGTCGATGATCTCCTTGCGGTCGACCGCGCACGCGATCGCCTGCCTGACCTGCTGGTTCTGCAGCGGTCCGGCCTTGGAGTTGAGCTGGAGCACGTGGTAGGAGAGCGTCGGGTTGGAGACCAGCCTGCCGATCTTGCCGCCGCTCCTGGCCTGCCTGGCGACGGCCGGGTCGGTGAGGATGCCCAGCTGGAATCCGCCGGCCTTCATGCCGGAGACGATCGACGCCTCGTCCGGGATGACCCGGAACTCCAGCGACTTCACCTTGGGCGCGCCCTTGAAGTACCTGGCGTTGGCGGCGAGCCGCAGGCGCTGGTTCTGCTGCCAGCTCTGCCACTTGAACGGGCCGGTGCCGTTGGGCTGGCGGGCCACCGTGCCGGCCTCGATGTCCTTGTGGTCCAGGATCGAGGTGCCGACGTAGGTGAGCGCGGTGAGCAGCGACGCGTCCGGCTGCTTGAGCGTGAGCCGCAGCGTGTGGTCGTCGGGGGTGGCGATGCTCGCGACGTTGAGCAGGTAGGACCGCACCACCGAGGCGGTCTTGGTGTCCTGGTCGCGCTCGAGCGTGGCCTTGGCGTCGGCGGCGGTGAACGGGTCGCCGTTGTGGAAGGTCACGCCGGTGCGCAGGTTCAGCGTGACGTTGACGCCGTCGACCTTCCAGTCCTTGGCAAGGCCGCCGACCAGGTTGCCCTTGCTGTCGGTGTCGACCAGCGTGTCGTACACCAGGCCGAGGGTCTGCGTGGTCTGGAACGCGGTCGCCCGCGCGGGGTCGAGCACGTCGATGTCGCCGGTGCGGGCGACGACGAAGTTGCCGCCCGACTTGTTCTTGGACGAGCTGCCGGGGCTACAGGCTGCTGTCGCGGCGCCGACGAGCGCGAGGCCGGCGGCGAGGGTCAGAGCCGTCCGGGATACGCCCACCTGGACCTCCTCAGGGGCGGGGATGGAGACTGTGGGTGACGGTAGTTGCTTACAGAAGCCTAGAAAAGAGGGTAACTTTTTCACGTGCGCGCTCTCGGGACCAGTGCCGCTTTTGCCCGGATCGTTGATGAACTCGTTGCCGATCCGGCGGGACCGAGTGCCGTCGTGCTCACGGCGAGTGACCGTACTGAGGTGCTCGCGCGGGAGGCGCGGGGCGCGCCGGTCGGGGCGTCGTTCGACGTGGCGTCGCTGACCAAGGTCGCGGTGACCACACCGTCGATCATGACGCTGGTTGATCGGAGAGCGCTCTCCCTGGACGCGTCGGTGCACCGCTGGTACCCCGCAATCGACCCGGCGGTCACGGTCCGGGACCTGCTGGAGCACCAGGGCGGGCGGTGGGAGTGGTGGCCCCTGTACGTGGCGGGGGCGAAGGGGCGGGACGCGGCGCTGGCGCTCGCCGCGTCGCTGCCGGCCCGGTACCCGGTCCGGTCCGGCCGGCACTACTCCGACCTGGGCTTCATGCTGCTCGGCGGGATCGTCGAGGAGGTCGGCGGGAGAGCGCTCCACGCGCCGTGCGGTGTCACCGCCGGGCCGCCGGTGCCGACCTCGCGAGGCGACGGGTACGAGCGGCGGATTGTCGAGACCGGCACCCCCTACCCGGTGACGGCCGACGCGGCCTCGTTCGGCGGCTGGCGGGAGCACCTGCTGGTGGGCGAGATCAACGACGGCAACGCCTACCACGCGTTCGGCGGGCTGGCCGGGCACGCCGGGCTGTTCGCCACCGCCGCCGACCTGGTGCGGCTGGGCTGCGCACTGCTGGACAGCCTGGCCGGCTCGGGGCCGTGGTCGGCGGATGTCGTCGCGGAGTTCTTCCGGCCGGGCCGGGACCCCGGGCAGGGGCTGGGCTGGCGGGTCGCCGGGCCGCTGGTCTGGCACGGCGGGTTCACCGGTACCCGGTTCGGCCTGCTGCCGGCGTCCGGGCTGGTCGCGGTGCTGCTCACCAACGCGGTCGGCCGGCCCGCCGCGGTCGAGGAAGCCTGGAACAGGATCGTGAGGAGTCTCGGATGAGGGTGGTCGGGCTGATCTCCGGCACGTCGTACGACGCCATCGACGTGGCGGCGGCCGAGTTCGCCGCGGACGGTGACGAGCTGCGGCTGCGCCCGCTCGGCCACCTCGACGTGCCGCACGCGCCGGAGGTGCGCGCGGCGATCGCCGCCGCGCTGCCGCCGGCCACCACCAGCGCGGAAGCGCTCTGCCAGCTCGACACCCGGCTCGGGCAGGCGTTCGGCGCCGCCGCCGCGCGCGGCGTGGCCGAACTGTGCGGCGGGCGAGCCGACCTGATCTCCTCGCACGGGCAGACCGTGTACCACTGGGTGTCCGGCGGGCACGCGCTCGGCACCCTGCAACTGGGCCAGCCCGCCTGGATCGCCGAGGCCACCGGGCTGCCCGTCGTGTCGGACCTGCGGGCCCGCGACATCGCCCGTGGCGGGCACGGCGCGCCGCTGGTGCCGGTGTTCGACACCCTGCTCCTGCCGCCCGGACCAGCCCCCCGCGCGGCGCTCAACCTCGGCGGCATCGCGAACATGACGGTGATCCGGCCGGACGGTTCGGTGTTCGCCTACGACCTCGGGCCGGCCAACGCGCTCGCCGACGCGGCGGCGGAGGAGCTGACCGGCGCGCCGTACGACGACGGCGGCCGGCTCGCCGCCGCCGGCACCGTCCATTCCGGACTCCTGGCGGCACTGCTGGACGAGCCCTACTATGCCGCGCCGCCGCCCAAGTCCACCGGCAAGGAGCTGTTCCACCGCGCGTACCTGAAGGCGCACCTGGCGGGGTTGGACCTGCCCGTCGAGGACGTGCTCGCCACCGTCACCGAGCTGACGGCACGGGTGATCGCCGCCGACTGCTCCCGGTACGGCGTGGTGGAGGTGATCGCCAGCGGCGGCGGCACCCGCAACCCGACGTTGATGGGCCGGCTCGCCGCGCTGGGCGACTACCAGGTGCGCACCATCGACGAGGTCGGCATCCCGTCCGACGCCAAGGAGGCGTACGCCTTCGCGCTGCTGGGCTGGCTGACCTGGCACCAACTCCCCGGCGCGCTGCCGGCCGCGACCGGCGCCCGCTCCCCCGCCGTGCTCGGCAGCATCACGCCCGGCGCCGGCCCACTGACCCTGCCGGCCCCCGCGGCCGCCCCGCGCCGGCTGGTGGTCGGGTGACCGCCGCGGTGCCGCGCGACGCGGTACCCGCCGACGCCGGGGCGCTGTCCTCGGTCATGCGGGCGGCGTGGCGGCACGGGTACCCCGGCGTCGTCCCCGACCGCGTCCTCGCCGGCGTGGACCAGCTGTTCGACGCGGCCTGGTTCACCGGCCTGCTGGCCGAGGGCGGCTTCCGCACCGTGGTCAGCGGCGACCCGATCACCGGTTTCGTCCGCTACGGCCCGTACCCCGACGACACCGCCCTCGGCTACATCGCCGCGCTCTACGTCCATCCGTCCGCCGCCGGCCACGGCCTCGGCCGCCACCTCCTCGACCACGCCCTCGCCGCCCTCGCCGCGGCCGGCCACCGGACCGCCCTCCTCTGGGTGTTCGAACCCAACACCCGCGCCCGCCAGCTCTACGCCCGCGCCGGCTTCACCCCCGACGGCACCACCCGCACCAACCCCGCCTACGCCACCCCCGAACTCCGCCTCCACCGCCCCCTCTAGCTGTTCTGTCCCGTGAGGTTGGGTAGGCGGGTGGTGGGTGGGCCGCCGATGGCGGTGTGGTGGCGGTGATGGTTGTAGTAGTGCAGGAAGGTGGGCAAGGCGGCGCGCCGGGCGGTCTCGGAGGGGTAGGGGCGGGCGTAGGCCCATTCTTCGGCCAGGATGCGGTGGAAGCGTTCGACTTTGCCGTTGGTTTGGG
>JBJMIH010000147.1:0-8125 GCA_045806985.1 Mycobacteriales bacterium | reverse complement strand
GGCCGGCCAGCCGGTGCGGGTTGACCGAGTTGACCAGCGCCACCGGGTACCGCTCGGACAGGTCGCAGGCCAGCTTGAGGCAGTCGTCGAAGTTGCCGTCCACCTCGAGCAGCTTGGCGCCGTGCACCAGCGCCTGCGCCAGCTTGCCGAGCGCGATCTTGCCGCGCGGCACCAGCACCGCGCACGCCATTCCGGCGCGGACCGCGTAGGCCGCCGCGCTCGCCGCGGTGTTGCCGGTGGACGCGCAGATCACCGCCTTGGCGCCGGCGCCGGCCGCGAGCGAGATCGCCACGGTCATGCCGCGGTCCTTGAACGAGCCGGTCGGGTTGCCGCCCTCGACCTTCAGGTACACCTCGCAGGCGGTGCGGGCGGACAGCGTGGCGGCGCGGATCAGTGGCGTGCCGCCCTCGCCCAGCGTGATGACCGGAGTGTCGGCGGTGACCGGCAGCCGGTCCCGGTACTCCTCGATGACCCCGCGCCACACCCGGGGGCGGGTCCGTTGCGTGTCCATGGTCAGCACGCGCTCTCCCTGTCCACGACCGAAGCTCACACTGTACTCACGCGGTGTCGCCCTCGACCCGCATCACGCTGGTGACCTCGCGGACCGCGTCCAGCGACTCCAGCGAGGCGACCGTCGAGCGCAGCGCCGCGTCCGTCGCCGCGTGCGTCACGATCACCAGTACCGCGTCGTCGCCCCTGCCCTCCTGCCGGACGGTCTGGATCGACACGTCCCGCTCGGCGAACGCGGTCGCCACCGCGGCCAGCACGCCGGACCGGTCGGCCACGTCCAGGCACACGTGGTACCGGGTGAGCGTCTCCCCCATCGGACGCACCCGGAGGTCGGCGTAGGCGGACTCGCGCGGGCCGGACCCGCCGGTGAGCCGGTTGCGGGCCACCGCCACCAGGTCGCCGAGCACCGCCGAGGCGGTCGGCGCGCCGCCGGCGCCGCGGCCGTAGAACATCAGCTGGCCGGCCGCCTCGCCCTCCACGAACACCGCGTTGAACGCGTCGCCGACGCCCGCGAGCGGGTGGCTGCGCGGCAGCATCGCCGGGTGCACCCGCACGCTCACCGACTGGTCGGGATGCCGCTCGGCGATCGCCAGCAGCTTGACCGTGCAGTTCATCGCCTGCGCGCTGGCCACGTCGGTGGCGGTCACGTCGGTGATGCCCTCGCGGTACACGTCGGCGGCGGTCACCCGGGTGTGGAAGGCCAGCGAGGCGAGGATGGCGGCCTTCGCGGCCGCGTCGAACCCGTCCACGTCGGCGGTCGGGTCGGCCTCGGCGTACCCCAGCGCGGTCGCCTCCTCCAGCGCCTCGGCGAAGCCGGCGCCGGTGGAGTCCATTCTGGACAGGATGTAGTTGGTGGTGCCGTTGACGATGCCCAGCAGCGTACGGATCCTGTCTCCCGCCAGGGATTCGCGCAGCGGACGTAGCAGCGGGATCGCGCCGGCCACCGACGCCTCGTAGTACAGGTCGGCGCCGGACTCACCGGCCGCGGCGAACAGCGTCGCGCCGTCGTCGGCGAGCAGCGCCTTGTTGGCCGTCACCACCGACGCGCCCCGCTTCAGCGCGGTGAGCAGCAGCGACCGGGCCGGCTCGATGCCGCCGATCACCTCCACCACCACGTCGACGTCCTCGCGGCCGACCAGCGACTCCGCGTCGGTGGTGATCAGTGCCGGATCGATGTCGACGTCGCGGCGCCGCTGCGGGCGGCGTACCGCCACCCCGACCAGCTCCAGCGGCGCGCCCACCCTGGCCGCCAGATCATCGGCCTGCTCGCGCAGCAGGCGGGCCACCTGGCTGCCCACCACACCGCAGCCGAGCAGCGCGACCCGTACCGGTTTGCCCGCGCTCACCGCCCACCTCCGGGCTGCTTCTGCTTCCGCTTCCGGACCGCGAACGTGGTGAACACGCTGGCGTGCAGCACCAGGATGCCGAGCGTCACCCAGGCCAGCACCTTCAGCCACGACGGCTGGTCGGACTGGATCCACAGGATGCGGACGATGTTGGCGACCAGGATGACGTAGAAGAGCACCCCCAGCCAGGGCGTCCTCCGCTGCGCGGGTCCGGTTGTCATCCCACGTCCAATCGCAACAGGTCCTCGACGGTCTCGCGCCGCACCACGACCCGGCTCGCGCCGCCGGCCACCGCCACCACCGGCGGGCGGGGCACGTGGTTGTAGTTGCTGGCGAGGGCACGACAGTACGCTCCGGTCGCCGCCACCGCGACCAGGTCCCGGGGGCCGAGATCGGCGGGCAGCCAGGCGTCCCGGACCACCACGTCACCGGTCTCGCAGTGCTTGCCGACCACCCGGCACAGCATCGGCTCGGCGTCGCTGCGGCGGTTGGCCAGCGCCACCGTGTACTCGGCGTCGTACAGCACGGTGCGGATGTTGTCGCTCATCCCGCCGTCGACGGAGACGTAGGTGCGCAGGCCGTCGCGCTTCTTCACGGTGCCGACCTCGTACAGCGTCACCGCGCTCGGGCCGGCGATTGCCCGGCCCGGCTCGACCGCGAGCTGCGGCGTCGGCACCCCGGCCGCCTCGCACTCCCGGTCCACGATGTCGCGGAGCTGGCTGGCGTAGGTGGGCACGTCCAGCGGGTCGTCGCCGGGAACGTACGCGATGCCGACCCCGCCGCCCAGGTCGAGCAGGGGCACCTCGCCCGGCAGGTCGCCGTACTCGGCCATGATCGCCGCGTACAGCCCGACCATCCGCCGCGCCGCCAGCTCGAACCCGGCCGCGTCCAGGATCTGCGAGCCGATGTGGCTGTGCAGGCCGACCAGCTCCAGGGCCGGGTGCTTGAGGACGCGGCGGACCGCCTCGGCCGCGTCGCCGGAGGCCAGCGAGAAGCCGAACTTCTGGTCCTCGTGCGCGGTCGCGATGAACTCGTGGGTGTGCGCCTCCACCCCGACCGTCACCCTGACCAGCACCTGCTGGCGCAGCCCGCGGGCCTCGGCGAGGGCGCCGAGCAGGTCGATCTCGGCGTAGGAGTCCACGATCACGTGGCCGATGCCGGCGTCCAGCGCCGCCGCCAGTTCGGCCTCGGCCTTGTTGTTGCCGTGGAAGGCCATCCGGTCGGCAGGGAAGCCGGCCCGCAGCGCGATCGCCAGCTCGCCGCCGGTACAGACGTCCAGGCCCAGGTCCTCCTAGGCCACCCACCGGGCCACCGCGCCGCACAGGAACGCCTTGCCGCCGTAGTACACCCGCTCGCCGTCGAACGCCTCCCGCCAGGACCGGCAGCGGGCCCGGAACTCGGCCTCGTCCAACACGAACGCGGGCGTGCCGTGCTCGGCGGCCAGGTCACGGACGTCCACCCCGCCGAGCTGGAGCGCGCCGCCGGCGCCGGTCGCGCGGGTAGCCGACCGGGGCCAGACCGCCGGGTCAAGGGCGTTGAGGTCGGCCGCTGGCTCCATGGCGCTCACATTCTCTCCGGTGCGGACACGCCCAGCAGGTCGAGGCCGTTGCGCAGCACGATCCGGGTCGCCTCCGACAGCCACAACCGCGGCAGCGCGTGCTCGGTCAGCTCCTCGTCACCGCGCGGCAGGATCCGGCAGTTGTCGTAGAAGCGGTGGTATATGCCGGCCAGCTCCTCCAGGTACCGGGCCACCCGGTGCGGGGCGCGCAGCTCGGCGGCGGTCGCCACCACGCCGGGGAAGTCGCCGAGCGCCCGCAGCAGGTCGGTCTCCCAGCGGCTGGACAGCAGCGCCCAGTCGGCGCCGTCGCCCAGCTCCAGGCCGTACTCGGCGGCGTTGCGGCGCAGCGAGGCCAGCCGGGCGTGCGCGTACTGCACGTAGAAGACCGGGTTCTCCGCGGTCCGCTTCGTGATCTCGTCCACGTCCAGGGTGAGCGTGGAGTCGGTGGACGAGCGGGCCAGCGAGTACCGGGCCGCGTCGACGCCGACCAGCTCGACCAGCTCGTCCAGGGTGGCGATGGTGCCGGCCCGCTTGGACAGCCGCAGCGGCTCACCGCCCCTGACCAGGTGCACCAGCTGGCCGATCTGCACCTCGAGGTGCTTGCCGGGGTCGTCGCCGGCCGCCGCCACGATCGTCCGGAGCCGGCCGATGTACCCGTGGTGGTCGGCGCCGAGCAGGTAGATGCACTTGTCGAAGCCGCGCGCCCGCTTGTCCAGGTAGTAGGCGGCGTCCGGGGCGAGGTAGGTGTACTGGCCGTTGCCGCGGACCAGCACCCGGTCCTTGTCGTCGCCGAAGTCGGTGGTGCGCAGCCAGACCGCGCCGTCCGCCTCGTACACGTGGCCCTGCTCGCGCAGCCGCTCGACCGCCCGGTCCACCGCGCCGGACTCGTGCAGCGCCTGCTCGGAGAACCAGACGTCGAACTCGACCCGGAATCGGCGCAGGCTCGCGGCGATCTCCTCCAGCATCAGCCGGTACCCGTGCTCCCGGAACGCGGCGGTGGCCGCCTCCTCCGGCTGGTCCAGGATGCCGGGTACGGCCGCGACCACCCGGTCGGCCACCTCGGCGACGTACTCGCCGACGTAGCCGTCCTCGGGCACCGGCCGGCCGGTCGCCCGCGCGTACAGCGAGCGGGCGAAGTGGTCGAGCTGGGTGCCCGCGTCGTTGATGTAGTGCTCGGCGGTGACGTCCGCGCCGGCCGCCTCCAGGATCCGGTGCAGGCTGTCGCCCACCGCGGCCCACCGGCTGTGACCCAGGTGGACGGGGCCGGTCGGGTTGGCGGAGACGAACTCGAGGTTGATCGTCTGGCCGGTCAGCGCGCTGGTACGGCCGTAACCGTCGCCGGCGGCGACCACCGTGCCGGCCAGCTCCCCGATGGCGGCCGACTCCAGCGTGACGTTGAGGAAGCCCGGTCCGGCGACGTCCACGTGCCCGATGCCGGGGCGCTCGGTGAGCCGCTTCGCGATCAGCTCGGCCAGCTCGCGCGGGCCGCGGCCGGCGCGCTTGGCCAGCTGGAGGGCGACGTTGCTGGCGTAGTCACCGTGCTCGGCGGCCTTCGGCCGCTGCACCGCGACCGATTCGGGCACCAGGGCGGCATCCAGGTCGTTGTCGGCGAACACCTCGACGACAACGGCCCGGATCAGGGCGGACAGCTCGGCGGGAATCACCGGCCAAGGCTATCGCGGAGCCGGGTCCTTTCTCGCGTCTGATACCAGCGGGCGGGCACCGGCCGGCGCAGCCTGAGATAAAGCTGAAAAGGTCGTCGATCATGACGCGCGCGTTACCGCTCCGGGCCACCGTTCGACTACGGTAGGGGGTCGAATCCAGCGCAGCATCCGGAAGGTCCTGATGGCCACCCGCCGTACCACCTCCACGCCGAACAAGTCCGCCGGCAAGTCCGGCGCCAAGGTCGCCGCCGCCAAGAAGGCGGCAGGCAAGGGCAAGCGTCCGGTCAAGGCCGTCAGCGCCAAGCCGAGCCTGCCCTGGGGCCTGATCTCGACGATCACCGCCGTCGCGGTGTTCTGCGTCGGCATCATCGGGTACGCGGCGTGGAAGTCGAACTCGGACAACAAGCACAAGACGACCGCCAACCAGAAGATCCAGAAAGAGATCAACGCGGCGAGCAAGAAGCGGCCCGAGCCGCACATCCAGGGCGTGGTGGCCAAGCAGTTCACCGGCCAGCAGCACCAGGAAGGCGTGCTCAAGTACGACGAGAGCCCGCCGTTCGGCGGCCCGCACAACCCGTACTGGGCCGACTGCATGGGCACCATCTACCCGCAGGCCATCGCCAACGAGAACGCCGTGCACACGCTGGAGCACGGCGCGGTGTGGGTCGCGTACAGGCCGGACCTGCCGGCCGCCGAGGTGTCCAAGCTGAGGAGCATGGTGGCCGGGAAGCCGTACATGCTGATGAGCCCGTACCCGAACCTCGACAAGCCGGTCAGCCTCCAGGCGTGGGGTCACCAGCTCAAGGTCGACAACGCCAGCGACCCGCGGGTGAAGCAGTTCATCGACGGCTATCGGCTCAACCCGCAGTTCACGCCTGAAATGGGCGGCAACTGCAGCCAGCCGCAGTTCAAGCAGCAGCCGTCGTCCCCGGGTTCGCCGTGGGAGCCGTCGCAGTGACGACCATCGATGACGTGACCGACGTCACCGAGGTGGACGAGGAGGACCAGCCCCCGCCCGACATGCGCCGCTGGTACGCGGTCGTCGCGATCATGGCGATCGCCGTCGTGACGCTGGGCGTGGCCGTCGTACTGCTGGCGAACAGGAAGACCGACGACCAGACCATCCCGGTGCCGAACAGCGTCGACGTGGGTTTCGCGCAGGACATGATGACCCACCACCTGCAGGCGGTGCAGATGGCCGGCATCGTCAGGGACCGGACCGACGACCCCGAGATCAAGCAGATCGCCTTCGACATCGAGACCAACCAGCAGAACCAGGTCGGCCAGATGACCGGGTGGCTCGGCATCTGGGGGCTGTCGGTCAACAACCCGGACAAGCCGATGGGCTGGATGGGCTCGATGGCCGCCGAACACCCGCTGCAGGGCGACGGGCTGATGCCGGGAATGGCCACCACCGACCAGGTCAACCAGCTCAAGACGCTGCCGCCGGCACAGATGGACGTGCTGTTCCTCCAGCTGATGATCCGCCACCACCAGGGCGGCCTGCCGATGCTGGACTACGCGGCCCAGCACGGCTCGCTCCAGACGGTGCGGACGTTCGCCCGCAGGGACGCGGCCGCCCAGACGCTGGAGATCACCAACATGACGAAGATGCTGACCGCGCGCGGCGCCCAGCCGCTCGCCCCGCCGAGCTAACCCCTGCTCCGCACGCGGCGGTACGCCTCCAGCGAGTCCGGGCAGAACTCCTCCGTGGCCAGCAGCCGGTCCAGCTCACCTGTGGGCAGGAACTCGCCCCAGACCACCTCGCGCGGGTCCGGCGTCACCGGCCCGTCCCAGACCACCTCGTACACGGCCATCCAGCTCGGCGCCTCGTCCCCGTCGTACCGGAACCGCAGCACCGGCCCGACCGCCGCCCGTACCCCCAGCTCCTCGTCCAGCTCGCGGCGCGCCGCGGTGTCGTAGTCCTCGCCCGCCCCGACAGCTCCGCCCAGGAACATGTCGTACCGGGACGGGAAGATCTGCTTGTCCGCCGGCCGGCGGTGAACGAACACCTCCCCGGTGCTGCGCCGCGCCATGACCGCCACCACCCGGTGCCGCAGCCCGCGGGCGTACACGTCCCGCCGCGTCGCCTGCCCCATCACCCGGTCCTCGTCGTCGACCACGTCAACGACCTCGTCCCGCGGGTCGCTCGCCAACCGCCGTACCACCGCCACCAACTCATCCGGCTCGAACGGCTTGGTCAGGTACTCGTGCACCCCCAGCGACCGCCCCCGCCGCAGGTCAGAAGCCTGCGCCCGGGCCGACACCAGCACCACCTTGGTCCCGGCCGCCGACGGGTCCGACTGCAACCGGCTGGCCACCTCCCAGCCGTCGATCCGGGGCATCATCAGATCCAGCGTCACCACCGCCGGCCGCAACGCCGCCACCTTGCTCAACGCCTCTTCGCCGTCCGCGGCGGTGTGCACCTCAAACCCCTCCAGCTCCAGATTGATCTCGATGAGCTGGCGGATCACATCGTCGTCATCCACGACTAGCACACGCGGGGGCACACCGGGAGCATGGCACGCCAAGCCCTCCCCCACACCCATTTCCCCAAGCTCCACCCACCCCCAGCCAACCCCCCACCCCCTGCTACCCTTACCCAGTCCCGAGCCCCCGTAGCTCAGGGGATAGAGCACCGCCCTCCGGAGGCGGGTGCGCAGGTTCGAATCCTGCCGGGGGCACACCCCCTCACCAGCCAAAACAGGCCCCTAACCAGCGTGTACGCGGTCAAGGGCCTGTCTCGTATGTCCGGCTGTGACCAGCGCTAGCTGCCCATGGAGGTTGAGTCGGGGGCGACACGGCTGGATGGTCTTGCTGTGAGGGAGGGCCTCCGGGTTCGGTGTGAATCACCACAGACACGCCGAACCGATGGAGGCCCTCATGGCACACCGTAATGCCCCGTTGACCGAGACCGGCAGGCTGCGTTTGGCCCGGTGTGTGGTGGAGGAGGGCTGGTCGCCTGCTCGGGCGGCGGAGCGGTTCCAGGTGGCTGTCACGACGGCCCGTCGGTGGGCGGGCCGCTACCGCCAGTACGGGCCGGCCGG
>JBJMIH010000146.1:0-30457 GCA_045806985.1 Mycobacteriales bacterium | reverse complement strand
CTCGCCGGTGCTGCCCAACCGGTACATCGCCGGCCTCACCGTCGACCCGGCCAACCCGGCCCACGTGTACGCGATCTTCAACGGGTACTCGCGGCGCTGGATCCCGGGCGGCGGCACCGGCGTGGTGTTCGAGTCCACCGACGGCGGCGCGCACTGGCGGGACCTGTCCGGCAACCTGCCGGACGCGCCCGGCGACGCGCTCGCCCTCAGCGGGAACAACCTGGTCCTGGCCACCGACGCGGGCGTGTTCGTGGCCCCGCGGTGGGCGCCGACCCGGTGGTCCCGGGTGCTCGGCATGCCGCACGTGGTGGTCGACAACGTGACCCCGCTCGCGGGCCACAACGCGGTTGTCGCCGGCACGCACGGTCGCGGCATCTGGCGGATCGACCTGCTGTTCTGAGGCAGGCGGAGCCGCTCACCGGCGGCGGGGTCGGCGGCGACGCCGGCCCCGCCGCCGTCATGTCGGCCCCCGGAGCGGGCGCGGTGTCGTACCGTCACTGCCATGGACGGGCGTGACGACGAGGTGGTGGCCGCGGCGCGGGCGGGCGACGAGTCCGCGTTCACGGCGCTCGTCCAGCGCCACCAGGGCGAGCTGCGGGTGCACTGCTACCGGATGCTCGGCTCGCTGGACGAGGCCGAGGACCTGACGCAGGAGACGTTCCTGCGCGCCTGGAAGAACGTCGGCGGCTTCGAGGGCCGGTCGACGTTCCGGGCCTGGCTGTACCGGATCGCCACCAATGTCTGCCTCGACACGCTCGACGGGCGGGGCCGGCGGGTGCTCCCGCACGAGCTGACCGGCCCGTCCGACCCGAGCCTGGGGGTGCGGCCGCGTACCGACATCCCGTGGCTCCAGCCGTTCCCGGACCGGCTGCGCGAGCCGGCAGGGCCGCGCGACGCCGAGCCGGACGCGGCCGCGGTGGCCAGGGAGACCCTCGAGCTGGCCTTCCTCGCCGCCATCCAGCACCTGCCGCCGCGGCAGCGGGCCGTGCTGATCCTGCGCGACGTGCTCGGCTGGCCGGCCAGGGACACCGCCGCCCTGCTGGACGGCAGCGTGCCCTCGGTGAACAGCGCGCTCCAGCGGGCCAGGACCACGCTGCGCGAGCACCTGCCCGCCCGCCGCCTGGACTGGGCGCCGGCGGCCGAGCCAACCGCGGGGGAGCGGGCGGTGCTGCGCCGGTACCTGGCGGCGGTGGAGCGCGCCGACCTCGCCGCCGTGGCGGACCTGCTGGCCGAGGACATCCGCACCACGATGCCGCCGTACGCCATCTGGTTCGCCGGCCGGGACGCGGTGATGGCGGCGTTCACCGAGAGCTGGGACCCCGCCTCGCCGCACTACGTCGGCCGGTTCCGGATGGTGGAGACCCGGGCCAACGGCCGGCTGGGCGTGGCGGCCTACCTGCGCGGCCCCGGCGAGCCGACCTTCACCGCAACCGCGATCGGCGTGGTCAGGATCGAAGGCGACCGGATCGCGGAGATCACCGCCTTCCACGACCCCGGACTGTTCCCGGCCTTCGGCCTGCCCGCCGAACTCGACCGATGAGTTTTCCGGCGTCCCGCCGTCTCAACACAGGTCGATAGCGATGACCTGACGGAGGGGACCATGGGCAAGACGCTGTACTCGGCCACCATGTCGCTGGACGGCTTCATCGCCGGCGCCGGCGGTGACATGTCGTGGCTGAGCGAGTACGTCGGCGGCGCCGATCCGCTCATCGACGACCTGATCAAGGGGATCGGGGCGCTGCTGATCGGCAACCGCACCTTCCACGGCGACGACCCGAACCGCGGCACGCCCAACGAGGGCCCGTTCGGCGGCGCCTGGCACGGGCCGCAGTTCGTGCTCACCCATCACGCCCCGGCCACCCCCGTGCCGGACGTGACGTTCGTCGACGACCTCGACAGCGCGGTGGCGCAGGCCAGGGCCGCCGCGGGGGACAGGTACGTGAACATCCTGGGCGCCGACGTCGGCCGGCAGTGCCTGGAGGCCGGCCTGCTGGACGAGATCCTGGTGTTCGTCGCGCCGGTGCTGCTCGGCGACGGCGTCCGCCTGTTCCACCACCCCGGCGGCACCAGGGTGAGGCTGGAACGCCGCTACGAGGCCGCGGGATCGACCGCCACCCACCTCTGGTACCGCGTCACCGGCTGAACTCAACACATGCCGGCACAGGCGTGTCGAAATGTGCCGAGACGTCCCGGCCCGGTAGGGACTCGCGCCCCTCCGAACCGGGACCGGCCGGGCCGCACACTTCCGGGCGGCACTGGCGTCACGGGGGTCGGGCGAAGAGGTGGCAGCCATGACCGTCATTCCCGTGCGGGCGCGCGTCGCCCGGTGGCGCTCCTCGCGCTGGTGGTCGCCGTGGCTGGCGGCGGCCCCGGCCGGGCTGGCGCTGGCCGTCCTGCTCGCGGTGATCGAGCGGTCGCGGCTGGCCACCACCCCGTTCACCACCACCGACCTGCACGTGTACTGGCTGAGCGGGCGCGCCGTCCGTACCGGGCACGACCCGTACCGGTACTGGCTGTCGACGGTCCACATCAGCCTGGTGTACCCGCCCTTCGCCGGGCTGCTGTTCGTGCCGCTGTCGCTGCTGTCGCTCGCGACGCTGCGGATCGTCTGGTTCACCGGGATCTTCGCGGCACTCGAACTCATCGTCTGGTGGGCCACCGGCTGGGTCGGCCTGCGCGCCGGCTGGGCCCGGCTGCTGCTCAGCTTCGTCGCGGCGGCGGCGCTGCCCTACTTCGACCCGGTGCGCGAGGAGCTCTGGGCCGGCCAGATCAACGTCTTCCTCACCCTGCTGATCATGGCCGACCTGATCCGGCCGGACGGCGCCCGCGGCAGGGGCGCCTGGATCGGCGTGGCCACCGGCATCAAGCTGGTGCCCGGCCTGTTCCTGGTGTACTTCCTGCTCACCCGGCGGATCCGGGAGGCGGCGGTCGGTGCGGCGGTGTTCGCGCTCACCGTGCTCGCCGGTTTCGTCACCATCCCCGGTCCGGCCTGGCGCTACTGGACGGACTACGCCTGGGACGCCAACAGGGTCTTCCCGCTGCCCTACATCTCGCTCAACCAGTCGCTGCGCGGCTCGGTGGCCCGGCTGCTGCACCGCAACGACGTGACCGCGTGGTGGGCGCCGGTCGCGGTGCTGGTCGTCGCGGCCGGGCTGGCGGTCTG
Source organism: Mycobacteriales bacterium (assembly GCA_045806985.1). GTDB lineage: Bacteria > Actinomycetota > Actinomycetes > Mycobacteriales > JBJMIH01 > JBJMIH01. Next base: position 27,294 of record JBJMIH010000146.1, on the reverse strand, counting down.
CGTAGCCCTGCACCGGCGCGGCCTGGACCGGGAGGGCGCGATGCTGTGCGGGGTGGTGGCGCTGCTGGTGTCGCCGATCACCTGGGCCTACCACTGGGTGTGGCTGGTGCCGGTGCTGGTCGTGCTGGTGGCGGGCACCTGGCGGGCGCGGGCGGTCCCGTGGGCGGCCGGGCTGTGGGGCCTGGTCACCGCGGTCACCTTCCTGGCCGCCGTCGTCCATCCCTACACCTGGATGCCGAAGTACCCGGTGCTGCCGCCGCACGGACCGGTCAAGCAGCTGGAGACCAGCGCGCTGGTGCTGGTCGGGCTGCTGCTGATCGCCGCAGGCGCCGCCCTGTCGTGGTCGCGCCGCGACCGGCCCGCTCCGCGCTCCTGAGCGGCCGGCGCCGTGTCGACGCTGTCGCTGTCGCCGTCACTGTCGATCGTGGTGCCCGCCAGGGACGAGGCCGAGAACCTGCCGACGCTGGCGGCCCGGATCGCCGCCGGCCTGCCGGACGGCGACTATCCGGACGGGAGCTACGAGGTGCTGATCGTCGACGACCATTCGCTGGACGGGACCGAGGCGGTGGTCGCCGAGCTGGCCGGCCGGTACCCGGTGCGGCTGGTGCCCCGGCGCGGTACCCGGCCGGGCAAGGGGTACGCCCTCGCCGACGGGTTCGCGGCCGCCAGGGGCGGGATCGTCTGCATGATCGACGCGGACCTCCAGTACCCGCCGGAGGCGATCGCGCCGATGGCGCGGATGGTCCGGGACGGCAGGGCCGACGTGGTGGTGGCGCAGCGGGTGCGGCACGGCACCACGCTGCGCCGGCGGGCGATCAGCAGGCTGTCGTCGCTGCTGCTGCGGCGGCTGCACGGCCTGGCGGTGGACGTTCAGGCAGGGCTGAAGGTGATGCGGCGGGAGGTGCTGGACGACGTGCCGCTGGCCCCGTCGGCGTGGGCGCTCGACGTCGGGTTGCTGGTCGGGGCGCGGGCGGCCGGGTACGCGATCGCCGGCCACCCGATCCGGTTCGAGGCCCGCAGGGCCGGCCGCACCAAGATGCGGCTGGGCAGGGCGACATGGGAGATCGCCGGCGACGCGGTACGCCGCCGGGTGAACTGGCGGTGCAATCTTGCCGAATTGGCCCGAGCTGCCGGACTTCGGCGCCGCGAGATGGCAGGATCGTCGGAAGGCCCGGTTGCCCCGTCGGGGGACGCTGGGGACGACGGGATCACTGACGCCCGCCCGCCGTGGCGGCGTCCGGATCGGCGGAGGAGTTCTGGAGCAGCCGGAAACGCAGCTCAGGCAGGGCGACTCGGCGCTGACCGAGGCCGCTGCTGAGGACTACGTACACGGGATCTGCTTCAAGACCGGACCACCGCGGCGTACCGGCGCCGAGCTGGAGTGGCTGGTGCGGGACGTGGTCGACCCGGCACTGCCGGTGGCCCCGCACCGTCTCGACGCCGCACTCACTGACCTGGGACTTCCGCACCCGGGACAGGGTGGCCGGCCCGTCCTTCCGAACGGGTCCGCCCTCACGCTGGAACCCGGCGGGCAGCTGGAGCTCAGCTCGCGGCCCGCCGACTCGCTGGCCGGTTGCATCGACGACCTGTCCGGGGACCTCGCCACCGTCCGCGCCGCGCTCGGCGCGCACGGCCTGTGCCTGGCCGGCTACGGATACGACCCGTGGCGCCTGCCCCGGCGGGTGCTCGACCTCCCCAGGTACGCCGCCATGGAGGAGTTCTTCGACCGCTCCGGCCCGCAGGGCCGCGCCATGATGTGCAACACGGCCTCGGTGCAGGTGTGCGTGGACGCCGGTACCGGGACACCCGGCCCCGTCGCCGCCGAGGACCGCTGGCGGCTCGCCCACCAGCTCGGCCCGGTGCTCGTCGCCGCCTTCGCGTCCTCGCCGCTGGCGGACGGGCGGCCCACCGGCTGGCGGTCCACCCGGCAGGCGGTGTGGAGCGAACTCGACGCCGACCGGACCACCTCGCCACCGCACACCGGGCTGCCCGGCCAGGCCTGGGCGGCGTACGCCCTGGACGCGCAGGTGATGTGCGTGCGCAACACCGACGGCCGGCCGTGGAGCGCGCCGGCGGGGCTCACGTTCCGGCGCTGGATCGGCGGCCTCGGCGAGCGGCCGCCCACGCTCGAGGACCTCGCCTACCACCTGACCACGCTGTTCCCGCCGGTACGCCCGCACGGCCACCTCGAACTGCGGATGATCGACGCCCAGCCCGGCGAGGGCGGCTGGATGGTGCCGGTGGCGGTGGTCACCGCGCTGTTCGACGACCCGGCCGCGGCCCGCGCCGCCACCCTGGCCACGGCGCCGCTGCTCGCCGCCGGCGCGGGCGCGCCCCGCAACCCGGTGTGGACGCGGGCGGCCCGCGACGCCCTCACCGACCCGACCCTGCGCGCGGCCGCCGAGGCCTGCTTCGCGGTGGCCGCCGAGGCGCTGCCCCGGATCGGCGCGCCGGCCGGGGTGCGCGCCGCCGTCGCCGACTTCGCCGGGCGCTACGTGACCCGTGGCCGATGTCCCGCCGACGACCTGCTCGACGCGGCCGACCGCCGCTGAGAAGGGAGAGACCCGCTGATGCCGACACCGCACGACGATCCGGAACGGCTCCGCCAGCACGTGGCGGCCGTCCTGGAAACCGCCCGCGACCGGACCCGCACGCTCACCGAGGCGGTGGACGACACCGACCTGGTCGCCCAGCACTCGCCGCTGATGTCCCCGCTGGTGTGGGACCTGGCGCACATCGGCAACCAGGAGGAGCTGTGGCTGCTCGGCCGGGTCGGCGGGTACGACCCGCTGATGCCGGCCGAGGTGAACGCGCTGTACGACGCGTTCGAACACCCGCGCGCCGAGCGGCCGTCGCTGCCGCTGCTGCCGCCCGCCGAGGCCCGCGGCTACACCGGCGAGATCCGCGGCCGCGTCCTCGACCTGCTGGAACGCTCGCCGCTGTCGGGCGCGCCGCTGCTGGACGGCGCGTTCGCGTTCGGCATGATCGCCCAGCACGAGCAGCAGCACGACGAGACCATGCTGATCACCCACCAGCTGCGCAGGGGCCCGGCCGTGCTGTCCGCGCCGCCGCCCCCGCCGGCCCCCGGCGACGCCGCGCTGCTGCCGGCCGAGGTGCTGATCCCGGCCGGGCCGTTCACCATGGGCACCTCCACCGAACCGTGGGCGCTGGACAACGAGCGGCCGGCGCACGACGTCCACGTCGACGCGTTCTACCTGGACACCACCCCGGTCACCAACGCCGGGTACGCGCGGTTCATCGCCGACGGCGGGTACGACGACCCGCGCTGGTGGACGGCTGCCGGCTGGGAGCACCGGACCCGCGCCGGGCTGGTCGCGCCGCTGTTCTGGTCCCGCGACGGCGGCCAGTGGCTGCGGCGGCGGTTCGGGCACGTCGAGCCGGTGCCGCCCGCCGAGCCGGTGCTGCACGTGAGCTGGTACGAGGCGGCCGCGTACGCCCGCTGGGCCGGCCGGCGGCTGCCCACCGAGGCCGAGTGGGAGAAGGCCGCCCGGTACGACCCGGCCACCGGCCGGTCCCGCCGGTACCCGTGGGGCGACGCCGATCCCGTCCCCGACGCTGTCCCCAACCGTGCCAACCTCGGCCAGCGGCACCTCCAGCCCGCGCCGGCCGGCAGCTACCCGGCCGGGGCCTCGCCGGCGGGCGTGCGCCAGCTCATCGGCGACGTGTGGGAGTGGACGGCCAGCGACTTCCTGCCGTACCCGGGGTTCAAGGCCTGGCCGTACCGGGAGTACTCGGAGGTGTTCTTCGGGCCGGAGCACAAGGTGCTGCGCGGCGGGTCGTTCGGGGTGGACCCGGTCGCCTGCCGGGGTACGTTCCGCAACTGGGACTACCCGGTCCGCCGGCAGATCTTCGCCGGCTTCCGCACCGCCCGCAGCGCCGCGCCGGAGACGGCCTGATGTGCCGCCACCTGGCCTATCTCGGCCCGCCGGCCACCCTGCGGTCGCTGGTGATCGAGCCGCCGCACGCGCTGTACCGGCAGGCGTGGGCGCCGCGCCGGCAGCGGCACGGGACGGTGAACGCGGACGGGTTCGGGGTCGGCTGGTACGCCGACGGCGACCCGGCGCCGGCCCGGTACCGCCGCGCCGTCCCGATCTGGGCCGACCCGTCCCTCGCCGACCTGGCCAGGGTGACCCGCACCCGCGCGCTGCTGGCCTGCGTCCGGGACGCCACCGAGGGCTGCGCGCCGGACGAGAGCGCGGCCGCCCCGTTCGCGGCCGGGCAGTGGCTGTTCAGCCACAACGGCGCGGTGCCGGGCTGGCCCCGCTCGGTGGCGGCGCTCGCCGCCGGCCTGCCCGCCGCCGAACTGCTCGACCTGGAGTGCCGCAGCGACTCGGCGCTGGTCTGGGCGCTGGTGCTGCACCGGCTGCGGGCCGGCGCCGAACCGGCCGGCGCGGTCGCCGAGGTGGTCGAGGCGGTCGCCGATGCCGCCGGCGGCCGGCTGAACCTGCTGCTCACGGACGGTACCGCGATCGTCGCCACGGCCTGGGGCGACACCCTGTGGTACCGGCACCGGCCCGGCCGCTCGGTCCTGGTGGCCTCCGAGCCGGACGACGACGACCCCGGCTGGCGGGAGGTCGCCGACCGCACCCTGCTGGTCGCCACCCCGGCCGCCGTCCAGCAGTCCCCGCTGACCCCCGTGCCCGCGCGTGAAAGGACGGCCCGTCCGTGACTTCGTTCACGATCACCCGCCTGCTGCCCGCCGACGCGACCGCCGCGACGCTGCGCTCGGACGTGGAGCGGGGCCTGACCGCGACACCGAAGTGGCTGCCGCCGAAGTGGTTCTACGACGCCCGCGGCAGCGAGCTGTTCGACGAGATCACCCGGCTGCCGGAGTACTACCCGACCAGGGCGGAGCGGGAGATCCTCGCCGCGCGGGCCGGCGAGATCGCCGCGCTGACCGGCGCCGGCACGCTGGTCGAGTTCGGCTCCGGCTCCTCGGACAAGACCCGGCTGCTGCTGGACGCGCTGGCCGCCGCCGGCACGCTCGGCACGTACACCCCCATCGACGTCAGCGACAGCGCCCTGGAGTCGGCCGGCCAGGCGCTGGTCGCCGACTACCCGGGCCTGGACGTGCGCGCGCTGGTCGCCGACTTCCAGGGCGAGCTGGTGCTGCCGGACACCGGCAGGCCCCGGCTGGTGGCCTTCCTCGGCGGCACCATCGGCAACCTGCTGCCCCACGAGCGGGCCGAGTTCCTGGGCGGGCTGAGCGCCCAGCTGCGGCCCGGCGACGCGCTGCTGCTCGGCACCGACCTGGTCAAGGACCCCGCCGTGCTGGTGGCGGCGTACGACGACGCGGCCGGCGTGACCGCCGAGTTCAACAAGAACGTGCTGTCGGTGATCAACCGCGAGCTCGGCGCCGACTTCGACCCGGACGCGTTCCAGCACGTCGCCCGGTGGGACGCGGCCGAGGAGTGGATCGAGATGCGGCTGCGGGCCCGGTACGCCCTCACCGTCAAGGTGCCCGCCCTCGACCTGGCGGCGCCCTTCGAGCGGGGCGAGGAGATGCGGACCGAGGTGTCGGCGAAGTTCCGTCCCGAGGGGGTACGCGAGGAGCTGCGGGCCGCCGGCTTCACCCCGCGCCACTGGTGGACCGATGAGGCCGCGCGCTTCGGCCTGTCCCTCTGCTTCAGGTGAGCCGGTAGGTGCCGGGTGACGGCGTGGGGGCCGGGGTGGTCGGGCAGTCGGTCGGGTCCGATCGCACCAGCCGGCCGTACCGCCCCGGCACCCCGCCGGGACCGGACACCCGCGGGTCGTCGGGGCCGATCCCGCCCTGGCCGGCGCAGGCCTGGACCGGGCTGGGGGAGTGCGAGGGGGACGTCGGCGGGTCGGGCCGGTGGTGCCGGCTCGCGCCGAGCAGCAGGACGAGCGGCAGCAGCGCGGCGCCAGTCCGATCGCCACCATCGTCCGGCGGCGGAGCACCCGCGCGGCCAGCATGCCTCCAGGGTGACATGGAAAGCCCGGTCAGTCCTGTACGTCTCAAGTAACCGCCTGCCGAACCCCCGGGGGCTCGGCAGGCGGTCCGGCCCGTGCCCGGTCAGCCTCCCGTGCAGGTGAGCTGGGGACCGGCCCAGTCGGTGTGGTCGCTGTTCGCGTCGCCGTTGTCGTCGGCGACGAGCCGCAGCAGCTGCGCCCCGGCGACCGGGGCGGACAGGTGCCTGGCCGGGTCGGCGGCGGTCATCGCCCCGCTGTCGGCCACCTTCGTGCCGTCGGCCCAGATCTGGAAGGTCGCGTTCGCGACGCTGCCGTCCTTCTCGTCGTCGATGCCCACGTCGGCGCTGACCGTCGAGCAGGACCCGCCGAGGAAGTAGTCGATCTCGCTGGGCGCGTTCGTGCCCAGGCCCTTGGCGTAGGTCACGCCGTTGATCGTGATCGTGTGGCCGTCGCCGGCCGACGCCTCGCCGTTGCTGGTGTCCTTCTCCACCGGGCCCCAGGCGTTGCTGGCCGACAGCCAGGTCAGGTCGCTCACGTTGCTGGCGCCGGCCGGCGGCGGCGCTGCCACCAGGAACGACAGCGTGGTACCGGTGGTGAGCCAGCCGCCGCTCCAGCGGTACACGGCCGCCGCGGAGAGCCCGTACGTGCCGGTCGCCGCGCCCGCCGGCGGGGTCAGCGTCCAGCGCGTGGTCAGGGCCCGGTCGGTGCCGATCACCGGCGCGGACGGGCTGGAGTCGACCGCGACGGTCCAGTTCGCCGGACCGGTGAGCGTGACGGCGGCGCCGGTGACCGGCGCCAGGCCGTGGTTGGCGAGCGCGGTGCTGACGTGGATCGGCTGGCCGGGCTTGACCACGAGCTGGCCGGCCAGCCGCGCCGCGCCGGGCAGGCCGATCGACAGGTCGGTGGCCGGCGGGTTCTTCGCCCAGCCGTGGTCGGCGCGGGAGACCCGGTAGACGACCGTGCCGTGCGCCGGCACCGACGCGGCGATCACGCCGGCGGTCTCGGTGCTGGTGTGCTGCCACACGTCGCGCAGCCGGTACGCGTGCGCCCTGCCGAGGCCGGCGGCCGACGCGGTGGTGCGGATGGTGGCGGTGCTGTCGGTGGGGTTGTACAGCGCGACCGCCACGTCGCCGTCCTTCAGCGGCCTGGCCAGCACGGTGGTGCCGTCGGCGGCGGTGGCGACCGGCTTGGCCTGCTTGCCGAGCGCGTCCTGGTCGATCGCGATCAGGTCGGTGTTGGTGAGGATCTGGTACGTGGCCGGGGTGGCGCGGCGCAGGTCGGTGCCGATGAGCAGCGGCGCGGCCAGCATCGACCACATCGCGAAGTGGGTGCGGTACTCGGTGTCGGTCATCCCGCCGTTGCCGACCTCGAGCATGTCCGGGTCGTTCCAGGCGCCGGGCCTGGCGGCCGGATACAGCGGCAGGTTGGCCGCGATGATCGACTTGAGGCTGTTCCACGAGTCGTTGATGTCGCCGGTGGTGCGCCACAGGTTGCCCACGTTTCCGGCCCAGGTCCACGGCTCGAACACGCCCCACTCGCACAGGCTGTACACGATCGGCCGGCCGGTCTTCGCCAGCGCGTCCCGCATCGCGGAGTAGCGGGCGATGTACTGGTCCTGGGTGGAGCTGCCGGCGTTGTTGCAGTTGTCGTACTTGAGGTAGTCGACGCCCCAGTCGGCGAATGTCTGCGCGTCCAGGTCCTCGTGGCCGAGGCTGCCGGGGTAGCCGGCGCAGGTGGCGGTGCCGGCGTCCTCGTAGATGCCCAGCTTGAGGCCCTTGCCGTGGACGTAGTCCGCGGTGCCCTTGATGCCGTCGGGGAACTTTACCGGGTCCGGGACGAGCCGGCCGGTCTGCGGGTCGCGGCTGTGCGTCAGCCAGCAGTCGTCGATGTTCACGTACTGGTACCCGGCGGCCTTGAGGCCCTTGGCCACGAACAGGTCGGCGGTGTCCTTGATGAGCTGTTCGCTGACGTCGCAGCCGAACGCGTTCCAGTCGTTGAAGCCCATCGGCGGGGTCAGCGCGAGGCCGTTGTCCAGCGCGACGGCGGGGGCGGGGCTGACGGCCCCGACCGTCGCCACGCCGACGACGGCGGTCGCGGCGGCGACCGACAACGTTGTCAGGAGGTTCAGGAGCCTGCTGCGCATACTGCTCACCTTCACCCTATTGGCCGCTAATGCCGGGCTCAGGCTAAATCGGCGGCTTTGTACTGTCCATATCTGATCCAAGACCGTTCAGACGTGATCGAAAACCGTCTACGGGTGGCTCATCACCAGGACGCCGTGCGCCGGGAGGCCGCCCAGCGCCTGGTACAGGTGCGGCTGGTCGCCGGGGAACCGGATGAAGTCGCCGGGACCCAGCTCGGCCGGGTCGGCGGCCGGGCCGACGCGGAGCCGGCCGGCGGTGACCAGCAGCGACTCCACCACGCCGGTCGGGTGCGGGTCGGCGTGCCGGGCGGTGGTGGCGAACTCGACCTCGTAGAACTCGGCGAGCCGGTGGCCGTACAGCCGGTCGAGCAGCCGGGCCGACACCGCGCCGTGCACGCGCGTCCCCCGGCCGGCCCGAACGATCTCGACATTCCCGCCGGGCGGCGCGCCGATCAGGTCGCCGAGCGCCGCGCCGAGGGCGTCGGCCAGCGCGTACAGGGTGTCGATCGTCGGGTTGCCGCGGCCGGCCTCGATCTTGGTGAGAGTGGCCCTGGCCACGCCGCTGCGCTCGGCGAGGGTGACGAGGGACATGTCCCGCCGGGCGCGGAGGGCGCGCAGGTTGGCGGCGATCCGGGCGGCTGGTGGCTCGCTCATCTGGCTACTATAGTAGCCAGGCATGACCACTCCAGCAGTCAGGGCGGCGCGGCGGATGGCCGCGGTGCACGGGTTCGGGATCGACCGGGTGGCGCACGCGGCCGACCGGGTGACCGGCCGCTGGCCGGTGCTGCGGCTGGAGAACCTGGACACCGACCTGCCGCTGCCGCCGGAGGCCGTCCCCGCCACCGCCGCCGCGCTGACCACGGCGAAGGCCAACTCGTGGCTGCCGTTCACCGGTGACGAGGACCTGCGGGCCGCCATCGCCGACCTGCTCGCCGACCGGACCGGGCACCGGTACGACCCGGCGGACGAGATCGTCGTGACCAGCGGCGGGACCGAGGCCGCGCTGGACTGCCTGCTCGCCACCGTCGACCCCGGCGACGAGGTGGTGCTGACCGACCCGACGTACGCGGGGCTGGTGAACCGGGTCCGGCTGGCGGGCGGGGTGCCGCGGTTCGTGCCGTACCGGGTGGTGGACGGCGAGTGGCGGCTGGACCGGGACGCGCTGCGCGCCGCCGCCGGCCCGGCGACCCGGGCGCTGCTGCTGATGAGCCCGTCCATGCCGTCCGGGGCGGTGCTCGACGACGGCGACTGGCGGGCCGTGGCCGACCTGTGCCTGGAGCGTGACCTGCTGCTGATCTACGACGGCGCGATGGAGAAGCTGCTGTTCGACGGGCGCGACTTCCTGCACCCGGTGCGGTACCCCGGGATGGCCGAGCGGACGCTGGTCATCGGCTCGCTGTCCAAGGAGTTCCGGATGATCGGCTGGCGGGTGGGCTGGGTGGCCGGGCCGCGCCCGCTGGTCGAGGCGGTCGGCTGGGCGCACGTGTACAACACCACCACGCCGGTCGGCATCGCGCGGGCCGGCGCCACCGCGGTGCTGCGCGGCGCCCACGACCACGTCGCCGCCTCGGCCGCCGAGCTCCAGCGCCGCCGCGACACCATCCTTTCCGGACTGTCCGGCCTGCCGCTGGTGCGGCCGGGCGGCGGCTGGTCGCTGCTGCTCGACACGGTCGCGCTCGGCGTCGAGCCGGCCGAGGCGTCCCGGCTGCTGCTGCGCGACGCCGCGGTCGCGGCCACCGCGATGACCGGCTGGGGCGACACGGTCGCCGCGCGGCACGTCCGCTTCGTCTTCAGCGCCGAGCCCGTCGACCGCCTCGCCACCCTCCCCGAGCGCCTCGCCGCCACGCCCCTCCTCCGGTAGGGCTGGTTCTGAACCACGGCCGGTGCTATCCCTGGAGTGAGGACAAATCGGTGCCGCACCCTCCCCAGAAGGGAGCGCCGAATGGTACTCGTGACCGCCCTTCCCGTGGTGTTGTTCCTCCTCCTGCTGGGTATGCAGAAGATCGAGAAGTGGCTCGGAGATCCCGCCGAGCGAACCACCCCCGAACCACCTCCCGCTGACCCTCTCCCGCACTGACCTTTCGCTACCCGGGGCGGTGGGTCTGGTCGACCTGCACGATCTGGACGTAGTTTCCGTCCGGGTCGGCCACCGTGGCCAGCGTGCCGGCCGGGATGCTGGAGCGGGTCCGGATCCAGGTCACCCCCAGCTCGCGCAGGTGAGCCTCGGTCGCGTCGAAGTCCTGGACGTGCAGGTTGACCAGGACGCGGCCGGGTTCGAGGGTGGCGGCGGCCAGGTCGTCGCGGCGATCGAAGATGAGCCGGCCGTGCGCGAGGTCGACGACGACGCCCGGCTCGGTGCCCGGCGCGAACGCCTCCCGGTACCAGGCGGCGAGCTTGTCCGGGTCGGCGCTGCCGATGACGAGGCTGCCCAGGCTGGTGGTGGTCGGTGCCATCTCTACTCCTCGGTTGGCAAGGGATGTCACCAGTACTGACGCGCCGGGCCGCCGAGATTCATCGGTTCTCGGCGGGCAGGAACGCGTCCAGCGCCTCGGCCACCAGTTCCGGGCACTCCAGCGTCTGCATGTGCGGGGTGCCGGGCAGCACCTGGTACCGCGCGCCGGGCACGCGGTCGGCCAGCGCGGACATGATCTCCGGCGTGGTGGACGCGTCCCGCTCGCCGGCCAGCACCAGCGTCGGCACGGTCAGCCCGCCGAGCTTGTCCCGCACGTCGAGGCCCTTGAAGGCACGCCACGACGCGGCCCAGTCCACCGGGTTGCCGCGCAGCACCCGCTCCCGGGCGTACCGCACGCCCCAACCGCCGACCGCCAGCCCCTCGGGGGTGAACCAGCGGGTCAGGCTGGGCACGACCTGCGCCGCCATGCCGTCCACCTCGCCGGACCGGGCCCGGCCCTCGAACGCCTCGAACGGGTGGTCGGTGGTGGCCAGCAGGGACAGCGACGCGAACCGCTCCGGGTGCGCGACGGCCGCCTGCTGGGCGATGCCGCCGCCGTACGACAGCCCCACCACGTGCGCGGTCTCCACGCCGAGCGCGTCGATCACCCCGATCAGGTCGCGCGCCGCGTCGTCCATCGTGTGGGGCGAGGGCGAGCCGGCCGCCCAGCCGTGGCCGCGCAGGTCGTAGGCGACCACGCGGCGGCCGGCGGCGGCGAGTGCCGGCATGACCGTGTCCCACATCCGCCAGTCCAGCCCGAGCGCGTGCGCCAGCACCACCACCGGCCCGGACTCGCCGCGCTGGGCGAGCAGCGTCTCGTGGTCGGCCAGCCGTACCCGGCGCTGGGCGGCCGGGCTGGGCAACCCGGCCTCGGCGACCACCCGCTCGATCACGGTGAGGGCGTTCAGCCCGCGCGGGAAGCCCGCGTACCCGGCCACGTGCCCGCACATCGCGAGCAGCTCGGACGGCTCGACCCCGATGCCGAGCGCGGCGGCGATGTGCCTGGCCAGCTGCGGCTCGGCGCCGCCCTCGGCGGCCAGCATCGCGACGGTGGCGATCTCGCGGTCCCGCCCGGTCAGGCTCGGGTCGCTGATGATGCTCCCGAAGCCGCCCTCGACCAGGGCGTCGTACAGCTCGGGGGCACGGCGGCGCAGGTTGGCCTGCTCCTCCTCGACGTTCCCGCCCATCATGTAGGCGTACGTCCGGCGGCCGCGTTCGGTGATGTCCATGAGCCGATCATCCCCGGCGCCGCCACCATACGTCCAAGACACCCTCGCGATCGTGGCGAGACCGAGGGCTTATCGTCCCAGCTCAAGCCGGCTGCCGGCGTACTCGAGGAAGGCCGCGACCGCTGGCGTTGGCCGCCGCCCGGCCGGCCATACCAGCGCGGGCGCCCAGACCGGCTCCGGCTCCAGGCCGACCACGGCGATCTCCGGCCCCGGCCCGGCCGCCACCGACCGGGGGAGCACGGCCGCGGCGAGTCCGGCGCTGGCGATCGTCCGCGCGGTGCCGTACTCGCCCGCCTCGAACCGCGCGTGCGCGTGCGCGCCGGCCGCGGCGAGCGCCGCCAGCACGGTCTCCCGGATCGCCGAGCCGGGCCGGTACAGCACCAGGTCGACCCCGTCCAGCGCGGCCACCGGCAGCGGGCCAGGGCCGGCCGCCAGCGGCGAGCCCGGCGCGACGGCCAGCACCAGCGGCTCGGTTCCGAGCGGCCGCCACGCCAGCCCGGCCTCGCCGACCGGCGGCAGCGCCGCCACGGTGGCGGTGTCCAGCCGGCCGTCGGCCAGCCCGGCCACCATCGCGGCGGTGTCCATCTCGGACAGCTCGACCTCGACCTCCGGGTACTCGGCGCAGAACCCGGCCAGCACGGTGACCAGCCGCGCCGCCAGCCCGCGCGCGGTGCCGATCCGTACCCGCCCGCGCAGGCCGCGGCCCCACGCCAGCATCTCCTCCTCGACCGCGGCCACGTCGGACAGCACCCGGTCCGCGTGCCGCAGCAGCGCCTCGCCGGCCGGCGTCAGCCGGACCCGGTGGTGGTCGCGGACGAACAGGGCCACCCCCAGCTGCCGCTCCAGCCTGCGGATCTGCTGCGACAGCGCCGGCTGGGCGATCCGCAGCGCCTCGGCCGCCCTGGTGAAGTGCAGCTCGCGGGCCACCGCCTGGAAGCACTCCAGCTGGCGGAGAGTGAGCATCAGCCGGCCGTCGCGGCGGCCAGCCGGGCCGCCTGCCGCTCCAGGTACCGCTGCTCGGGCAGGCTGGTGGTGAGGCGGGCGGCGCGCCGGTACGCGGCGAGCGCGCCGGCCGCGTCGCCGTCCATCTCCAGCATGTGCGCGCGTACCGCGTCGAGGCGGTGGTGCTCGGCCATCCGGCCGTCCGCGTCGAGGGCGGCGAGCGCCTCCAGGCCGGCCTTCGGGCCGTGCACCATGGCGACCGCGACGGCCCGGTTCAGCGTCACCATCGGGTTCGGCGAGACGGTTTCGAGAAGGTCGTACAGGGCGAGGATCTGCCGCCAGTCGGTGTCGGCGACGTCGGCGGCCTCCGCGTGCACGGCGGCGATCGCGGCCTGGAGCTGGTACGGGCCGACCGTCGAGCTGGCCAGCGTGCGGGTGATCAGCGCGATGCCCTCCGCGATCGACGCGGCGTTCCACCGCGACCGGTCCTGCTCGCGCAGCGGGACCAGCGTGCCGTCCGCGCGGGTGCGGGCCGGCCGCCGCGCGTCGGTCAGCAGCATCAGCGCGAGCAGCCCGGCGACCTCCCCGTCGGCCGGCAGCAGCCGGTGCACCTGCCGGGTGAGCCGGATCGCCTCCCCGGTCAGGTCGGTGCGGTGCAGGTCGGGGCCTGTCGTGGTGGTGTACCCCTCGTTGAAGATCAGGTACAGCACGTGCAGGACCACCCGCATCCGCTCGGCCCGCTCGGACTCTGGCGGCAGCGTGAAGCTCGCGCCGGTGGCTTTGATGCGGGCCTTCGCCCTGCTGATCCGCTGCGCCATGGTGGCCTCCGGGACCAGGAACGCGCGGGCGATCTGCAGCGTGGTGAGGCCGCCGACGGCACGCAGCGTGAGCGCCACCTGGGAGGCCGGCGACAGTTCCGGGTGGCAGCACAGGAACAGCAGGGTCAGCGTGTCGTCCCCGGCCATCGCCGCGTCCTCGGCGGCCGGCGCGACCATCTCGTCCACCGGCCGCATCGCGGCCACCGCGGTCTCCCGGCGCTGCCGGGCCTGCTCGCTGCGCCACTGGTCGGCCAGCCGGCGGGCGGCGACCGTGACCAGCCAGCCGCGCGGGTTGTCCGGCACGCCCTCCTCGGGCCACTGCGTCACGGCGGCCAGCAGCGCCTCCTGCACCGCGTCCTCGGCCGCGTCGAAGTTCCCGTACCGCCGGACGAGCGTGCCGAGGACCTGCGGCGCCAGCTCGCGCAGCAGGTCCTCGACTCCACGCTGGTCGGTCACGGGTCGGCGATCTCCAGGATGGGGCGCACCTCGACCGCGTTGTACCTGGCGTCCGGGATGCGGGCGGCGATCTCGACGGCCCGCTCGGCGCTGTCGCAGTCCACCACGTAGAAGCCTGCCAGGTGCTCCTTGGTCTCGGCGAACGGGCCGTCGGTGACCGAGGCGGCGCCGTCCCGCAGCCGTACCGTCCTGGTGTGCGACGGGTCGGACAGCGCCTGCCCGCCCACCGCCTCGCCGGACGCGGCGATCTCGTCGGTCAGGGCGTAGTGCTCGGCCCACACCCTGTCCATCTCCCGCGACATCACCGCCCAGGTCTCCGGATTGCTGTAGATCAGCAGCATGTACTTCACGGCGATCCGATCCCTTCTTCAGGCCCTTCCTACCCGAGGAGGTCGAGGCCGGACGACCCGGACTCGACCGGATCCGGCGCTGCTGTGACGCGGGTCACAGCTTCAGGTGTCCAGGGCGCGGCGTCCGCTCCGACGTTCCGGTGAGAGGCGTCCCGCCGGGGCGCCGAAGTCCTGAAGGGGGAGAGCGGCGATGACCGCCCGTCCTGACCCGCGGCGCTGGTACGCGCTGGCGCTGCTCTGCACGGCCGCGTTCATGGTGATCCTGGACGCCTCCAGCGTGGTGATCGCGGTGCCGTCGATCGCCGCCCACCTCCACTTCGGCGACGGCAGCGTGCAGTGGGTGCTGACCGCGTACGTCGTGACGTTCGGCGGCCTGCTGCTGTTCGGCGGGCGGGCCGGCGACCTGCTCGGCCGGCGGCGGACGTTCATGGTGAGCGTCGGCCTGTTCGCCTCCTCCTCGCTGCTGTGCGGCCTGGCCTGGTCGGCGGGGACGCTGGTGGCGTTCCGCGCCGTGCAGGGGGTGGCGGCCGCGGTGATGACGCCGACCGCGCTGTCCCTGGTACTCACCACGTTCACCGAGGTCGCCGAGCGGAACAGGGCGATCGGCGTGTGGTCGGCGGTGTCCGGCATCGGCGCGACCGCCGGCTCGCTGGTCGGCGGCCCGCTCACCGACGGGCCGGGCTGGCAGTGGATCTTCTTCATCAACGTGCCGGTCGGGGCGCTGCTGCTGGCGCTGACCCCGGTGCTGCTGCGGGAGAGCCGCGGCGGCGGGCGGCGGCAGGGCTTCGACGCGGCCGGCGCGACGACGGTCACGGCGGCCCTGATGGCGCTGATCTACGCGGTCTCCGAGGCGCCGAGGCACGGCTGGGCCGGCGGCCGGACGCTGGCCGCGCTGGCCGCGTCCGCGCTGCTGGTGGCGGTGTTCGCGGTGATCGAGTCGCGGTCGGCGACGCCGCTGGTGCCGCTGGGCGCGCTCCGGTCCGCCGCGCTGGTGGGCGGGAGCCTGATCTGCCTGCTGTGCGGCATGTGCGCGTTCGGCCAGGGCTTCACCCTCACCGAGTACACCCAGCAGGTCCTCGGCTGGTCGGCGGCCAGGTACGGGCTGATGACCGTCATCCTGCCTGTCATGGCGGTGATCGGCTCGATGGCCAGCCAGCACCTGGTCACCCGGTGGAACCCGCGGATCGTCGCGGCGCCGAGCATGGCCCTGATGGGCGCGGGCGCGCTGTGCTGGCTGGCGCTGCCGGCGCACGGCTCCGCCGCCGCGCTGTACCCCGGGCTGCTGTTCTTCGGCGCCGGCCTGGGCGCCGGCGGCGTGGCCGGCTCGATCGCGGCGGTCGCCGGGATGCCGGCCGAGCAGTCCGGGCTGGTGTCGGGGCTGACCAACGCGGCCTTCCAGATCGGCGGCGCGCTCGGCGTGGCGGTGCTGTCCAGCGTCGCGGTGTCCCGTACCGACCGGGTGGCCGCCGCCGGTCAGCACGACCGGCTGGCCGCGCTCACCGCCGGCTCGCACGCCGCGTTCGCCGGCGCGATCGTGTTCGCCCTGGTCGGGATCGCGGTGTCGGCGCTGCTGCTGCGCCGCCGCCGCCCGGCGCCGGAGCCGAGCGGCGTGACCAGCTCGTCCCTGCTCCGACCAGTCAACTCGTCTTGACAAACAAAGTCGTCGGTGCCAGGCTGGCGAGCATGGAAGACGTGGCGGTGATCGAGGACGCGGCGGCGGCCGAGGTGTCGCTGGACCCGGTCCGGGCACGGCTGCTGGCCGAGCTGGCCGAGCCGGCCTCGGCCACCCAGCTCGCCGGCCGGGTGGGCCTGGCGCGGCAGAAGGTGAACTACCACCTGCGCGCGCTGGAGCGGCACGGGCTGGTGCAGCTGGTGGAGGAGCGCCGCAAGGGCAACGTGACCGAGCGGATGGTGCAGGCCACCGCGGCCTCGTACGTGATCTCCCCGGTCGCGCTGGCGGCGGTGGCCCCGGACCCGGCGCGCTCGCCCGACCAGCTCTCGGCCCGCTGGCTGCTCGCGGTGGCGGCCCGCCTGGTGCGCGAGGTGGGCCAGCTGATCACCGGCGGGGCCAAGGCCGGCAAGCGGGTGGCGACGTTCGCGATCGACGGCCGGGTGCGGTTCGCCTCGGCCGCCGATCGGGCCGCGTTCACCCAGGAACTGACCCAGGCGGTGACCGCGCTGGTGAGCCGGTACCACGACGAGTCGGCGCAGGGCGGCCGCGAGCACCGCGTGATCGTCGCCATCCACCCGAGCATCACCAGGACGGACACGGAGAGCAAGGAGTCCTGAGCCATGCCCCACCCCTTCGAGCTGCGCAAGGAACTCCGGCTCGACGCAACACCCGAGCAGGTGTGGGAGGCGATCGCCACCGGGCCGGGCATGGACTCCTGGTTCATGGGCCGCAACGAGATCGAGCCGCGCGAAGGCGGCCGGACCAGCCTCTCGCTGGCCGGCTTCAGCGAGGGCTCCACGATCACCGCCTGGGATCCGCCGCACCACTTCGCGCACCGCGGCGACACCAGCCCGGACGGCACGTTCATGGCGTTCGAGTGGCTGGTCGAGGGCCGCGGCCAGGGCAGCACGGTGGTACGGCTGGTGCAGAGCGGGATGCTCGGCGACGACTGGGAGGCCGAGTACGACGCGCTCAGCGAGGGCTGGCCGATGTACCTGCACTCGCTCGGCGAGTACCTCACCCACTTCGCCGGCCGCGTCGCCACGCCCGTCTTCGCCGCCCGGCCCGGCACCGGCCCGAACCCGTGGGCCGCGCTCACCGCCGCCCTCGGCCTGCCCGACGCGGTGGCCGCCGGCCAGGCGGTGCGCCTCACCCCGGCCGGCCTCCCACCGATCGACGGCGTGGTGGACTACCGGTCCGCGCACTTCCTCGGCGTGCGCGGCGCGGACGGCCTGTACCGCTTCATCCACGGGCTCCAGGACACGGCCGTACTCGGCCACCACCTCTTCACCCCCGGCCTCGACCAGCGGGAGACCGAGCGAGCCTGGCAGTCCTGGCTCGACAGCGTGTTCTCCTGAGCCGCCGAGCGGACTGGCGCGCGGGGTGGTGCTGGCACCACCGCCGGTTGGCGGGCCTGGTCCACTGACCGGCGCCGGCCGGCGCGGTGGGATCGGTCCTATGCGGATGTTCCCGATTCCAGCCCTCGTCCCCGTCCTCGCGGTGCTGCTGGCCGCCACCGTCCCGCCACCGGGCGCGCGCGGCGGCGCCCCGCACCGTCCCTTCTGGACACAGGCGTGGGGCGCGGCCGTGCAGCCGCCGGTCGCCGGCACCGAGGACACCGGGCCGAACTGGTCGGTGGACGGCTTCGCCGACCAGACCGTGCGCCAGGTGGTGCGGCTCAGCACCGGCGGTGGCGCCGTCCGGGTCGAGCTGTCCAACCGGTACGGCCGCGCGCCACTGCGGGTGGCCGCCGCCACCGTCGGCCTGTCCGCCGGCGGCGCGGCGGTACGCCCCGGCACGCTGCGGCCGCTGCGCTGGTCCGGGCCGGTTCCGCCGGGCCGGACCGGCGCCAGCGACCCGGTCGCGCTTCCCGTCGTGCCGGGCGACGAGCTGGTCGTCACGCTGCGCTTCGCCGGGCCGACCGGGCCGGCCACCTTCCACCGCTTCACCACGGCCACCTCGTACCGGGCCGCCGGCGACCACGTCGCCGATCCCGGCGGCGCGGCGTTCACCGGGTCGACGGCGTCGTGGTACTACCTGACCGGTGTCGACGTGACGGGGTCGCCGGACACGATCGTCGCCGTCGGCGACTCGGTCACCGACGGGGTCGGCTCCTCGCCGGGCGACCACCGGTACACCGACGACCTGGCCGCCAGGCTGGCCGCGGCCGGCCGGCCGCGCGGCGTGGCGGACGCCGGGATCGCCGGCGGCAAGCTGCTGAACGACTCCACCTGCTACGGCGAGCGCGGCACCGCCCGGTTCCGCCGCGACGTGCTGGACCGGCCCGGCGTGCGGGCGGTCGTGCTGGAGCTGGGGCTGAACGATCTCGGCGCGCCGCAACAGGTCGGCGACCCGTGCGCGCTGCCCGCCCCGCTGGTCGGCGCCGAGAGGATCATCGCCGCGTACCAGGAGCTGATCGGGGCGGCGCACGCGCGCGGCATCGCCGTCGTCGGCGCCA
The DNA here is from genome assembly GCA_045806985.1 of Mycobacteriales bacterium. Taxonomy (GTDB): domain Bacteria; phylum Actinomycetota; class Actinomycetes; order Mycobacteriales; family JBJMIH01; genus JBJMIH01. Next base: position 8,822 of record JBJMIH010000146.1, on the reverse strand, counting down.
CGATGATCCCGATCAAGGGCGCGCTCTTCCCGTTCTACAGCCCGCGGGCCGCGCGGGTACGGCAGCAGGTCAACCACTGGATCCGTACCGGCGGCGCGTTCGACGCGGTCGCCGACTTCGACCGCGCGATGGCCGATCCGGCCGACCCGGAGCAGTCCCGGCGGGACCTGGTCTCCGTCGACGGCGCCCACCCGAACGACGCCGGGTACCGGGCGCTCGCCGCGACCTTCGACCTCGACAGGTGGTGAGGCCGGGGCTGTACGGCCCGGGACGGGGGAGGATCGTCCCGGGCCGTACGGCCGGACCGCGGTGGGTCGCTAGAGGATGAGCGCCTTCCACGTGTCGGCGTCGGCGCCGCCGCTGACCGGCAGCCCGTGCGCCTTCTGGAACGCCGTCACCGCGTCGGCCGCCGCCTGGTCGAACGTCCCGCTCACGGTGATGCCGAGCTGGTCCTGCAGCGCCCTGACCGCGTCGCCGGTCGCGCCGGCCGACAGCGCGGGCACCAGCTTCGCCCAGGTGCCCGGGCCGACCACGCCGTCGGCGGCCAGGCCGTTCGCGGACTGGAAGCCCTTGACGGCGGTGAGCGTCTTCGCCCCGAAGTCCCCGTCCACGGTGAGGCCGGCGTTGCGGGCCGCGTTCAGCAGGTACTGCACGGTGCGTACCCGGATGCCGGTGTCGCCGTCGCTGACCGTGGGCCAGCCCAGCAGCCCGGCCCTCATCGCGTACACCGCCCGGCTGCCCGGGTGTTCCGACAGCGACCACAGCGCGTCGTCGTACGCCGCGTAGGACAGGTCCTCCGGGTACGGCTGCAACGTGTTCACGAACTGGGTCGGGCCGGCGCCGCGGGTGAAGGTGCCCAGGGTGCCGTACTTGGCGCTGCTGGTGGTGTAGCTGGCGGAGGTGAAGAACCGGCCGCGGACGCAGGCCGCGCCCTGCACGTTCAGCAGGCCCGTCTCGTACGCCTCGGTGGCGTGCACCAGTCCGTCCGAGCCGGCCGGCCCGAGCAGCGAGGTCGACGGGTCGGCCGGGTAGCGGATCACCCGGTGCGTGTCGCTGGTGCCGGTGTTGTACTCCGGCACGACGATGCTCTCGCCACCGCCGCTCGTCCGGTCCAGCGACACGGCGGAGAAGCGCTCCTTGGCGTAGCCGCCGGCCACCGACGCGGTGAAGCGGAACGCCTCCGGCAGCGCGTAGGCGTAGTTGAGCGCTTGGTAGGTGCCGTCGGACTGGCGGCCGATCTTGGTCTCGTCGCCGGTGGTGACCTGCCACAGGTGGTCGAGGTCGAAGACCCGGAAGCCGCCCCAGGTGTCCGGCACGTAGAGGTAGTGGCCGTACCAGAGCAGGCCGCCGGCGTGCAGCGACGTCCCGTCGGAGTCCAGCACCGGCCGGAAGTTCGGCTTGCCGGCGGAGTCGGTGTAGGGGTCCACCAGCAGCACGAACCGGTACGCCGGGGCGGCCGGGTTCGAGTAGTCCACGAACGCGATCCGGTCGCCCTTCTCGGTGCCGCCGGCGTGCCAGTACCAGGTGGCCAGCACCGCCGACCGGCCCTGGTACAGCCCGTTCGGGTCGTTGGTCGCGTCCGCGCTGGTGGTGATGCCCTGCGGGTACCAGTCGAGGCTGCCCTCGTCGTCGGACCGCCAGCAGAACGAGGCCAGCAGCGCCGGCGCGTGCGCGGAACACGAGGCGGTGGCGCGGTTGGCGCTGTCGAGCACCTGGCCGACGGAGGCGTGCGGCAGCAGCGTGTCCAGCTGGCCGATCACGCCGCTGTACGCGGTCTGCTGGAGGTGGAAGTTCGCGGCGGTGAGGGTGGTCGGGGCCGAGGAGGCCGGCCCGGCGCCCGCCACGACCACGCCGGCGGCCAGGCCGGCCGCCAGCAGCGGGGCGGCCAGCGTCGTGGCCACCCTCTTCACGGTCAGAGCTCTCGTCATGGGGTCACTTGTACCGGGGCCCGTACCGGGTTCGGCACGAAAACGTCCCTGCCGGCCTACGCTGGACGGCATGACGGCCTCCGACCTGGCCGCGCTCGCGGCCGAACGTGACCGCATCCGGGCCGCGCACCTGCGCCCGCCCGGCGAGCGCCCGGCGTCGTCGGCCCGCGGCATCCACCACACGGCGCTGATCAGCGCCGACGTCGAGCGGACGGTGCGGTTCTACCAGGACGTGCTGGAGTTCCCGCTCACCGAGATCGTGGAGAACCGCGACTACCCGGGCTCCAGCCACTTCTTCTTCGACGTCGGCAACGGGAACCTGCTCGCCTTCTTCGACCTGCCCGGCCTCGACCTGGGCCCGTACGCCGAGGTGCTCGGCGGCCTGCACCACCTGGCCATCGCCGTGGAACCGGCCCGCTGGACCCGGCTGCGTCGCGCCTCGACGAGGCCGCCATCGACTACCAGGAAGAGAGCGGCACCTCGATCTACTTCCGCGACCCCGACGGCGCCCGGGTCGAACTCATCGCCGACCCCCTCGGCCAGATGTACGGCCTCCAGGTCTGCTGACCAGGTTCAGGTGGGGGAGGCGGGCGGGGTCGGCGAGGATGTTCAGCTCGAGGATCCGGCCGCGGGCGATGGTGAAGGCGAGTACCGAGTAGGGCTGGTCGCCGGCGAACACGACCATGCCGGGCGCGCCGTTGACCAGCACGCGGCGGGCGGTGTGGGCGAGCCTTTCGAACTCGACCGCCTGCCCGGCCACGGTGCGGGCTCCACGCACGATTCGGGACGGGCGTGCGCCCGCCGTGCCGGTGTCGGCGCGGAGCACGACGTCGGGGTCGAGCACCGCCAGCAGCGCGTCGAAGTCGCCGTCGCGGGAGGCGGCGAGGAACGCGTCCACGAGCTCCCACTGCGCGGCGAGGTCGGTGTCGGGGGGTGCGGCCGCCGAGCCGACGCGGCGGCGGGCGCGGCTGGCGAGCTGGCGTACCGCCGGCTCGGAGCGGTCGGCGATGGCGGCGATCTGCTCGAACGGCACCTGGAACACGTCGTGCAGGACCCAGGCCAGCCGTTCGGCCGGGGTGAGCGTGTCGAGCACGATCAGCAGGGCGAGGCCGACCGAGTCCGCGGTCACCGCCGCACCCTCCGGGTCGGAGACGATCGGGTCGGGCAGGTGCGGGCCGAGCGGCTCCTCGCGCCGGGCGGCCCGCGAGCGCAGCACGTTCAGGCAGATCCGGCCGGCGACGGTGGTCAGCCACGCGGCCAGGTCGTCCACCTGGCCGGCATCGGCCCGGCTGAGCCGCAGCCACGCCTCCTGCACCGCGTCGTCGGCCTCGCTGAGCGAGCCGAGCATCCGGTACGACATGGCCCGCAGGCGGGGGCGGTGCCGCTCGAAGCGCTCGGCCAGCCGATCCTGATCATTCATGTCACATCCCTCGCCCGGCGCGGGTCATAGCGGTATGCCTACGGATCAGGAAACCCGGAACAAGGCCACCTTCATGCGCCTTCACGAGGCCGTCAACACCGGCGACCTCGAGTTGATCTCGAAGACGATCGACGACACGGTCGCCCCCGACGTCCGGCTCGGCACGCCGCTGCCGGTCAACGCGACGGGGGCGCGGGCAGTCAAGCAGGTGTGGGAGATCCTCCTGCGGGCCTATCCCGACCTGAAGATCACCGCCGAGGACCTGATCGCGGAGGGTGACAGGGTCGTCGGCAGGCAGGTGGTCACCGGCACCCACCAGGGCGAATACATGGGCATCCCACCGACCGGCAGGTCCGTCACCTACAACGAGATCTTCATCTTCCGGGTCGGCGACGACGGCCGCATCGCCGACATCTGGGGCGTCGTCGACGTCCTCGCCCAGCTCCGCCAACTCGGTGTGGCCCCTCCCGTGGCGACACCCGGGAGCTGACAGCTCCCGGGCTGTCGCGGGGCTGCGGTTAACGCTCGGGGGGATTGTCGAAGACCTCGCCGAGGCGGAGGCGGTTGCCGAAGGGGTCGCGGAGGCCGCAGTCGATGCCGTACGGGCGTTCGGTGGGCGGGTCGGTGAACTCGACGCCCTTGGCGAGGAGGGCCTCGTAGGTCTTCCGGCAGTCGTCGGTGGTGAGGATGAACCAGCCTCCGGCGGCGCCCTTGGTGACGAGTTCGCGGACCTGTTCCGCGGTCGCCTCGTCCATGGACGGCGGCCCCGGCTTCTCCAGCAGGATCTCCCTGCCGGGTTGGCCGGGCACGTTGATGGTGAGCCAGCGCATGAAGCCCAGGTCGATGTCGGTGTTGACCTCGAAGCCCAGCTTGCCGACGTAGAAGTCGAGGGCCTCGTCCTGGTCGAGCACGAAGATCTGCGAGTGCGTGATCATGTTGAACATGCAGGTCACGCTAGCGGCCGGCGGGGCCGCCCGCCTTCTCCGAAAGTGCTGGGTCGCATCCAGGACATGGCGAAGCAGCTCGGGACGTCCGGGATCGGGCCGAGCCGCCGCCGGTACTCCGACGGCGGCTCGCCGACGATCTCGCTGAACGTCCGGCTGAACGTGCCCAGGCTGCTGAAGCCGACCTCGTGGCAGATCTCGGTGACGCTGCGGCCGGTGGCGCGGAGCAGGTACATCGCCCGCTCCACCCGCCGCCGTTGCAGGTACCGGTGCGGCGTCTCGCCGAACGTGGCCTGGAACGTCCGGATGAAGTGCGCCCTGGACACGTGCGCGATCCGGGCCAGCGCCGGGATGTCGAGCGGTTCGGCGTACGACCGGTCCATCGCGTCGCGGGCCCGCAGCATCCGCCGGTTGGTGTCCTCGACGGCACGGCTCACGCGCCCATCGTTCCATCACCCCGTGCCGCCGCAGCCAGCGCGCCGCCGCGTGACCCGTCAGAGAACCTCCAGCGTGTCGGGGTCCAGCGGCGGGGCGGGGAGGCCGGCGGGTTGGTCCTGGTACCACCAGGCGGTGGAGGCGATGTCGTCCTGGCGGGGGAGGTAGCGGCCGCCGGAGCGCCAGCCGAGGGCCTGGATGGTGACCCGGAGGTCGGTGGCGAAGCGGATCGGGTCGGGGAGGTGCCAGCGGTACATGCCGAAGCGCTGCTGGCTGCGGTACCGGCCGTCGGGCGGCAGCACCTGGGGGAGGCCCAGGTAGGGCGTGGTGTACGCGGTGTAGCCCTGCCCCGGCACGTCGAAGTTCCACGCGCCGCCGAAGTAGTCCTCGGTGCCGGTGCCGCAGATCGTCGGCAGCTCGCCGTCACCGTCCACATAGAACTTGATCTCACCCTCGCCCCACCAGCCCGGCGCGTTCGCTCCCCAGGCCAGGTAGGTGCCGACGTAGTGGCCGGCGCCGCGCACCCCCGCCAGGATCGTGTGCGTCTCCCGGTACGGCAGCGGGTTGGACCGCCGCCAGGCGGCGTGCAGGTACCCGGCCGCCTCCGGCACCTCGGTCAGCTCGTAGTCGACCTGGAAGTACACGACAGCCGGCGCCGGGCCGAGGTTCTCCAGGGTCAGCCGGGCCCGGCGGCGGAACGGCATCTCCCAGTAGCTGTTGAAGCCGCCATGCGGGTTGGCCGCCACGACCAGCGAGCTGACCTGGGCGAACTCGCACCAGCCCGAGCAGAAGAAGTCGCCGAGCGGGACGGCGACGGCCGGCTCGCCCGCGTCCTCCCAGTACGCCCGCAGCACCAGCGACCGCCAGTGGTCGGGGTGCGTCGTCACCCACAGGTGGCGGATCACCGCCGGCCCGTCCAGGTCGGCGAGCACGGCGGTGGCGCCGGCGGCGACCTCGATGCTCGGCGAGATCTTCCAGCCGGGGCCGAGGTCCCGGCCGGCGGCGGCGCCTGTCCCCTCGGTGGCGCCGCCGCCGGAGCCCTTCGCGCCGGTCGGGTTCTCCGGGCTGACCGAACGGGTCCGGCCCGACCCCAGGTTCGACATTCCCGACCACACGATGTGTCCCTCCTCGCTACGGGCTGCCAGCCCACTAACTCCCGGTGCAGCAGGAGCGCCTGGCGGTCTCCAGGTAGTGCGGGTGGTGCCACCAGTAGGCCTCGTTGGCGGGGTGCGGGGGGACCGGCGGCAGTAGCCGGCTGGCCGGGGCGGGGGTCGGGTTGGCAAACGGGGCCATCAGGTCCGCCGGGGTGTGCAGCGTGCCGTGGGTCATGACGGCCCGCACGTTGGCGGCCTGGCGGATGTCGGTGAGCGGGTCGCCGCCGAGGACGGCGAGGTCGGCGAGCATTCCCGGCCGGATCCGGCCCACCGGCTCGTCCAGGAAGTCACCGGCCACGCTGGTCGCGGTCACCAGCGCCTCGTACGGGGTGAAGCCGTACCGCACCAGCGCCCGCAGGTTCATGTGCGTGCTCACCGCGGTGTGGTCGATCGGCGAGTCGGTGCCGGTGATGACCCGCCCGCCGGACCGCACGATCGCCAGCAGCTGGGCGACCTGGGCGGCGAGGTTCGCCCTGGTCACGGTCTGGTCGGTGGTCTTCGCCGCGGTCACCGCCGCCATCAGGGTGGCGTACTCCCACACCGGGTACAGCGTGGTCACCCGCGGGTCGGTGACCAGCGAGTCGTCCTCGGCGAACAGCGTCACCGACGCGAACAGCGTGGGCGTCCGCGCCATCCGCGACCGCGCGAAGATGTCGACCACGTCGGAGTACCCGGTGCCGAGCGCGGTCACCGTCCGCGAGTAGCCGAACCGGTTGGTCGCGCCGACGTGCTCCATCCCGTCGCCGCCGAACGCCGCCGCCGGGTAGTGGTAGTGCGAGGTCGCCGGCACGCCGTGCCGGTGCGACCACTCGATGACCGCGCGCTGCCACTCGGTCGGCAGCCGGACGTAGGCCTTCATCAGGTCGTAGTCGAGCGCGCCGGCCCGCTCCAGCTCCAGCGCGAGCTGCCGGTCGTCGAACGTCGGCCGCATGAAGTTGTAGAAGATCCGCGGCCCGTCCACGGCCTCGCCGGTGGCGAAGTACCGCGGCCCGATCCGCGCCCCGGACTGGACGGCCTCCCGCTCCTCCACCATGTGGTACGCCGGGCTGCCCGGCGAGCGGGTGGTGGTGATGCCGAGCGCCAGCCACAGCCGGCCCTGCCGGTCGCCGTAGCTGTAGCCCTGCATCTCCCGGTGGTTGTGCATGTCGATCAGGCCCGGGACGACCACCCCGTCGCGCGCGTCGACCACCGCGCCGTCGCGGCCGGGCCGGTGCGGCTCGACCGCGCTGATCCGCGGCCCGTCCACCACGACGTCCACGTCCCGGCGCAGCTCGCGGGCTGACCCGTCCCACAGCAGCCCGGCGTGGATGACGGTACGGCCGCGCGGCTGAGCGTTCATCCAGCTCAGGCCACCCATCGGCACCGTGCGGGCCGGCCCGCCGGCCGCCGGCACCAGCCGCAGCCGGCCGTTGTTGAGGTACAGCAGCGTGCGCGAGTCGCCGCTCCACGACGGCGCGTCGGTCACCTCGTCGGTGAGCTGCCGGGCCGGGCCGGCCGGCGTGCCGTCCGGGTGCACCGGCAGCACCCACAGCACGCTGGCGACGACGAACGCCATCATCGTGCCGTCCGGCGACCACACCGGCCCGTCGTCGCCGCGGGTCTGGATCGACCGGTCCGGCAGCGGGTCGACGTAGGCGCCCGCGCCGGTGGCCCGGTCCACCAGCAGGATCTTGCTCAGGCCCTCGCGGTAGCGGGCCGAGTACGGCCTGATCGCGGCGAGCGCGATCGTCCGGCCGTCCGCCGACCAGCTCGGCCGGCCCGGCTCGAAGGTGGCCGGGTACACCTGCCGGACATCGCCCGACGCGATCTCGACCGTCCACAGTGCACCGGTCTGGTCGAGGAACGCCAGCATCGTGCCGTCCCGCGACCAGCTCCCGGACACCGCCGCCGCGCCGGGCAGGTGGGTGAGTTGCCGGTCGGTACCCGTGGCCAGGTCGCGGAGCCAGATGTCGAGCTTGCCGCCGCGGTCGGTGGAGTAGGACAGGTACCGCCCGTCCGGCGACCAGGCCGGGTCGGACTTCCACCACGTGTCGCCGGTCAGCGGCGCCGGGGCCTGCCCGATCCGCATCGTGTACAGGTCGTTGAGCGCCCGGAACGCGAGCTGCCGGCCGTCCGGGGAGAGCGTGGGGCTGCCGATGCCGACCACCGGCCGGCGGGTGGCGGAGGTGAAGTCGCGGTGCCGCTTCCGGTAGCGCGGCGTGACCGCCGCGACCGGCGCGGCGAACTCGATCGTCCGGGCCGGCCCGCCGGCGAGCGGCCGCCGCCGCACGTGCCCGCCGGCCGTGTACACCAGCTCGCCGCCCGGCAGCCACGAGACGCGGAACGGGAAGACCTCCTCGTCGGCGACCACCGGGGTGGTCGAGCCCGACCGCATCAGCACGCTCGTGCCGTTCGCGACCAGCGTGTACAGCACCTCGGACCCGTCCGGCGTCCAGGCCGGGCCGTGGATGACCGCATTGACAGCGCCCGTCGGGACGGTGACCAGCGTGCTCCGCGCGCCGGTGGCCAGCTCGACCACGTCGATCCGGGTGTTGGCGACGACGAGCGCGATCCGCCGCCCGTCCGGTGACCAGGCCGGCTCGTACTCCTCGGCGGCCGTGTCGGCGACCGCCGCGATCCCGTCGCCGTGCCGGTCGCACGTGTACACGCCGTAACTGCCGGACAGGTCGGAGGAGAACACCAGCGTCCGGCCGTCCGGTGACCAGCGCGGCTCGCGGTGGTCGTACGGCCCGCGGGTGAGCCGCCGCGGCTCGCCGCCGTCGCGATCCACCGTCCAGAGGTTGAACGCGCCGTCGCGGTAGGACTGGAACACCAGCGTGCGGCCGTCCGGCGACCACTCCGGCTGCGCGATGTCGTACAGGTCGCTGGTCAGCCGGCGGGCGGTGCCGCCGGTGACGGGGACGGTCCACAGCACGCCGACCACGTCGAGGGCGAGCGTGCG